>DASRWT010000060.1:0-6754 GCA_035654455.1 Candidatus Nitrosocosmicus sp. | reverse complement strand
ATTTCCCTCCCAACGGCATGCGCACGCAACGAGCCCGGATGGAGCCCAGCCGCGAAGGGTAGAAGCGAACGCGCACCTTGTGGTCCTCCGACCCCGCCGCCCCGCGCCCGGCCCGGGCAAGGGACCCGAGACCTAGCGCGGAACCTCGGCGGGGACCGCGATGACCACGCGATCCCGGCCCTCGCGCTTGGCGCGATACAGCGCGGTGTCGGCGGCGCGGAGGAGCAGGTTTCCCGCGAGGCCGTGCTCGGGGTAGCCGGCCATCCCGAACGACGCGGTGATGGGACCGAGCAGCCGACCCTTGTCCGACACGCGCAGCCGCTTGATCTCGTCCCGCAGCTCTTCCGCCCGCCGCTCCCCGTCGGCCAGCGAGGCCTCCGGCAGCACCAGCACGAACTCCTCGCCGCCGTACCGGCACGCCACGTCCTCCCGCCGCAGGTTGCGCAGGAGGAGGTTGCCCAGCTCGCGCAGGAGGGCGTCGCCGGCGTCGTGGCCGAACTCGTCGTTGACACGCTTGAAGTGATCGAGATCCAGCATGAGCACGGCCATGGGCCGGACCGCGCGCTGGGCGCGGCGCACCTCGCGCTCCAGGGTCTCCTCCATGTACCGGCGGTTGAAGAGCCCGGTGAGGGGGTCGCGGATGGACTGGCTGCGCAGCACCTCGCGCAGCTTCACGTTGGCCAGCCCCAGCGCCACCTGCTCGCCCACGGCGTCGGCCAGGCGGCGCTTGGCCTCGGTGAGCGGCACCCCCGCCAGGCGGCCGCGGGCGAAGAAGGCCACGTGCAGCACGCCGAGGGCGTCGCCCTGCGCCACCAGCGGCGTGCACAGATAGGCGCCCGGCGGCGGCGAGGGCAGGTGCGTGCACAGCGGCCCGGAGCGGGTGTCGTCCACCACGTGCGCCCGCCCGCTGCGGAGCGCCCAGCACTCCTCCATGGCGAACACGCCGGCGCTGTTCTGAGGATTGGCGCCCCAGCGCGCCACCGACTCGATGAGGTTCCGCGACGCGCTGCAGGCGAACACCGCGCCCGACTCGCCGCGGAACAGCTCCCGGAGCTCGCGCTCCAGCACCGCGTATGCCTCCTGCAGCGTGAAGCAGGCATGCAGCAGCTCACCCAGCCGGTTGATGTGGTCGAGCTCGTTGACGCGCTCGGCCAGGCCCTCGCGTGTCTCCTGCTCGGCCTTGACCATGGCGGACAGCCGCTCCGCCATGTTGTTGAAGGCGCGCCCCATCACCGCGATCTCGTCCGTCCCATCCACCTCCGCGCGCGCGGAGAGATCGCCGGCCCGCACGAGCTCGGCGGTGCGGACCACGTCGCGGAGCCGCCGGATGATGAGCAGGTGGCCGACGATGGCCGCCACGCCGAGCGCGACCGCGCCCACCAGGCCGAGCGAGAGCAGGTTGCGGACCAGCGTCCGATCGGCCTCGGTGAACACCATCGCGCGGGAGATGCCCACGGAGACGTAGAGCCGGTCGGCGGGCGGCCCGCCACCCACCGCGGTGAAGGCAAACAGGCGCGCATTGCGGCCGTTGAGCGACTCCACCGTGATCTTGGCCTCGCTCTGCTGCGCGCGGATCGCCTGGGTCACCTCCGACTCCGGCATGGGCTGCCCCACCGAGCGCTCCGATTCCGGATAGCCCGCGAGGACGATGCCGCTGGCGTCGGTGACGACGAACGAGGAGCCGAGGGGCAGGCGGGCGCGCTCGGCCAGCTGGTGGATCCACCCGAGATCCAGGCTCGCGAAGAGGACCGAGCGCACCTCGCCGGTGGGCCCCAGCGCGGGCCAGGCGAGGATGACGGCCGGGCTGCCGGTGACGGGCTCCAGCACGTAACCCGAGACCACGAAGTCGTGGGTGGCGCGCGCGCGGAGGAAATAGGACTGGTCCGCCACATTGACCGCGGCCCGCAGCGGCACGGCACTACAGGTGATATCCCCGGTGGGGCCCGCCATGCTGAGATTCACGTAAACCGGAAAGCGCTTGCGGAGGTCGGTGAGGAGGGGGCCGCACGGCCCCGCCTTGCCCGGCTGGACCGCGGGAACCTGGGCGAGGCCGATGAGAAGGGACCGGGCGCCCTCGATGAGCCGCTCCTGATTGGAGGCGGCCAGCCGGGACAGCCGCAGGGCACTCTCCTGGGCGTCCACGGCGGCGAGCTGACGCTGCTCCCAGGCCGTGACGAGGATCAGCGCCAGGGCCGGGAGGAGAGCGAGAAGCACCAGCAGGAGGAGTCGCGAGCGTAGGCTCGACCGGAATAACCGCGTCATCCTCGTCACCGGGCCCCATTTTCTCACGAGGAGCGCATCGGCGCCACCCTCGGCGGAGGGTCACCGGAACTCCGCGCAGCGTATGGTATACTTACGACCGCGCGCGAGCCAAACCAACCCCACCATGATTCAAGTCGACCATCTGACCAAGAGTTACGGCCCCGTCACGGCCGTGTCCGACGTGTCGTTCACCGTCGAGAAGGGGCAGATCGTCGGCTTTCTGGGCCCCAATGGTGCTGGAAAATCCACCACCATGAAGATCCTCGCGTGCTTCATGCCGGCCTCGGGCGGCACCGCGCGAGTGGCGGGGTTCGACGTGTTCTCCCAGTCCATGGAGGTGCGGCGCCGCATCGGGTACCTCCCCGAGAACGCGCCGCTTTACGGGGACCTGGGGGTCGGCTCATACCTCGAGTTCGTGGCGGAGATCAAGGGCGTGCCGCGCGGCGAGCGCAAGGGGCGGGTGGCGGACGTCATGGCTCGGTGCTTCATCACCGACATGCAGCGCCGTCTGATCAGCAAGCTGTCCAAGGGCTATCGCCAGCGCGTGGGCCTGGCCCAGGCGCTCCTGGGGGATCCCGAGGTGCTGATCCTGGACGAGCCCACCATCGGGCTCGACCCCCAGCAGATCGCGGAGATCCGCGCCCTCATCCGCTCCCTGGCCGGCCAGCACACCGTCATTCTCTCGACCCACATCCTGCCCGAGGTCTCCATGGTCTGCGACGGGGTCGTGATCATCAATCGCGGCCGCGTGGTGGCCCAGGGCACCCAGGCCCAGCTCGTGCAGCAGGTCTTCCCCACCGCGCGCATCGAGATCGAGATCGGCGGTCCGCGCGAGACGGTGGTGGCGGCCCTGCGCGGCATCGCGGGGGTGCTCCGCGTGGACGATCTCACCGGCGCGGACGGCTCGGGGCGATTTCTGGTGGAGTCGCCGCGGGACCGCGACGTGCGGGGCGAGGTGGTGCAGCTCGTGGCCGCGCGCGGGTGGAAGCTGCTCGAGCTCCATCAGGTGGGCATGAGCCTGGAGGAGGTGTTCATTCGAGTGGTGGCGGGCGAGGAGCACGGCGACGTCGCTCCCGCCCTCGCGGCGGCGGAGGGCGCCGTCTGATGCGCTGGCTGCCCATCTTCAAGAAGGAGATGCGGCTGTACTTCGGCTCGCCGGTGGCCTATGCCTTCCTGGCGCTGTTCCTCCTCATCACGGGCTGGATGTTCGCGCAGATCTTCCTCATCTACAGCGAGCTGTCCATGCGCGCCTTCATGCAGCCGATGGCGGCGCAGAATCTCAATCCCACCGAGAACGTGATGCGGCCGCTCTTCTCCAACATGAGCGTGGTGCTGCTCTTCTTCATGCCCATGCTCACCATGCGGCTCTTCGCCGAGGAGAAGAAATCCGGCACCATCGAGCTGCTGCTGACCTATCCCGTGCGGGACGGCGAGGTGCTGGCGGGCAAGTTCCTGGCCGCGGGCGCGGTTTACGGTCTCCTGCTGCTCCTCACCCTCACCTATCCGGGCCTCATGGCCGCCTTCGGGCGCATCGAGTGGGGGGCGATCCTCACCGGGTATCTCGGTCTTCTCCTCCTGGGCTCGGCTTTCCTCGCCGTGGGCGTGTTCATCTCCTCGCTGACCGAGAACCAGATCGTGGCCGGCTCCGCCACCTTCGGGGCGCTGCTGGGCTTCTGGCTCATCGGGTGGGGCGCGGACGCGGCCGGGGGCTGGGTGCGCACGGTCCTGCAGTACCTGTCGATCATCGAGCACATGGACAGCTTCGGGAAGGGCGTCATCGACACCAAGGACGTCGTGTACTACGTCACCGTCACCGCGTTCGCGCTCTTCCTCACCCTCCGCGCGCTCGACGCGAAGCGGTGGAAGGGGTAGACCGGTGAGCATCATCCTGCAGCGCTGGGGCTTCCCCGCCGCGGCGGCGTGCCTCGTCGCCGCCCTCGCCCTCTGGCGCCTGGTGCCCTGGCTCACGCGGCTCCGGTGGGCGCTGGTCATCGCGGGCGGCCTGCTGCTCCTGGTCTCCCTCGCCCTCAACGCGGGCTCCCTCCGCGCGGCCTCCGGCCGGCGGACGGCGCGCTACGGCGCGGGCGCGGCGGTGCTCATCGTGCTGGCGCTGGGCGTGGCCGTGCTCGCCAACGCGCTCTCCGTACGCCATAACGCCCGCTGGGACCTCACCGAGAACCGGCGCCAGAGCCTCTCGCCCCAGAGCATCAAGGTGCTGGGCGCGCTGGCCGAGCCGGTGGAGGCCATCGCCTTCTTCCGCGGCGATACGCCGGGCCGGCGCACCGCCGAGGATCTCCTCAAGCTCTATGCCTCCTTCTCCAGCGGGAAGTTCACCTGGCGCATGGAGGACCCGGATCGCTCGCCCGGCCTGGCCCAGCGCTACGGCGTGGACACCTATGGCACCGTCATCCTCGAGCGGGGCAGCAAGACCGGCGACAAGGTCGCCGCCAAGTCCGAGAAGGTGCTCGACGCCGACGAGGAGCGCATCACCAACGGCCTGCTCAAGCTCACCCGCGAGGCGAAGCGCGTGATCTATCTCCTCAAGGGACACGGGGAGAGCGATCCCGCGAACACCGAGCGTCCCGGCTTCAGCCAGGCCAAGGACCAGATGGAGAAGGCCAACTACGAGGTGAAGGACATCACGCTCGCCCGTGATCCCACCGTGCCCGCCGATGCGGCGATGGTCATCGTGGCGGGGCCCAAGACCGATCTGCTCCCGCCGGAGCTGGCCGCGCTCGACAGCTTCATCGGCCGGGGCGGCAAGGCCTTTTTCATGCTCGCGCCCTTCCAGGCCGACGGGCTTCGGAAATATCTCGCCCGCTACGGCTTCGAGGTGGGGGACGACCTGGTGGTCGAGCTCAACCCCATCGGGCGGGCCTTCGGGCTCGGCCCCGAGGTGCCCGTGGTCACCCAGTACGAGGCGCACCCGATCACGCGTGACCTCTCCGGGCTGATGACATTGTTCCCGCTCTCGCGCTCGATCGACGTGACCAAGACCCCGCCCAAGGGCACCACGGTGCAGGCGCTGGCGCGCACGAGCGCGCAGTCCTGGGGGGAGACGGACAAGAACGCGCTCCAGCGCGGCGAGGCCAAGCCCGATCCGCAAGATAAGCCGGGTCCGCTGTCGGTGGCCGCGGTCGCCACCGTGGATGCGGCGACGCCGGCGCCGGCCGCCGCCACTCCGGGCTCCCCCGCTCCCCCCGCCGCTCCCAAGGACGGCGAGGCCGCCGACGCCGCGAAGAAGCCCGCGAAGGCGCGCCTGGTGGTGATCGGCACCGCGAATCTCGCCTCCAATCAGTTTCTGGGTGCCCAGGGCAATCGCGACTTCTTCCTGAACGTGGTCTCGTGGCTGGCCGAGGACGAGAGCCAGATCTCGGTGCGTGCCCGCGACACCAAGTCGAATCCCATCGTGCTCTCGCCGCCCCAGGCCGAGCTTGTCCTCTGGCTCCCGGTCGCGATCCTGCCGGGGGCGGTCGTTCTCGCGGGGATTGTCGCCGTCGTCAGTCGCCGCCGCCGCTCGAGATAGCCGGGCCGGGCGATGAGCGGGAAGACCGTGACCGTTCTCACCATTCTCGTGGCGGCGCTCGCCGGCTTCTTCTACTACGACACCTACTGGCTGGAGCCCGCGCGCGAGAAGAGAGAGTCCGTCAAGGGCCGCCTGTGGGAGGTGGAGCCCAAGGACGTCGAATCCCTGACCATCAAGCGGAAAGGGGAGACGGTGCGGCTCCGGCGCACCGACTCCGGCTGGGAGCTGCTCGAGCCGGTGAAGACGCGCGCCGACCGCGGCGCGGTGGACGGCATCGTCACCACCGTCGTCACCGCGCGAGTGGATCGCGAGGTGTCCGCCGCGCCGGGCAAGCTCGACGAGTTCGGCCTGGCTCCGCCCGAGACCGAGGTGACGCTCGAGGTGAAGGGGCGCGCGCCGCTGGCGCTGCTGGTGGGCGCCAAGAGTCCCACCGGCGCCTGGCTCTTCGCGAAGGAGGCCAGCAAGCCGGCGGTGATCGCGCTCTCCGAGATCGTGGCCCGCGACCTGGGCAAGCCGGTGACCGAGCTGCGCGATCGCACCGTGCTCGCCTTCGAGCGCAAGAGCGTGGGGCAGGTGGATATCCAGCTCCCCGGGCCGCTGGGCGGAGAGAGCATCACGCTCGAGAGCGCGGAGGCGGGGAAGTGGCGCCTGACCAAACCGCGACCGCTCCCCGCCGATCCCGACGTGGTGGCGGACTTTCTCGAGAAGCTCGACGGGGCCAGGGCCAAGGACTTCGTGGAGGACGCGCCCAAGTCGCTGGCGCCCTACGGCCTCGATCGTCCCACCACGGTGACCCTCTGGGTCGGCAAGGACAAGGAGCGCGCCTCGCGCATCCTGCTCTTCGGCCGCGAGGACAAGGACAAGAAGGGCGTCTACGTGATGCGGTCGGGCGAGCCCGGCGTCATGCTGGTGGGCGAGGAGCTCTGGACCGCGGTGCCCAAGACGGTGGGCGTGCTGCGTGACAAG
>DASRWT010000059.1:0-44134 GCA_035654455.1 Candidatus Nitrosocosmicus sp. | reverse complement strand
CCGCGAGGAGCTCATCACCTACGAAGTAGCCCGCGACGCGGCGACCAACCCCGACGACTTCGACCTCAAGGTGAAGGGCATCTTCTCCACGGGCGAGATGACCTGGGAGACGAGCGGCGCCGGGCAGCAGTCCCAGCCGGGCACGGGATCCGCCGCGCCGGCGCGGCCGGGGGCCTCGCCCCCGGGCGCCCGTCCCTCCACGGGGTCCGGGGGCCCCTTCTCCAAGAAGCCCTGACGTGGCGGCCGCGCGGCCACGGCGTCCGGCCGGGCCCAGGCCCGTGCTCGACCTCCGCGGCGCGCGAGTGGCCGCCTTCGACCTCCTCGCGCGCAAGGGCTGGAGCGGGCGCGATCTCCGTACCCGCCTGGTCCGGCGTGGCGCCCCCCGCGAGATCGCCGCCGACATCGTGGCCGAGCTGGAGGGCAAGGGCTACGTGGACGACGATGCCTTCGCCCGGTGGTGGGCGGAGGCCCGAGCCCGCGGCCGGCGCGTCGGCAGCCTTCGCCTCATCCAGGAGCTGCGCGCCAAGGGGATTGCCCCTGCGCTGGTGGCGGCCGCCGTCGAATCGGCCTTCGCCGAGGTGCCCGAGCGCGAGCGCGCCCTCGAGGCGGCCCGGCGCCGGCTCCCGGCGCTGCGCCGGACGCGGCCGGATCGGGCGGCGGCCCGTCTGCGCGACTATCTGCTCCGGCGCGGGTACCCCCCCGGCGCGGTACGCGCCGCCATCGCCGCCGTGCTGGGGCCCGGGCTCGAGCCCGACGACGTCACCCCCGAACCCTGATTCCGCCCGGTATAATGCCGCCATGAAGACGGGCGCCCAGATTCGCCAGAGCTTCCTCGACTACTTCGCGCGGAACGGCCACCGTGTGGTCCGCTCCTCGCCGCTGGTGCCGGCCCAGGATCCCACGCTCCTGTTCACCAATGCCGGCATGGTCCAGTTCAAATCGGTATTCCTGGGCGACGAGCGCCGGGACTACGTGCGTGCGGTCACCGCCCAGAAGTGCGTGCGCGCGGGCGGCAAGCACAACGACCTCGAGAATGTGGGCCGGACCGCGCGGCATCACACCTTTTTCGAGATGCTCGGGAATTTCTCGTTCGGCGACTACTTCAAGCGGGAGGCCATTGCCTTTTGCTGGGAGCTCTTGACGCGGGAGTATGGGCTGCCCAAGGACCGGCTCAAGGCGACCGTGTTCACGAAGGACGACGACGCCTTCGGGCTCTGGAAGGATGTGGCCGGGCTGCCGGATGACCGCATCCTGCGCCTGGGAGAGAAGGACAATTTCTGGGCCATGGGCGACACCGGGCCCTGCGGGCCATGCGCCGAGGTGCACTTCCACCAGGGCGACCATCTGCCCTGCGCGGAGGAGCAGGCGGGGCGACGCTGCCTGGGTCCCGCGTGCGAGTGCGACCGCTGGCTCGAGATCTGGAACCTGGTCTTCATGCAGTACAACCGTGATGCGAGCGGGACGCTTACCCCGCTGCCGCGGCCGTCCATCGACACCGGTATGGGGCTCGAGCGCATCGCGGCAGTGCTGCAGGGGAAGGACTCGAACTACGAGACCGACCTCCTGCGGCCGCTCATCGCCCACGTGGAGCGGCTGGCCGGGAAGCCCTACCGAGCGGGCGGCGATCCTGAGCAGGACGTCGCCATGCGGGTCATTGCCGATCATGCCCGCGCCGCCACCTTCCTCATCGCCGACGGCGTCACCCCGTCCAACGAATGGCGCGGGTACGTACTTCGCCGCATCATGCGGCGAGGGATGCGCCACGGCCGCATGCTGGGGCTGCGCGAGCCCTTCCTCTGGGACGTGACCGGCACCGTGGCGAAGCTCCTGGGCGATGCTTACCCGGAGATCCGCGAGCAGCACCCGCGCGTGGTGGAGGCGGTGCGCCAGGAGGAGGAGCGCTTCGCCGAGACCCTCGACATGGGCATGGAGAAGATTCTCGACTATATCGCGGGCCACAAGTCTCAAGGGCAGAAGACCGTCGACGGCAAGTTCCTCTTCACGCTCTACGACACCCACGGGTTCCCCACCGACCTCGCCCAGGAGGTGTTCCAGGACGCGGGCTGGACGGTGCCGGCGGAGAGCCTCACCGCCTACGAGTCGGAGATGGAGGCGCAGCGCGTGCGCGCCCGGGCGGGCGGCAGCTTCCAGTCTGCCGGCGAGGACGGCTCGGCCGCCGTGTATCAGCGCCTGTCCGCGGAGCTGCCGCGCCCGAGCTTTCTCGGCTATACCGACCTGGCCGCGCCCGCGCGCATCCTCGCCATGGTGGACGGCGGGCGCCGGCGCCCCGAAGCCGGGACGGGCGAGACGGTGGAGGTCATCCTCGACCGGACGCCAGCCTATGCCGAGTCCGGCGGCCAGATCGGGGATACCGGCACCGTGGTCGGCCGGGACGGGCGCGGCGAGATCCTCGATACCTACTATCGCGGCTCTCAGCTCATCGTCCACCGGGTCACGGTCACGCAGGGGCGCCTGCGCGAGAACGAGGAAGTCGCGGTGACGGTGGACCCGCGCCGGCGTCAGGGCCTGCGGCTCCACCATACCGGCACGCACTTGCTTCACGCGGCGCTGCGCCAGGTCCTGGGCCCCCACGTTGCCCAGGCCGGCTCGCTGGTGGCGCCCGACCACCTGCGCTTCGACTTCTCGCACCCGGCCGGCATCAAGGATCCGGAGCGGGAGCGCATCGAGTCGCTGGTCAACGAGCAGGTGCAGGCGAACATCGTGGTGTCCCCCGCCGAGATGGATCTGCAGGCCGCGCTCCAGAGCGGCGCCATGGCGCTGTTCGGCGAGAAGTACGGCGACCGGGTCCGCGTCATCCGGATCGGCGACTTCTCCACCGAGCTCTGCGGCGGCACCCATCTCGGCTCCACCGGCGAGATCGGGCTCTTCAAGGTGGTGGGCGAGAGCGCGGTGGCCTCGGGCGTGCGGCGCATCGAGGCGGTGACGGGCGAGGCCGCCCTCCGCCACGTGGGCCGGGAAGAGGCGGCGCTCCGCGAGTCGGCGGGGCTCCTGAAGATTCCGCCCCTCGAGCTGCCCGCGCGGATCCAGAAGCTGCTCGACGACCAGAAGCAGCTCGAGAAGCAGCTCGCGCAGCTCGAGGCGCGCAATGCGCGGAGCCGCGCCGAGGAGCTGGTCGCTTCCGCCAGGCAGGTGGCGGGGGTGGCCGTGCTCGCCGCGCGCCTGGACGGGCTCGATCCCGACGGCCTGCGCTCGGTGGTGGACCTGCTGCGCGAGCGCCTGGGCCCCGGCATCATCTGTGTGGGCAGCGCGGTGGAGGGCAAGGTCAACCTGATCGCCGCCGTCTCCAAGGACCTCACCGCGCGCTTTCCCGCCGGCAAGCTCGTGCAGGAAGTGGCCAAGGTGGTGGGCGGGGGCGGCGGGGGACGGCCGGATCTGGCGCAGGCGGGAGGCAAGGATCCGGAGAAGCTCGATGCCGCGCTGGCGCTCGTTCCCGGCTGGGTGGAGCGGACGGCGCGGGGCTGAGGCGGGGACCCCATGGCGGACAAGAGCAAGATCCTCGTGGTGGACGACGAGCAGCAGGTGGCCGAGGTCCTGACGGAGTTCTTCACCATGAAGGGCTACGAGGTGATCTGCGCCTCCGGCGGGCTCGAGGGGCTGTCCAGGGCCGAGAAGCACAAGCCGGACGTGATCCTGCTCGACGTCCGCATGCCCGACCTGGACGGCCTCAGCGTGCTCCGCCGCATCCGCGAGATGAATCCGTTCGTGGGGATCCTCATGATGAGCGGGAACACCGACACCGAGGCGGCCAAGGAGGCGCTGCAGCTCGGCGCCTTCGACTACATCCTCAAGCCCTTCGACTTCGAATACCTCGACCGCGCCGTCCACAAGATGATCACCGCCGCCACGCCGAACGAGGCGGTGCCGGGGGTCGAGGTCGCCGCCGTGCCGCCCGAGCCCTCCCAGCACGGGCTTCTCTACGACCTCGCCCTCGAAGTGTTCCGGTCGACGCGCGCGATGACCAGCGAGTCGCGCGCCAGCCTGGGCACCGCGCTCGAGACGGCGGCGCTGGGCGCCGTGCAGAAGGGGGTGTCGGGGGAGAAGCAGGAAGTGATCCGGTCGCTGAACCATCTGCGGATGCTCGTGCGCTTCGCCCGCGACCTGGACGATATCAGCGATCCCGTCCACCGGCGTCTCGAGGAGCAGATCGTCAAGGCCCGCCGCTCCATCGGGCTGAGCTGAGCGCCCCGCCTCACACCGCCTGGAGCAGCAGTCCCGTCAGGTAGCGGGTCTCGGGCACGTTGAGCAGGACGGGATGGTCGCGGGCCTGGGTCAGCGGCGCGAGAAGGCGGGTGGTGACCCCGGCATCCCCGGCGGCGTCGCGGCAGATCCCCTCGAACAGCTCCGGCGTGACGTGGTGCGAGCACGAGAAGGTCGCCAGCACCCCGCCGGGCTCCAGCAGCCGCAGGCCGCGGATATTGATCTCCTTGTACCCGCGCGCGGCCGCCTCCACCGCCTCCTTGCTCCGCGTGAACGGGGGCGGATCCAGCACCACGACGCCGAAGCGCTCGTGAGCGGCCTCGAGCTGTCGCAAGGCATCGAAGGCATTGGCGGGGCGCAGCTCCGCGCGCTCGGCCACGCCGTTCGCCTCGAGATTGCGCCGGGCGGCGGCCAGGGCCTCCGCCGAGGATTCGACGAGCAGGGCCCGCTCCGCGCCCCCCAGGAGCGCGTGGCAGGCGAAGGCGCCGTGGTAGGCGAAGGCGTCCAGGACGCGGCGCCCGGCGGCGTAGCGGGCGACCAGCGCGTGATTCTCCCGCTGGTCGAGGTAGAGCCCGGTCTTGTGGCCGGCTCCCAGCGTCACCAGGAGCCGGCAGGGCCCGTCCGTGATCTCGATCACCTCGGAGTCCGAGCTCGGCGCCGCGGCCAGCCAGCCCCGCTGGGGCTCGAAGCCCTCGATGCGCGCCGCCGTCGCGTCGTCGGCGCGATAGACCGAGCCGCCCGGAAACAGGCGCCCGAGCGCGCCCGCGATCCAGCCGCCCAGGCGCGACATCCCCAGCGTCTGGCACTGGACCACGCTCACCGGCCCGTAGCGGTCCACCACCAGGCCGGGAAGCCCGTCCGCCTCGCTCCAGCAGAGGCGATACCCGTCGCCGGCGAGCCCGGCGGTCCGGCGAAGCTGGAGCGCGCCCGCCAGCCGGCGGTGGATGAGATCGGCGTCGACGAGCTCGTCGCGCCGGGCGAGGAGCCGGCAGGCGATGCCCGTGCGCGGGTTGTAGAGGCCGGAACCGAGGAGGTGGCCCGTGGAATCGAGCACGGCCACCGCGTCGCCGGGCACCCACGCGCCGCGAATGTCGGCGATCTCGCCCCGGTAGATCCAGGGGTGTCCCGCCCGGAGCCGGCGGTCGCCGCCGCGCTTGAGGACCAGCTCCGCCGTGGCGCTACTTCTTCCGGAGCACCACCACCATGAGGAGCGGGTGGTGGGCGCGGGCCAGCTTGAGGCGGGGCTTGAAGCCGTAGAACCATTCGACAAGATCGAAGCTCCCGGCCAGCTCCACCAGGGCGCGCAGCTCCTGCGGGAAGACCATTCGTGACGCATGGCGCTGGCGGTAGAGGTGACGCTGGCCGTCTTCGTGGGCCTCCAGCTCCATGTCCTCGTAGAAGACCTGGGTCACCGGATTGAGGTCCTTGAGGGCCTCGAAGGTGGCCCGCACCGTGGCGCCGCCGCGCCGGCGGGTCCAGGACCACTTCCGCGCGGGATCCGTCCAGGAGGAGCACATGTAGCGGTCGAAGACGTAGAGCCCGCCCTTCTTGATTGCCCGCGCCGTGCTGCGGAGGTGGGCCAGGATCGCCTCGTTGGTGAGCAGGTGGCCCTGGGAATCCTGCATGCAGATGGCGGCGTCCACCGGCCGGGGCAGCCGGAACTGCGTCATGTCGGCCACGTGGAGCCCCACCTCGACCCCCTTCCCGGCCGCCCGCTCGCGGAGGAAGTCGATGTTCTCCGGCGAGAGATCGAGCCCGCTCATCCGGTAGCCGCGCTCGGCGAGCCGGATCAGGTGGGGGCCGGTCCCGCAGGCGATGTCCAGCACGGTGCGGATGGGGCGCCGGGCATAGGTCCGGAACGCGTGGGCGAGGAAGTCCACCTCCTGCTTCCGGTTCATGTCGAAGGCGATCTCGTAGTAGCGCGGGGCCGAGTACTGGCCCCGCGGCTTCCGGGCGGCGTCGGTCACAGGCCGATGTCCTCCCCGTCTTCCAGCATGAAGGAGGGCAGGGCGAAGCAGCCCCGGTGCAGGGCGGCGTTGTAGTACTTGAAGGTGAGGCCGGACTTCTTCACCCGGCTCTCCTTGAAGTGGGCCACCGGATCCACCTTGTCCGAGCAGAGGGAGAAGCTCCAGAACCCGCTGGGGTAGGTGGGGATGTTCGCGGTGTACAGCCGCACCATCGGGAAGATCTCGCGGAGGTTGCGCTGGATGCCCTGCACCGTCTTCTGGTGGAAGAACGGCGACTCGGACTGGGTGACGAAGATCCCGCCCGGATTGAGGCAGCGGGCGACGTTCTTGTGGAAGGGCTTCTGGAACAGCACCTCCGCCGGGCCCACCGGGTCGGAGGCGTCCACCAGGATGACGTCGAACTTCTCCTTGCAGGTGGCGAGGTAGCGCTCACCGTCCTCGAAGAGGACCTGGGCGCGGGGATTCTTGAAGGCGGTTCCGATCGACGGCAGGTACTTCTGCGACGTCTGCACCACCATCTCGTCGATCTCCACCATGGTGGCCCGCACGCTCTTGTGCCGCATGACCTCGCGCAGCGTGCCGCCGTCTCCGCCGCCGATGATGAGGACGCGCTTGGGGTTGGGATGCGCGAACAGCGGCACGTGGGCCAGCATCTCGTGGTAGACGAACTCGTCCTTCTCCGTGACCATGATCGAGCCGTAGAGCACGAGCATGCGCCCGAACTCGTAGCTGTCGAGCACGTCGATGCGCTGGTAGGGGCTCTTGGCGGTGTAGAGCAGCTGCTTGATCTTGATGGTGAGCCCGACCCGGCGCCGATGCAGCTCGGTGAACCAGAGGTTCCACAGATCGGTCATCGAGCTCTCGCTGATGCGCTCGGAGGGGCTGGGCATGGGGGATCTCCTTGATCCGGACGCGCCGGGCTAGAAGGCGACCAGGCGGGTCAGGGGGAAGCCGTTGAACGTGCTCGCGCTCGCGTTGGTATAGGCGCCCATGCCCGGCACGATCAGGAGATCGCCGATCTCGGCGGGCGGCAGGGCCCGATCGGTGTAGAGCACGTCGAAGGAGTCGCAGGTGGGGCCGGCGATCACGCAGAGCTCCCGGTCGCCGTCCCGCTCCGACTGGATGGCGTACTCGCAGTGGTCGAAGAGCTTGCCGGAGAAGCTGCCGTAGACGCCGTCGTCGAGGTAGTACCAGGCCACCCCGCCGCGCTTGGCCTTGCCGATCACCTGGGTGATGAGCCAGACGGCGTTGGCCACCAGGAACCGACCCGGCTCGGCGATGACCCGGATCTGGTCGAAGTACTTCTCGATGGCCTCCGCGATGGGCTCGCAGAAGCGGTCGATGGGCATGACCGACTCGACGTAGGAGACGGGGAAGCCGCCGCCGATGTCGAGCGTGTCCAGGATGATGCGCTTGGAGGCGGCCAGGTTGAAGAGCTGACGGCAGCTGGCGAGGGCGTCGGCATAGGCGAAGGGGTTGGTGCACTGCGAGCCCACGTGGAAGGACAGTCCCCGCGGCTTGAGCTTGGCCCGCCGGGCGGCCTGGATCAGGCGCAGGACGTCCTCGGACTGGGCGCCGAACTTGTAGGAGAGGTCCACCACCGCGTCCTTGTTCGACACCCGGAGGCGGACCAGCACGTTCGAGCCCGGGGCGTAGGAGGCGAGCTTGGCGACCTCGGCCTCGTTTTCCACCACGAACCAGCGGAGGCCCGCCTCGAAGGCGAAGCGGAGCTCCTCCGGCTTGTTGAACGGCTTGGTGTAGAGGAGGTGGTCGGGCGTGGCGCCGGCCCCCTGGGCGAGGCGGATCTCCTCGATGGAGGAGACGTCAAAGTGGCTGCCCTCGGCGTGGAGCAGCCGGAGGACTTCCGCGTGCGGGTTGGCCTTGATCGCGTAGTAGAGGGTGACGTTGGGGAGGCTCGTCTGCAGCGAGTGGAAGCTCTCCCGGAGGACGGAGCGGGAGAGCGCGAGCAGCGGCGTCCCGTGGCGCTTGGCGAGCTTTCTGGCGTGGTCGAAGGTCAGGAGATCCGTGCGCACGCCCCGCATGCTACCCGAAATCGGCGCTCCGGTGCCAGCACTCTGCCGCTCGTCCGCTCGCGCCGCCGTTTTCCGCCCGCTCCCGGCGCCGGGCAGGACGCCCGAGCGGCGGCGCCGGAGGGCAAAAAAGTTCATTTTTTTCTTGCAATGCCTTTTTGGTGGCCATACATTGAAAAAACTTCGTGCCGAAATTTTTCGGTCGAAGAAAAGGAAAGGGGAGGGGAAAAAGAGATTGCACGCACTGGGGCGACACCTGCTGCTCGAGCTATTCGATTGCGACGCCGAGGCCATCAACAGCCTTGAGACCGTGAAGACGTCGATGGTGGAAGCCGCCAAGCGCGCGCAGGCCACCATCGTGGACGTCGTCTTTCACGAGTTCAACCCGTTCGGCATCAGCGGAGTCGTCGTCATCGCCGAGTCGCATCTGGCCATCCACACCTGGCCGGAGTATCGCTACGCTGCCGTGGACGTCTTCTCCTGTGGCGACGTGCTGCAGCCCCAGGTGGCTGCGGACTACCTCGTGGAGCAGCTGGGCGCCACGCGGGCGTCGGTGGTGGAGCTCCAGCGGGGCGTCTTCATGACGCAGGGCGGTCCCCTGCCGCACAAGCCGGTCGCCATCCCCGGATGACGTTTTCCCCGCAGTACAAGTGGTTCTTCGAGACCACGACGGCGGTCGAGGGCCACCTGCACGCCATCGCCCGCACCATCACCACCCGTCAGACGAAGTTCCAGTTCATGGAGATCCTCGAGACCTTGTCCTACGGCAAGGTCCTCGTCCTGGACGGCCGGATCCAGTCCAGCCAGGCCGACGACTTCATGTACCACGAGCTGCTGGTCCATCCCGGGCTCCTCGCCCATCCCGATCCCCGGCGCGCCATGGTCATCGGCGGGGGCGAGGGCGCGACGGTCCGGGAGATCCTTCGCCACCGCTCGATCACCCACTGCCTGATGGTGGACATCGACGCCGAGGTGGTGGAGGAGTGCAAGAAGCACCTCCCCGAGATGCACCAGGGATCCCTGGACGACCCCCGCACGCGCGTGCTCAACGAGGACGCCCGCGCGTACCTCGAGAACACCTCCGAGCGCTTCGACCTCATCGTGGTGGACCTCGTCGAGCCCCTCGAGGAAGGGCCGGCGTGCCAGCTCTTCACCAAGGAGTTCTACTCTCTGGTGCGCGATCGCCTCACGGACCAGGGCGTCATGACCATGCAGGCCGGCATGACCAAGATCAACGAGCTGTACTTCTACGGGGCGGTGAACCGGACGCTCCGCGAGGTGTTCCCGGTGGTGGCGCCCTACCAGGGCTTCATCTCCTGCTTCGGAACGCCCTGGGGCTTCATCCTGGCCAGCAAGGACACCGACCCGCGCGCGCAAGGCGCCGAGGAGATCAACCGGCTGCTGGCCGCCCGCCTGGACCCGGACGAGCTCGGCTACTGGGACGGCGCCGCCCACTTGCACTCGTTCAACCTCCCCAAGTTCCTCAGCCAGGCCGTCGAGCGGAACGACCGCGTCATCACCGACGCCAATCCGCTGATCGTCACCTAGTCGTCGGCTGCGTCTGGCTCGCCTCCCCTCGCTGATCCTGGCCTCCGCTTCCCCCCGCCGGCAGGAGCTGCTGGCGCGACTGGGCATTCCGTTCTCCGTCCGACCCAGCGAGATCCCCGAGCCCCAGCCGCCCGGCCCGCCGGCGGACGCGGTCATGGAGCTGGCCCGCGCCAAGGCCCGCGCCGTCGCCCGGCTCGTGACGGCGGAAGCCGCGGGGGAGCGCGGCGGCCGGACCGTGGTCCTGGGGGCAGACACCGAGGTCTTTCTCGACGGCCGGGCGCTGGGCAAGCCGGCGGATGCCGCTGATGCCGGCCGGATGCTGCGGGCGCTCCGCGGCCGGATCCACGAGGTGATCACCGGTCTCGCCCTGGTCGAGGTCGGGGGCGGATGGGAGGAAACGGCGTCCGTGACCACGCGCGTCCGCATGGCCGACTACAGCGAGGCCGCTCTCGAGGCCTACGTGGCCACAGGCGAGCCCTTCGACAAGGCCGGAGGCTATGCGGTCCAGGGCGAGGGCGGTCGCCTCGTGGCGGAGGTGGACGGCTGCTTCACCAATGTCGTCGGTCTCCCGGTGGAGACGACGCGCCGCCTGCTGGCCGCCTGGGGACTGAGCGGCTAGCCGAAAGGCCGTCAGCGAGGCGTGGCGGCGATGGCCCGCCGGAGCGGTTCCTGGAAGAGCAGGCGCTCCAGGTGGCGGGGCAGCTTCACCGCCACCGGAAGCTGGGCGCGGATGCGAACCTGCTCGATGCCGGCCTCCAGCGCGGCCTCCGTCACGAGCCCGTCGGGGACGAGCACGCCGCGAACGCCGGCCACGCGGAGCGCCCAGTCTCCCTCCTCGCCGGCCGCGGCGGAGCCCGCTGGGGACACCAGCTCACCCGGCGGCGCCGTCCGCGCTTGCCGCATCCCCCGGAGCAGCGCCCGCACGACGGGGGCAAGCTCCGGCTCGCCGAGGCGGCTATTGCCGGCCACGAACACCGCCGCGTGGACACCCTGCGCGCCCAGCCAGCGCTCGGCCCCGCCCGGCTGGCGCAGGTCGGCGAGCACGGCCGCCCGGCCCTCCTGAACCAGGCGGCTGGCCCAGGGGTCGGCCAGCACCGCGGCGGCGACCTCGCCCGCTACGAGCGCGCGCGCCAACCGCGGCTCTCCGAGGCTCACCGCCGTGACTCGCTCGATCGAGAGTCCCGCTGTCGCGAGCAGGCCCGCCAGGACCGCGGCCTCCGGCGTGCCCGGCGCCGGGATGCCGACGGTCTTCCCCGCCAGGGCGGCCACGTCGACGATCTCGGCGCGCCGGTCCGCGGGCACGAGCAGCGCCACCGGCGGCGCCGACGTCAGCCCGAAGACCAGGCGAGGCGGGACGCCGTGCACATGCCCCAGGCGTAGGGCAGCGTCGAGCGTGGTGGCGGCCAGATCCACGCGGCCGGCGGCCAGCGCCTCGGCGGCCTCGGCCGGGCTCCGGATCCTCTGCAGGCGCGCCGCGACCTTCTCCGAGGCGAAGTGGCCTCCGGACTCGGCCAGGCGCACGGGAAGGTACTCCGCCGAGGTCGCGGGCCCCGCGACGCCGAGGGTGAGGGTGGCCTGGAGCAGCAGGGTGACGCCAAGCACGCGCTGGGCTCAGGCGCCCGCCGCCTCGAGGACGAGGCGCGCGATGCGATCCGCGGCGTCGGGCACGGCCAGGGCGCGGGCGCGCTCGCCCATGCGGGCCAGCTCGGCGCGGTCCGCGAGAAGGCGCGTGATGGCCTCCAGGAGACGCTCGGGCGACAGGGAGATCTGCGGCAAGAGCACGGCGCCTCCCGCGGCCTCCACCAGCCGCGCGTTCGCCGTCTGCTCGTCCCCGCTGGTGCCCGGCAGCGGGATGTACAGCGCGGCGCGTCCCAGCTGACAGCACTCGTTCACCGTGCCCGCCCCGCTTCGCCCGACCACCAGCTCCGCCGCCGCGAAGATGTCGCGGAGCTCGGCGCCGATATAGGGCCGTAGCGCGTAGCGGCGCGCCAGGGCGGCGGGCAGCCGCGCCGCGGCGGCCTCGAGCCAGGCGCGGTCGCCCGTCGTCGGGTGATCGCCACACTGGTGCACGAGCTGGGTGCGCTCGAGCAGGGGCGCCAGCACGGCTCCCAGGGTACGGTTGAGCTTGTGAGAGCCCTGCGATCCGCCGGTGAAATAGACGACGGGCTCGGCCGGGTCGAAGCCCAGGAGCCGGCAGCCATCCTCGCGCGAGCCGCCGGCCAGCTCCGGCCGGAGCGGGTTGCCGGTGAGCACGGAGCGCTCGGCCGGGATCTCGCCGCCGCTGAGCGGGAAGGTCAGCGCCACGCGTCGGGCAAAGCGCGCGGCCACGCGGTTGGCGAGGCCGGGCACGGCCGTCTGCTCGTGCACGACCACGGGGATGCGGAGCATGCGCGCGGCCAGCGCGGGCGGAAGGGCGACGAAGCCCCCGGTGGCGAAGAGCAGACGGGGCTTGAGTCGCCGCAGGAGGCGCCAGGACTGGGCAAAGCCGGCGGGAACCCGCAGGCTCAGGTCGGGCACGTTCTGCCAGTCCCAGTAGCGGCGGAGCTTGCCCGTGGAGATGGCGTGAAAGGCCAGGCCCGCTTCGGGGGCGCGGCGCGCCTCCAGGCCGCGGCGGCTGCCGATCCAGTGCACCTCCACTCCGCGCTGCACCAGGGCCGCGGCCACCGCGAGGCCCGCGCTCGTATGCCCCCCCGTGCCGCCGCCCGCGATGACGATGCGCATCCTCCTCGCATCATACGGCGGGCGGGCGCCCTCCGGGGCGCCGCTGCGCGCCGCCGGGCTCATCTCGGGCGCTCGCCCGCGTCCGCGGGCGCGCCGCCGCGCGCCCGGAGCGCGACGAGCCGCCAGGCGACGCCCAGGCCCACCAGGGCGCCGCACAGCCCCTGGATGCCGCCGATGATGGTTCCCCACAGCGAGTGAGACGCGCCGACCACCGGCACATTCGGCCAGCGTCCCGCCATCGCGCCATGGGCCGCGCCGGCCAGCAGCGCCCCGATGATCACGACCACCAGCGCCGCGCGGGCTCCGCCGCGCAACGGCGGGGCGGGCGGCATCGCCGGCGGGGAGATCGAGCGAAGCCAGCGGGCGAGCCAGAACCCGAGCAGGCACAGGCCGGCCACGGTGCTCCCATGCTGGAGCAGCTTGAACACGAACACCTCGTAGCCCGAGACGGTGCCGAGCCGCGTGGCGAGGATGGGAAACGCCCGCACGCCCGCCGCCCCGGCGTGAGTGAACGAATCCCAGATGAGGTGAGTGAGCGCGCCCAGCAGGAGCGAGAGGAGCACCGTCGGCCATGGCGCGGCGGGCAGCGCGGGCGCGGCGAGGCGGCGGGCGGTGAGCCGATCCCGCACCGCCGCCGGCAGGAGGGCCGCCACCGGCGTCTTGACGAGCAGATGGAAGACCAGGTAGGTCGCGAGACCGACGGGGAGGACGAACCAGGCCAGGCCGGCGAGGCTGTGACTCTCGGCGCGCCGCACCCCGAGGGGAAGGAAATAGGCGAAGTCGGGCGTCATGCTGCCGATGACGAGCGCGGAGAGGACGGCGCGGGATCCCAGCAGCCGCCACAGTGGCACGACCGCGGCGGCATGGGCGGGGGTGAGGGGCATGCCCGGCCCCGCGCGTGCCCTCAGCGCCGCTCGAGAGCCAGCTCGATCAGGCGCGCGATGAGGGCCGGGTAGGGCAGGCCGGTCGCCTCCCAGAGCCGCGGATAGGCGCTGGTCGCGGTGAACCCCGGGATGGTATTGATCTCGTTGACGAGCACGCGATCGCTCGCCTCGATGAAGAAGTCCACGCGCGCCATGCCGGCGCAGTCGATGGCCTTGAAGGCGCGGACGGCCAGCTCGCGCACGCGCGCGGTCGTCTCGGGCGAGAGCGGCGCCGGGATCTGGAAGGTGGTCTGCCCCTCGGCATACTTCGTCTCGTAGTCGTACCATTCGCCGGCGAAGCGCACCTCGCCCGGCAGCGAGGCCTCGGGCGCGTCATTGCCGAGCACCGCCACCTCGACCTCGCGCGCCACCACCGCGCGCTCCACCAGCAGCCGCCGATCGTGGAGCGCGGCCTGCACGAGCGCGGCGGGCAGGGCTTCCGGCGCCTTGACCTTGCTGATGCCCACGCTGGAGCCCAGATTGGCCGGCTTCACGAAGCAGGGGAAGCCGATGCGGCGGGCGATTTCGGCTCGCACCGTCTCGGGATCCCGTTCCCAGTCGTGACGAGCCACCGCCAGGTAGTCAACCACGGGAAGCCCATGGGCGCGGAACATGTCCTTCATGGCCACCTTGTCCATCCCGATGGCCGAGCCGAGCACACCCGCGCCCACATAGGGAATGTCCGCCAGCTCGAGCAGCCCCTGGATGGTGCCGTCCTCGCCGCGAGGGCCGTGGAGCATGACGATCACCGCATCGAGCTCCTGACGGAGGCGCGGCGGCAGGCTCTCCGAGGTCTCGAGGCGAGCGAGCGACGTGCTCCCCGCCGCGCTCGAGGCCCGCGCGGCGAGCCCGCGCTTGACGTCGGATTCCGCCCCGCCTTCCGTGAGCGCCTGACGGGAGGCGGCCTCGGTGAGGGCGCGCATGGGATCGCCGCCCACGAGCCAGCGCCCCTCGCGCGTGATTCCGATCGGCACCACCTCGAACCGGGCGCCGTCCATGGCCGCCATCACCGAGGCCGCGCTCGCCAGCGACACCTCGTGCTCGCCGGAGCGCCCGCCGAATACCACGCCCACCCGGAGCCTGCCGTCCGTTCGCTCGCGCGCCATACGTTCCGTTGTATCAGACGGCGGAAGAACGGCGCGACAACTCCGTGGCGGCGCCCGCGCGCTCATGGTTGGGGCTTGGCGCCGCTTCGCGCCCGGCGTTGTTCGCGCCACTGGCGGAGGCGGGCCGCCAGGTCCTTCTCTTGCCCACGATCGGTGGGCCGGTAGTAGGTCCGTCCGCGCAGGGCATCCGGGAGATGCTCCTGATCCACCACCGCGTCGGGCGCGTCGTGCGCGTACTGATACCCCTTGCCGTAGCCGAGGCCGGCCATGAGCCCGGTGGGGGCATTGCGCAGGTGCAGCGGGACCGGCTCCGCGGGCAGCTCCCGGATGTCGTCGCGCACCGCGTTCCACGCCGCGTAGACGGCATTGGATTTGGGAGCCAGCGCGAGATAGCAGGCGGCCTGGGCCAGCGCCAGCTCGCCTTCGGGCGTGCCGAGGAAGTGATACGCCTCCTTGGCGTCGAGCGTGAGACGGAGGGCGGCGGGGTCGGCGTTGCCCACGTCCTCGGAGGCGAAGCGCACCAGCCGGCGCGCGACGTACAGGGGATCCTCGCCCGCGTCGAGCATGCGCCCCAGCCAGTACAGCGCGCCGTCCGGATCCGAGTCGCGCAGCGACTTGTGCAGGGCGGAGATGAGGTTGTAGTGCTCCTCGCCGGCCTTATCGTAGAGGAGCGCCTTCTTCTGGACCGCCTCGCGGATGGCGCCCGCGGTGAGGCGCCGCTCGGTGCCGGGACGCGCCGCCTCCAGCTCCACCGCCAGCTCGAGGATATTGAGCGCGCTCCGCGCGTCGCCGCCGGCCATCACGGTGAGGAGCCGGAGGGCGTCCGGCTCCGCCGTCACACCCGCGCCCGCGAGCCCCCGCTCGCGATCGGCGAGGGCGCGCTCGAGGATCCCCACCAGGTCCGCCTCGGCCAGCGGCTGGAGCACGTAGACGCGGCAGCGCGAGAGGAGCGCGGCATTGACCTCGAAGGACGGGTTCTCGGTGGTCGCTCCCACCAGCACGATGTCGCCCTTCTCGACATAGGGCAGGAAGGCGTCCTGCTGGGCCTTGTTGAAGCGGTGGATCTCGTCCACGAAGAGGATGGTGCGCCGCCCGCGCCGCGCGCGATCGGCCTCCGCCTCCGCCATCACCTGGCGGATCTCCTTCACGCCGGCGAGAACGGCGGAGAAGGTCACGAAGCGCGCGCCCACCACCTGGGCCATGAGCAGCGCCAGCGTGGTCTTGCCGGTGCCCGGCGGGCCCCAGAGGATCATGGAGTGGAGTCGGCCCTCCTCGAGGGATCGGCGCAGGACCTTGCCCGGCCCGATGAGATGGCCCTGGCCGACCACCTCGTCCAGCGTGCGGGGCCGCATCCGGTCGGCGAGCGGGCCTGGAGCGGCGGGAGAGGCGGACGCCGGCGGGTCGAAGAGATCCACGGTCCCTACTCGACCGGGTTTCGCTTGGCGGTGGGGAGCCCGATCCGGATGAAGGCGTGGTTCTCGGCGGCGTGGCAGGCGGTGCAGGCGGCGCGCATCGTCTCGATGCGCCGCTTGAAGAGCTCGCCGTCCTTCTTCTTGATGGCGTCCAGAACCTGGGGCAGCGGACCCTTGAGGAAGAGATTCTCGGCATTCGCCTTCCGGCTCGGGCTGCGCTCGAGGCCGACCCGGAGCGCGCGCTCCAGCGTCATGGCCATGTGCGCCGCATAGTCCCAGTTACCCTCCACGCCGCCGAAGTACATCTCCCCGTAGCGATACGACACCTCGGCCATGGTGGTCTCGAAGCCGCGGAGCTGGCGCTGGATGGCCGGGATGCGGGCGTCGGGCTTCAGCGCGACCAGCCACCCGGGTCCCTCGCTCGGACCGTGGCTGTGCACGTGCTGGGCGAGGGCGACGCCCCATCCGACGCCGAAACCCGCGGCGGCGAGCATCCCGGTCAAGACGATGCCGATCCCCCATCCTCTCGTGATCCGAAATCCACGCATGGCTCCTCCCGGAGTTCTCTGATGGCGCTGGGGTGACCCAGGCTGGGGACAGTCTCGCCCCTCCCGGACGATCAGGCAACCGTTCGCCGCAACGCGCGAGGAGCCGCTTCGTTCCATGCCGCGGAGTTTATTCGTCGCGGGAACGGCGGATCCCCGCGCGCGTTGGCGGGAGTGAAGCCTCAAGTGTGAACCGATCGACGAGGAGGTTGCGCTCCCATGACGAAGAGAACGCTGGCGGTGGTCCTGGCGGTGACGGTGGCGCTCGCGGTGGCATGGCTGGGCGGCGGGGAAACGCCCGCGGCGTCGCCGGGACCGAAGGTGTACGTGGGGCTCTTCAAGGACGACGCGGTGGGGGTGATCGATCCCGCCCAGGCCCGGATGGTGGCGACCATCCCCGTGCCCAAGGGACCCCACGGGCTCGTGATGAGGCCGGACGGCCGCAAGGTCTACGTGTCGAGCGATGGGGCCTCGGTGGTGAGCGTGGTCGACACCGCGACGGACCGGATCGTGGGGAGCATCGAGGTGGGCGCGAACCCGCATGGCCTCGCCATGTCCCGCGACGGCCGCATTCTGCTCGTCGCGGCCTACGGCGCCGGCGAGGCGCTCGTGGTGGACACCGCCACCGACCGCGTCACCGCGCGCATCCCGGTGGCGCAGGCGCACAACGCGGCCCTGAGCCCCGACGGGCGCCACGCCTACGTCGCGTCACAGCAGCAAGGGGCGGCGGCGCTGGTGACGCTCGACCTCGAGTCCGGCCGTGAGATCGGCCGTCTTCCCCTCGACAAGACGCCGCGCGCGGTGGACGCGAGCCCGGACGGGCGCCGCGTCCACTTCACCCTTGCCGGCGTCGACGCCGTTCAGGTGCTCGACGTGGCGAGCGGCCGCGTGGTCGCGCAGATCCCGGTGGGGGCCTCGCCGCACCAGGCGCCCTTCACCCGCGACGGCCGGCTCGCGCTGGTGCCGAGCCAGGGGCCGGGCGAGCTGGCCATCATCGACATGGGCCGCGATGCCGTGCTCGGCACGGTGGCGGTCGGGAAGCTCCCGCACTGGACGGCGGCCAGCGTGGACGGCCGCGTCGCCTATGTCGCCAACGAGGGGTCGAACGACATCTCGGTGGTGGACCTTCCGGGCCGGCGCGTGATCGCAACCATCGCGGTGGGGAATGCGCCGCGCAAGATCGCCGTCCAGCCGGGCGCCCCGATCGCGTCCGCGCCCGCGGCCCCGGCCGAGGCGGCGGCCGGCGGTCCCGCCGCGAAGACGGTGCGCATCGGCGATGTGGCCTACACCGATCACGGGACCCGCGACGTGACGGGGCGGCGCGAGGTCCATCTCGAGGCGGACGATTACTATTTCAAGCCCACCTTCCTGCGCGGCACGCCCGGCCAGACGGTGACGCTCGAGGTGGAGAACGAGTCCGGTACCCTGCACAACCTCAGCATCCCTGGGCTCGGGATCGACCGCGACCTGCCGCCCAGGGCGAAGCTGAAGCTCACGGCGACCTTTCCCGCCTCGGGGACGCTGGCCTTCCACTGCAAGCTGCACCAGGCGCTGGGGATGAATGGCCAGCTCAGGGCGGGCGGCTAGGCCAGCGCGGCGGGCAAGTCGAGGAGCGACCCGATCACCGCGGTGGCGGTGACGCCCCGGCGGGCCAGCTCGTCGTGGTCGGGGCGATAGGCGATGAAGGGAACGCCGCCCGCCTGCGCGGCGGCCCCGTCCACCCAGGAATCGCCCACGACCACCACGTGCTGCGCCTCGGGCCAGCGCGCGCGGATGACGCGAAGCCCGTCGGGGTCGGGCTTGAGCGCCCGCACGTCATCGCGTGTCACCACGAGGTCGAGGTGCGGGGCGAGCCCGAAGCGCGCGAGGACATAGTCCGCCACCACCCGGTCATTGTTGGTCCACACCGCGGTGGCGAAGCCGAGATCCTTCATCGCCCGGAGGGCGTCCATCGCGTGCGGGACCAGCTCGGCCAGCTCCATGGCGCGCCGCTCGTGCGCCACCGGGATCGCCATCACCTCGGTCTCGAGCTGGGGCGCCTCGCGCCGCACCACCGCGAGAAGCTCGGCCCCCGACCAGCGCAGCTCGCGCGCGGGCAGGCTGACGCCGCGCGCGCGGATCAGACGCTCCATCTCGCGCCCCACCGCCTTGAGGTCGAGCGGGGAGTTGACGAGCGTGTGGTCGAGATCGAAGACGCAGACGGGCAGGCTCACCGGCCCAGGCTATCAGAAGACGCCTCCGGGAACCGCTCTTGAGGGGCGCCTGTTCCGTGTGGGAGAATGCCCGCGATGACCCGTCGTCAACGGCTGGCCCTGGGATTCTCCGCGGCGCTTCTGGGCGCCGGACTGCTCGCCGGTCCGGCGGAGGCGCATCGCTCGACGTTCGTCCCCGCGGTCGACGTCGTCCCCGAGCCCGTGACGGTCACCGCCTACACCCCCGCCCCGGCGGATCTGGCCTGGAGGGCGGCGCCCGCCTCCATCGGGATCCCGTGGACCCTGCTGGGCGTGGCCGCCGGCGTGATCGTGGCCGGCGCGCGCCGGCCCCGGCGCAACCTGGCGCTGGCGCTGGTGCTGCTGGTCGGGCTCTTCGCCTTCGAGAACGGCGTTCATTCCGTCCATCATCTGAACGACTCAGATCGCGGCGAGCATTGCGCGGTGGCCTCGGCCTCCCAGCATGTCGCGGGGACCGAGGTGGATGGCGTGCTCGCGGCCGCCGCGCCCGCTCCGGCCGGCCCCGCCCTGGCTCTCCCCGGTCGCGTCACCCGCTCCATTCGCTCGCTCGGCGAGCCCGAAGGTCGCGCTCCCCCCGTCTCTCCCGCCTAGCCGTCCCGAATCCGCGCCGCGCTCCGCTTTCGTAGCTCCTGACGGCGCCCGTGCATCTCCGGTTCGGAAGCAGGAGGGAATCATCCGCTCGATGCTTGCTCGTATTGAGTTCATGCGACTGGGGCCGTTCGCCGCCTCGTGCGGGCTCCATGTGGTGCTCGTGGGGCTCGCCGTCACGGTGGTACCCGGCTGGGTGGCGCCGCTGCCGCCGGTGATCGACGCCCAGCTTATTGAGCCCGAACCGCGGCCGGCGCCGCCGGCGGTCCGTCCGGTCCCGCCGGCGCCGACCACGCTCCCCCGCCTCGTCGAGGCGCCGCGGCCGCGGATCGAGGAGCCGAAGGTCGTGGAGCCCCCGAGCGTGCCGGCGCCCGCGCCCCCGCCTCCGCCCGCGGCCCCGCGCGAGACCTTGCCCTTCGCGGTCGCCGCCAGCGAGCCGGCGGCCACGCCCGCCGAGCTTCCGGCGGCGGTCGGACGTCCTCCCACGCCGGCGGCCGAGCCCGCGCCGCCGCCCGCGGTGGCGAAGGCCCCGCCCGACGACGGCATCACGCGCATGGCGGCGCCCACCGGCGGCTATCAGGTCCGGCCCGCCTATCCGTCCACGGCGCGCCGGCTGGGCGTCGAGGGCACGACCTTGCTGCGCGTCTATGTCGCCGCCGACGGGCGGGTCACCGATGTCCAGCTGGACCAGACCGCCGGCCATCCCGATCTCGACCGCGCCGCCACCGAGGCGGTGCGCCGCTGGAAATTCGAGCCCGGCCGCCGCGGCAGCGAGCCCATCGGCATGTGGGTGCGCTTGCCGGTGCAATTCGTCCTCAAGTGAAAGGGACGGGCCCGATGAGATACATCGCCGTCGTCGTGGCGCTGGCCCTGGCCTCTCCCGCCTGGGCGCAACCGGGATCGCCCACCTCGCCGCCTACCTTGCCGCCGGTGCGCGTGGAGGACACGCGGGTGCCCGACGAGCGCACCGCCACCCCCGATCAGGCGCGCGAGGAAATCGAGCGCACCCCCGGCGGCGTCGGCATCGTCACCCGGGAGCAGATCGAGGAGACCCGCGCGGCGAACCTCAAGGATGCGCTCGAATGGGTGCCGGGCGTGATGATCCGGCCGCGCTTCGGCGCCGCCGACGAGAGCCAGCTCTCCATCCGAGGCTCCGGCCTCCGGAACAACTTCCACCTCCGCGGCCTCAACGTCCTCATCGACGGCTTTCCCTATGGCAATGCCGACGGTTTCAGCGACTTCGAGTCGCTCGAGCTCCTGGCCACCAAGCGCATCGAGGTCTTCAAGGGCGCCAACGCGCTCCGGTTCGGCGGCAATACCATGGGCGGCGCCGTCAACCTGGTGACCAAGACCGGCGCCGACGCGAGCCTCTTCGAGTCGCGGGTGGAGGGCGGCTCCTACGGATTCTTCAAGGGCTATCTGGGCACCGGGCAGGTGCATGGGCCGTTCGACGTCTACGTGGGCCTGAGCGACACCGAGCTGGAGGGCTACCGGGACCACTCCGAGCAGGTGCGGCGGCGCATCTACTCCACCTTCGGCTACCGCTTCTCCGGCGGCACCACGGTGCGCTTCGACTTCGGCGTCGTGCGGAGCGAGGAGAACCTGCCCGGAGCGCTGACCCGCCAGGAATTCGAAAACGACCCCAAGCGGGCCGATCCCGCCAACGTGGCCACGCGGGCGGCGCGGAACTACAACTACACGCGCGGCGCCGTCACGGTGCGGACGCCGCTCACGGAGGACCAGACCCTGGAGTGGGCCACCCAGCTCAACTACCAGGACCTCGACCACCCGCTCTCCTTCGCGATCATCGACGACACCACCTATGCCTGGAGCACCGAGCTCCGCTGGATCCTCGCCGCGCCGCTCTTCGGCCACGCCAACCGGCTCACGGTGGGCCTCCAGTACGCGGGCACCCGGCAGATCGACGTGAACTTCAACAACGTGCTGGGCAATCGCGGGGCCAAGACGAAGGACCAGATCAATGAGGCCACCAATATCGGCCTCTATGCCGAGGAGCAGCACGACTTCACGCCGGGCTTCACCGTGGTGCTCGGCGGCCGCGGCCAGTACGCGACCCGCGCCGTGCGCGACCGCTTCACCATGCGGGATGGCGCCGGCGACCGCGACGGCAACGACTCCGATGCGGTGGATTTCTTCTCAGTGTCGCCCAAGGTGGGCTTCATCTGGCGTCCGGCGAAGACCGTGCAGGTCTATGGCAATGCCAGCCATGCCTACGAGCCGCCGCTGCTCCTGGAGCTGACCGCGCCCGGCCAGGTCCAGGGCAATCTCAGCCAGCTCTCGGCCCAGAAGTCCTGGCAGCTCGAGGTCGGCACCCGCGGCACCATCGGCAAGCGCGTGGGCTGGGACGTCTCGCTCTACGACATCGAGCTGTGGGACGAGATCCAGAACGTCAACGTCCAGCCCTTCCCCTTCGCGCCCTTCACCATCCCGCGCTACCGCAATATCGAGCGGTCGCGGCACACGGGCGTCGAGTCGGGCGCTGACGTGGTGCTGGGCGAGGACATCGCTCGCCGGGTCGGGCTGGGGGATGTGGGCGACTCGCTCACCGCGCGGGCGTCCTATACCTGGTCGCGCTTCGTCTTCGTCAACGACGCGAACTTCGGGAACAATGACCTGCCGGGCGCCCCGCGCCACTTCGTGATCGCCGAGCTGCGCTATCAGCACGCCTCCGGGTTCTGGTTCGCGCCCGGCGTGGAAGTGGTGCCCCACGGCTACTTCGTCAACAGCGAGAACAATGCCCGCACCGAGGCCTACACGCTCTTCAACGTGCGGCTGGGCTACGACTACAAGCCCTGGAACCTCGGCGTCTTCCTCGAGGGCCGCAACCTGACCAACGCGTCCTATGCCTCATCCGTCCAGGTCGATGCCTCGAACCGCCGCTTCTTCGAGCCGGGCGACGGCCGCGCGGTCTATGGCGGCGTCCAGTGGAGGTGGAAGTGATGCACATCGCGCGCGCGTGGCCGGCCGTCCTGCTGCTCCTGCCCGCCGTCCTGCTGGTCCCGCGCACCACGGGGGGCGCCGCCGAGCTTCAGCTCGGTCCCCGCCGCGAGCTCACGCATCCCGGCAAGGGCCACGAGGTGCACGCCTCGGCGCCCGCGCTGGCGGTGACGTCCGACGGGACGCCGCTGGTGACCTGGGCCACCGAGGAAGGCCAGGACAAGCATGTCTATCTCGCGCGGATGGGTGACGGAGCGGCGAAGCCGGTCCGGGTGAATCCCGCCCCGCTCGGAGTGGAGTCGCTGCACCACTCGCCGCTGCTGGCGGTGGGACCCGGCGGCGAGGTCTATCTCTCCTGGTCCTCCGACCGGCCCAAGCCGGATGGGGTGCTCTTTGCCTCGGATCTGCGCCTTTCCCGCTCCCTCGACGGCGGGAAAACCTGGGAGGGCCACCTCCGCGTCAATGAGGACCGCCCCACCTCTCACTCCTTCGAGGGCATGGCGGTGACCCCGGAAGGCACCGTGGTCATGGCCTGGATCGATAGCCGCGAGGGCCCCGAGCGGGCGGCGACCTGGGTGGCGCGCGTGCTGGATCGGGGCACGCGCCCGGCGCCCTCGATCAAGCTCGACGGCGATACCTGTGTCTGCTGCCGAGTGGGCGTCCGCGGCGGCCCCGGCGACACGGTGGCGGTGCTGTGGCGCAAGGTCTTTCCCGGGGATATCCGGGACATGGTGCTGGGGCTCTCGCGAGACGGGGGCAAGTCCTTCGAGACGCCCGCGCGCGTGGCCGACGACGGCTGGAAGATCACCGCCTGTCCGCATCGGGGAGGCCAGGTGGCCATGGACGGCAACGGCAAGGTCTACGCCGCCTGGTACACCGAGGGCAAGCAGGGAGTGCCCCGCATGCTGCTGGCGACGTCGGCGGATGGGCGCCGCTTCGGAGCACCCCTCCGGATCAATCCATCCACCGCGACCATCCCCGACCAGATCCGGCTCGCCGTGAACGCGGCCGGGCAGGTGGTCGTGGTGTGGGAGGACGCCACCGCCGTGCGGCGGCGCATCCTGCTTCGCGCCAGCCTCGACGGCGGCCGGACCCTGGGTCCGGTGCAGACGCTCTCCAGGGCGGTGAAGGCGTATTCCCCCGACGTGGCGGTGACGCCGACCGGGGACTTCGTGGTGGCCTGGCACGAGGAGCAGTTCCCCTCGCTCAAGACCGTGGTCCAGACCCTGCGGGTCTCCCCCCTGCGGGTTTCCCGATGACCTAGGCGGGCGACTGCTCGAGCCGGTTCAGCAGATCACGCAGCAGCTCGAGGCCGCCGCGGTCCAGCGTGCGGTCCGAGACGATGAGCTCGACGTCGGGCGGCAGGGTCTTGCGGATCCGCGAGGCGCCCTGCTCGGAGCAGAGCACGATGCGCGTGATCTCGAGCATGCGGCTCAGTGACCAGGGATCGTCGGCGGAGGCGAGCACCGGCGCGATGTGCGAGAGGCCGGCAGACTGGATCGAGCGAAGGAGATTCTGGCTGCCCGCAGCAGTCGTGCAGACGAGCCCGACCGTGGCTCCCGGCGGCAGCTCGGTGAGTCGCAGGAGCGTCGAGATATTCGCCTCGGACAGGAGCGCGACCACCGGGGGGCCGTCGGCGGGAACGGCGGCCTTGACGTCGTGGATGTGGAAGAAGGTCGTGACCACCACGCGGTAGCCGGTCAGGAAGCCCGGCTCCTGGGCCATGCGGGCCGGCAGCTCCTCGACGAGAACGCGATCCACCGAGAGCGGCAAGGCCGTCTCCAGCTCCTCGCGATAGCGCGTGAGCTCCTCCCAGTTGCACTCCACGAGCAGCGCGCGGACGCGGGCGGGGCGGGGATTGCTGCTGGCATGGGGGCCGCGCGCGGCCACCGTGACGAGCAGCTCTTCGTGCGTGAAGCCGAGCTGCCGCGCGCGCTCGAGCGTCTCTTCGACCAGGACCTCCAGGCTGCGTGCCACGCGCCCCTCGCGCGTGGGCGGCCGGTCCACCACGAAGGTGCCGCGCCCCTGCTGGCTCTCGAGGTAGCCGTCCTTGAGCAGATCGGACAGCGCGCGCGCGGCCGTGTTCCGGTTGATCCGCAGGAACCCCGCGAGCTGTCGCACCGTCGGCAGCTGCATTCCCGGCTTGAGCTGCCCGGCCTCGATCAGATGCCGGATCTGGGTCGTGAGCTGGACGTGGACCGGCACGCTGCTCTGCCGGTTCACCTGGAGTCCCGACGGCGGGACTATGCTCGACGACTCGCGCGCCACGCGCTGGGGTCTAGGCGGTGCGCGTCTGCCTCGCGGTCCGGGGAGCGGGACCCGCGAGCCAGCGGCCGGTGCGGATCAGCGCCAGACCAACCGCGACGCGAACCCCGGGGCGTTCCAGATCGGCGGCCTGGAGCATCAGATGGGTGGCAGCCCGCGCCCGCGCCTCCGCGAGCTTTTCGTGGGCCAGATACTCTTCAATGTGCATGTTCATGACGACCGAGCCTCCAGAATCGGGTAATTGCTTAATGTCATAGGCCACTATGACACTTATGGCTACATGCGTCAATATATTCCTTCGGGGCTGGCGGGGCGCGTCTTTTAGGAGGAAGGAACTTCGGCCGGGCGGTATGGTCTAACTGTGCGTGGAGAGAGCCCTTCTGAGCCCAAGGAGCTGCTGGACCGGTTGCGGGCCGGCGAGGCCCGAGCCTTCGAGGAGCTCGTGAAGACTTATCAGCACCGAGTGTTCGGCGTGGCGGCACGCATGCTGGGGAGCTCGGCCGAGGCCGAGGAAGTGGCCCAGGAGACCTTTCTCCGGGCGCATCGAGCGCTGGCCGACTTCCGTGGAGACGCCAAGCTCTCGACCTGGCTCTATGCGATCGCCTCCCGCCTCTGTCTCAATCGTCTCGCGTCGGGCGAGGGCCGGATGTCGCGCGCCCGCGCTGAGGGGCTGGACCGGCTTCCCGCCGCCGGCGGCGAGCCCGGGGCGGACCTCGAGCGGAGCGAGCGGGAGGCGGCGCTTCACCGCGCCATCGCCGAGCTCCCCGAGGATCGGCGTATCGTGGTGGTGCTGCGCGATATCGAAGGACTCACCTATGACGAGATCGCCGCGGCGCTTTCGCTCGAGCTGAACACCGTGCGCTCGCGCCTGCACCGCGCGCGCCTGGACCTCAAGGAGAAGCTGGAGCGATTTCTCCCATGAACTGCGCCGACAACCGGCTGCTTCACTCCGCCCTGCTCGACGGCGAGCTCGCGCCGGACGAGCGCGCCCAGGTGGAGGCGCATCTGGCCACCTGCGCCGAGTGCACGGCGGAGCTGGCCGCCCTCGCGAGGACGCTGAGCATGATCCACGCGTTGCCGGCGGCGCGCGCGCCGCAGGGCTTCGTGGATCGCGTGCTCGAGGCGGCGCGGCCCTTGCCCTGGCATCGCCGCCTGGGGCGGCGACTTTTCCAGCCGCTGCGGGTGAAGCTCCCCCTGGAGGCGGCCGCGATCATGCTGGTGGCGCTCGGCGCCGTTTACGTCTTCCAGAACACGCCGGAGCTCCAGCAGGCGGCGCGCCAGGAGCCGCCGGTGTCGGCGCCGGTGCCCGTGTCGCCACCCGCCACGCCGGCCCCGCCGGCCGTGCCCGCGGTGCGCGGGACGCCCGCGCCCTCCCCGAGCGCGCCCGCGGAAGCTCACCGCACCGCGGAGGAGGACCAGGCCGGGAAGAAGAAGGAGCGCGAGGCTGCCCTCTCCGATGCGCCCGCCAAGGCCGAGGCGCCCCCATCGCGGCCCGTGACGCCGCCCGCGCCCAGGCTCGAGGCAAGGCCGGAAGCGAAGCTCCAGTCGAAGGTGGACGCTCGAAAGACGCCGGTCGCGCCCGAAGGACGCTCGGATGCGCGCGAGGCTCCCCCGGCGGCCACCAATCTCATGAAGGACAAGGCGCCGAGCCAGTCTCCGGCTGCCCCGCCGGCCCCCCCGGCGGCCGCGGCCCCGCCCGCAGACGTCGCGCCCGAGGCGCGCGAGAAGAGCGGGGCGCGGCCACAGTCCGAAGTGTCTCGGCCCATCGATCGCGTCGGTCCCTCCGAATCGTCGGGGGATCTGTCCGCCCGCGCCCGCCAGGTTCCGGCCCGCCTGTTCGTCGCGCCCGACGCCTCGGGCCGCTTGTCGGTGGCGGATCGCGCCGCGGCGGATCGCGCGCTCGCCGATCTGGGCGCGCGGCTGGGCGTCACCCAGGCCTTCCGTCGCGATGAGCCGGACGGCGCCCTCATCGAATGGATCGTGCCGCGCGAGGTGTATGCCGAGTTCGTTCGGGGCCTCGCGGGCATCGGTCGCTGGACCGCCGACCGTGAGCCGGCCAGCCCGCCCGCCCGCGTCCGGCTGCAGGTTCGCGTGGGGAGCTGAGCGGGAACTTTCGCCGGCCCCTCCGGTCTAACCGGGCAGACACACTCAGCCCGGTCGAACCAGGAGGACGATCCCATGAAGCGCAAGCTGGCGGCACTCGCCCTGATCTATCTCTTCGCTTCCGCGCAGATCGCGGCGGCGGCCTCAATTCCCATCACGCGCGAGACTCAGAAGGACGTGATGGTGACGATCTACAACGGCAATCTCGGCCTCGTGAAGGACATGCGCGAGATCCGCCTGCCCACCGGACTCCACGAGGTGGCGTTCATGGACGTGGCGGCGCAGATCGACCCCACCACGGTGCACCTCCGCTCCCTCACCGATCCCGCCGGTCTCCGGATCCTGGAGCAGAACTACGAGTACGACCTCATCTCGAGCCAGAAGCTCCTGGAAAAGTACGTGGGCCGGAAGGTGCGGCTCTACGGCAATGACGCCACCTATGTCGAGGCCACCCTGCTCTCGACCAACGGGCCGGTGTACGACATCAACGGCCAGATCCACCTCGGCCACCACGGCCGCGTGGTACTGCCCGCTCTGCCCGAGAATCTCGTGTCCCAGCCCACGTTGAAGTGGCTGCTGCGCAACCAGACGGACCGGACGCAGCGCGTGGAGGCCTCCTATCTCACCGGGGGCATCACCTGGCGGGCGGACTACGTGATGGTGATCAACGCGGCCGACAGCAAGACCGACCTCACCGGCTGGGTCACGGTGGACAACAAGAGCGGGGCCACGTTCGGCAATGCCGCGCTCAAGCTGGTGGCGGGTGACGTCAACCGCGCCCGCGACGCGCGCCGCGAGGGCCGGATGATGGACATCGCGGCCAAGGCCGCCTCTCCGGCCTCGGCCACCCAGGAGTTCGCCGCCGAGGGCCTCTTCGAGTATCACCTCTACACGCTCGACGGCCGGACGACGATCAAGGACAACCAGACCAAGCAGCTCACCCTGATGTCCGCCGCGGACGTGCCGGTGAAGAAAGAGCTCATCTACTACGGCGCCCAGGAGTACTACCGGAACGCCTACGGGGTGCCGGTGTCCAACCAGAAGGTCGCGGCCTACCTCGAGATCCGGAACACCAGGGAGAACCGGCTCGGGCTGCCGCTGCCCAAGGGCAAGGTGCGCGTTTACAAGGCGGACAGCGCCGGCAGCCAGCAGTTCATCGGCGAGGACTGGATCGACCACACCGCGAAGGACGAGCGGGTGAAGATCAAGCTCGGCAATGCCTTCGACGTGGTGGCGGAGCGCACCCAGAAGGACTGGCGCAAGATCGGCGGGAATCTCTACGAGGTGGAATGGGAGATCTCCCTGCGCAACCACAAGACCGAGCCGCAGACGGTGACCGTGATCGAGCCCGTGCCGGGCGACTGGCAGATGCTCACCTCTACCCATGCCTGGGAAAAGGTGGAGGCGCACACGCTCAAGTACGAGATCGCGGTGCCGAAGGAAGGCGCGGTCAAGCTCACCTATCGCGTTCGGCTGAAGTTCTGAGGATGAAGCCCCGCCGCCCCCGTGGTACGGTGAAAGGGCATGACGCGATTGCGGTCAGGCCTTCTCGCTCGCCTCCTCGCGTGCGCGGCCTGGACGACGCTCCTCACGGGAGCGCCGGGGCCGGCGGCGGCGCTCGACGAAGCCGGCCGCCTATGGTTGGTGGCTGAGCGGGCCTTCGACGACAAGCTTCACGCCGTCAGCGGCGCTTCACTGGAGCGCCTCCTCCAGCGCTATCCCGCCGACCCCAGGGTTCCCGAGGCCACCTTGCTGCTCGGCAAGGTGCGTCTGGCGCAGGGCGCCTATGAGCCCGCGCTGGCCGCGTTCCGACAGGCTCAGACGCTCACGCCGCCCCCGGGCAAGCCCGAGGAGGCCCGCTTCTGGGAGGCGGAGACCCTTTTCCGCATGGGCCGCTTCGAACCCGCCCGCGCCGCATACGACGCGCTCATCGCCGCCAATGCCGCCTCGCCGTTCGCGCCGGATGCGCTGTACGGGCTGGCCTGGTCCCAGCTCGAGCTCAAGCGCCGGGACGCCGCCATCGCCGCCTTTCGCCAGCTCCTCGACGCCTTCCCCGAGCACGTCACCGCGCCCTCGGCCTCCTATCATCTCGCCCGCGCCCTCGTGGAGGGCAAGCGCCACGAGGAGGCGATCGCGCTGCTGCGGCCCTTCCCCCAGAAGTACCGCGAGTCCAAGCTGGTGCCGGACGCCCGCTATCTCCTGGGCGTGGCCAGCCTCGGCGCGGGCCAGGCGAGCGAGGGTATCGCCGAGCTGCGCGGCTTCATCAACGCCTATCCCGGCCACGAGCTCGCCAACCAGGCGCGGCGCACCATCGTGGACCGCCTGGTGAAGGACGGCCGTAAAGACGATCTCGCCCAGGAGTACAGGACCTTGATGGCCCAGTCGCCGGCCACCGCCGAGGGCGTTTATGACGCGGGCTTCATCGCGACACGCCTGGGCCGCCCGCGTGACGCGGAGGCCGCCTGGGCCACTCTCCGGAAGGACTTCCCCGATCACCCGCTCGCGGCTCGGGCCTCGTACGATCTCGCTCAGGGCGCGTTCGGGCGGGGAAACTTCAAGGACGCGGCCACCCTGGCGCGCGGCGCGGTGAAGAGTCCGGATGAGGCCGTGCGCGCCCAGGCCCAGCTCCTGGTCGGCGAGAGCGAGCTGAAGCTCAAGCGGCCGGCCCCGGCGCACCAGGCCTTCCAGGCGGCCGCGGAGACGGCGGGCGGCCAGGATCCCGCCGTGCGCTTCCGCGCGCTGGCCGGCAGCGGGCTCGCGCTGGAGGAGCTGGGGAAGCTGGCCGACTCCCTCCGCTACTACGACCAGGTGGCCACCGATGCGCCCGACAAGGAGCTGCGCGCGTGGGCCAAGGCGCGCCGGACGGCGGTGGCCGCCCAGCTCAAGCCCGTGGCCACCAAGCCCGCGCCGGGCAGCAAGCCTGCAAAGCCGGGCGAGACCAAGAGCGGCAAGCCATGAGCGTCGCGCGGACGGGCACGCTGGGTCTCGTCGCCGCGCTCGTGCTGGCCGCCGGCCTCGCGGGAGCGCAGACACCGTCCGCTCCCGCCGCGCCGGGAGCCGGCGCGCCGGGAGCCGGCGCGCCGATCGTAGCGCCACCCGTGGCGGGGGGAGATGCCGCCCCCATCCCGCGCCCCTCGCTGCCGCCGCCTGATCTCGTCCCCGCATTGCGCTTGGTGGTGCCGCCCCTGGACAAGCCCGCGGTGCCGATGCCCGCTCTCGAGCTGCCGGCCTCGCCCCAGCCCTTCCCGATGCTGGCGCCGCCGGCGCTGGTGAGCGACGTCTCGCTGCGCCCCACCGCGCCCATGGCGCCCGCGCGCCCGCTGGCATGCAATCCCCTGGGCAGCGTCTTCGGCGTGGCCTCCGAGCAGCTCGAATGCGGGCGGGCGAAGTATCAGCGCGCCGACCTCGAGGGAGCGCTGGTGGAGTTCCAGGCGGTGATGCAGAGATCGGGCGATCGCGATCTGGCCCGCGAGGCGCGTTACTGGACGGCGGAATGCCTGCTCCGGCTGGGGCGCCGGGCCGACGTGGCCAGCCACTTCGAGATCGTCTTCAAGGAAGATCCCGTCAGTGACATCGGAATCTACTCACGGCACGGGCTGGCGTGGGTGCTGCTCGAGCGCGGCGAGTCCGCGCGGTCGCTCGAGCTGTTCCAGGCGTTTCTCCGCGGGCGCGTGGCGCCGGAGCTGGTGCCCATCGCGCGGCACGGGCGCGCGCTGTCCTTCCACGCGCTCCAGCGCTATCCGGAGGCGCGCGACGAGTGGACGGCGCTCCTCAACACGAGTCTTCCGCGGCCGCTGGCGGCCGAGGCCTCGTTCTGGCTGGGCGATACCCTGGGCCGCCTGGGCGATCCCGCGGGCGCGGCGCAGCGGCTGCAGGTCTTCACCGCCGCCGGCCCGCAGCTCCTCATCGAGAGCGGGCTCATGCGCCTGGGCTGGTGGCGCCGCGAGGCGGGCCAGCCCCTGGAGGCGGTGAAGACGTATCGCGGCGTCCTCGGCGCCTATCCGCGCACCCGCGAGATCCTCTGGGTGCGGGCGGGATTGCTGCGCGCGCTGCTCGACCTCGATGACTACGAGGCCGCCCGCGAGGAAGCCCGCCTGCTCCAGGCCGCGGACAAGACCGGTTCGCTGTCTCTTCCTTCTCAGCTCCTGCTCGCGCGCTATCTGACCGACAAGAGCCGGTCGGAGGACGCCAGGACGCTCCACGGCGAGCTGCTCGGCCTGGAGCTGAGCGCGAGCACCCGCGCCTATGTGCTGGTGCTGAGCGGGGAGTCGCTGCGGCAGTCCGGCCAGGCGAGCGAGGCCCGCGAGCGCTTCGACGCCGTCCGCCAGGCCGGCGCGCCCGCCGTCTTCGGCGGCTATGCCGGCGTCCGCCTGGCCCAGATCGACCTCGAGGCGCGGGAGCTGGCCCAGGCGCGCACCACCGCCGAGAGCCTGCTCGCGGGGACCCTGCCGGCGGCGCAGCGCGCGGCGGCGCTGCTCATCGCGGGTGAAGCCTCGTACGGCCTGCGGGAATACGACCGCGCGGCCGGCTTCTACACGCGCTATCTCACCGAGGTGCCGCAGTCCGCGGCGAGCTCCGCGGTGCGGCTGGCGCTGGGCTGGGCGGAGCTGCGCCGCGGGCGCGCCGCGGCCGCGCGCGAGCAGTGGGAGCGCTTTGCCAGCGACGCTCCCGATGACCCGCGCCTGCCCGCGGTGCTGCTCCTCTCCGCCGAGATGGCGGTGCGCGCCGGGGACGACGCGGGGGCGCGGGCGCTGCTCGATCGTCTCCTCGCCCGCTATCCCGACAGCGAGCCGGCGCCCGCCGCCAAGCTGAACCGCGCCGTGCTCTCGCTGCGAGGGGGCCGCGTGGAGGACGCGCTTCGCGACCTCGACGAGCTCTCCCTGCGGGCTCCCATCTCGCCCTTCATCGGCCGCATCCGCCTCACCCGCGCCGCCGCGCTGCTCCGGGCCGGGCGGATTCCCGACGCGGAGACGGAGCTCCGGGGCGCGCTTCTCGAGGGCGAGGATTCGGGCCGACTGGGGCTCGGCGTGGTGGCCTTCACGCGGCGGCAGTGGGTGGAGGCCACGCGCGAGTGGATGGCCGTGCGCGACGGGGGCGCCGGCTCCGCCGCCACCGCGGCCGAGTACGGCCTGGCCGCGGCCGCTTTCAACCAGGGCCAGATGGACGAGTTCCGCCGGCTCGCCGCGCCGCTCCTCGCGGGCACCCCCGATCCGGCCATCACGCCGGGGCTGCTGCAGGGCATGGCCTACCTCGCCGCCACCGACAAGAAGTGGACGGAGGCGCGGACCCTCACCCTGCGCATCGCCAACGAGTTCGGCCGGAGTGCGTCGGCCCCGGCCGCGCTCGCGACGCTCGGCACGGCGGCGGCGCGGAGCGGAGAGTGGCCGGTCTCGCGCGAGGCGTTCCAGCTCCTCGCCACGCGCTATCCGGCGCACTCCGTGAGCGCGGAGGCGCGGCTCGACCAGGCGGAAGCGATGCTGAAGACGGGCTCGGCGCCGGAAGCGCGCCAGCGGCTCGAGGCCTTCGTCAACAACGAGACGGGGGACCCGCGGCTGCCGCGCGCGCTCCTGCTCCTCGGGCAGAGCTATGAGTCGAGTGGCGAGCGGGACAAGGCGCTGGACATCTACGCGCGGCTTCGGAGGGACTACCCGACGGCCGCGGGGACGGAGCGCGCCGCCTTCGGCCAGGGCCGGCTGCTCCTGACGGAAGGGAAGTGGGAAGAGGCGCGCCCGTTGCTGCAGAAGGCCCTCGACGACGCCGATCCCACCACTGCCGCCGAGGCCGCCTTCCGGCTGGGCGAGGGCCATCGCGCCGCCGGCCAGCATGGAGACGCCGTCCAGGCCTACATGACGGCCGCCTACCTGGCTCCCGAGTCGCCCTGGGGCCAGCGCGCGCTCCTGGGCGCGGGGCAGTCCTTCACGGCGCTCAAGCAGAGCGATGCCGCGGTCATCGCGTTCCGCAAGCTCGCGACCGCCAAGGGCGCCGATCCCGAGCTGGCGGATGCCGCGCGCAAGGAGCTGAGGGCGCTCGGCACCAACTGACTCGCCGCGCTCTGGTATCATCGGAGCCCCATGCGAGGCTACGGCGGGCGAATCCTCTTCGTGGACGCGGGCACCGGCGCCACGCGCGTCGAGCCGGTGCGCGAGGAGCAGGCGCGCGCGCTCCTCGGCGGCAACGGCTTCGCCGCCCGCCTCCTCCTCGATCACGCGCCGGCCGGAGTCGATCCCTACGACGCGGCGAATCCGGTGGTGTTCGCGGTGGGCCCCGTCACCGACACCACGGTGCCCGGCAACAGCCGCGCCTGCGTCGCCGCGAAATCCCCGCTGACGGGCCTCTTCTTCGACTCCACCTTCGGCGGCCGCTTCCCCGCCACCCTGAAGCGCACCGGCTTCGACGCGGTGGTGATCACCGGTCGCGCGAAGGAGCCCGTCTATCTCCGGGTCACCGAGGACGGCGCCACCCTCCAGCCCGCGCGCGACCTCTGGGGCCGCACCACCCGTGACACCGTCCACGCCGTGCAGGAAGTCGAGGGCCCGAATTCCGACGTGATGGCCATCGGTCCCGCGGGAGAGCGGCGCGTGCGCTTCGCGGCGCTGGCCACCTACTGGAAGAATCGCGAGGGGGTGGCGGGCCGCGGGGGCATCGGCGCGGTGCTGGGCGCCAAGAACGTGAAGGCGGTGTCGGTGGCGGGGGCGCGCAAGACGGAGCTGGCCGACGCGGCCGCGCTCAAGGCCCTCATCGAGGAGCGGCGCGAGCCGATGACGACGGGGACCAAGGCGCTGTCCACCTACGGCACGCCGTTCCTGGTCAAGCCCATCAATACCTTGGGCGCGTTCGGCGCCTACAACCTCCGCCAGGAGACGTTCGCCGAAGCGCTCGCCATCTCCGGCGAGGAGATGCACGCGCACCATCACGATCGGGACACCACCTGCCTCAAGTGCCCGGTCGCCTGCGGCAAGCAGTACGAGATCCGCGACGGCGAGCTGGCCGGGCTCAAGGCGAAGATGCCGGAATACGAGACCATCTTCGCCTTCGGCTCCATGCTCGGCAACGCGCACGCGGGCTCGCTCACGCGCGCCAACGATCTCTGCGATCTCCTGGGGCTGGACACCATCACCATGGGCGTGACGCTGGCCTTTCTCGCCGAGGCGCTGGAGCGCGGTTGGGTGAGCGCGGCGGACGTGGGCGTGCCCTTCGGCTGGGGCGACTGGCGCGGCATGCTGCGGCTGATCGAGCAAACCGCCGCGCGCGAGGGCTTCGGCGATCGTCTGGCCGAGGGCTCGTGGCGGCTGGCGGAGTCGCTTCATCCCGAGGCGACCCGCAGCGTCTATGCCGTCAAGCGGCTCGAGCTGCCCGCCCACTCCGCGCGCGCGCTCAAGGGCCTGTCCATCGGCTACGCCACCGCCACCCGCGGCGGCAGCCATCACGACACGCGCCCCACGCCGCAGTACGCCGCCGGCTTCGATCGGCGCGGCACCGAGGGCAAGCCCGAGTTCGCGGTGAAGAGCCAGCACTTCACCGCGGTGGGCGATTCGCTGGTGATCTGCCGCTTCACCTCGGAGCGCGGCTACGGCCTCTACGTGGAGGAGCCGTACGCGCGCATGGTGCGCGCCATCACCGGCTGGGACGTCACCGTGGACGAGCTCGAGCGGGTGGGCGAGCGCGTGATCAACCTCGAGCGGTGCTTCAATGTGCGTGAGGGCGTGCGGCGCGCCGCCGACGTGCTCCCGTGGCGCGTGATGCACGAGCCCATCCCTGATGGTCCCTCGGCCGGCATGTACTGTCCCCCCGAGGAGCTGAGCGCCATGCTGGACCGCTACTATTCGCTTCGCGGCTGGGACGGTGACGGCGTGCCCACCCGGGAGCGTCTCTCCTCGCTCGGGCTCTGAGCCCGGCGGCTCTCGGGCGCCCGGCCCGAGAACCGAGGCCTCCCCGGTCTCTAACATATTGATTCGTCGATGCTCTCCGCGTGGCACGGCCCATGCCTCTGGAGCTGGGCGAGGAGGGCGAGACATGGACATGCACACCGTACTGACCCACGTGCTCACGTATCTGGCCGCGCTGGCCCTGCCCCTCTGGCTCCTCGGAGAGCAGCTCGCAGCCTGGTGGACGCTCCGCAAGCCGAAGGCCGACACGCTGGACTCGAAGGCGCATTTCGGGATGCACGCGAACAAGGCGGACGAGGTGCGCAAGGCGGCCTGACCGGTCGCGGTTCCTCGAGGGGCGGCAGCTTTCCCGTGCTCGATCTCGTGCCTATACTTCCTGCATGCCCCTCGCACCGCCCGGCCTCACCGCCGGCTCCCGTCCCTTCGGCTTCCATCCCGTAATCGAGGCGTGGTTCCAGGCTCGATTCCAGGAGCCCACTCCGGTACAGGCGCGGGCCTGGCCCTTGATCGCGGCCGGGCGCGATGTCCTCCTCACGGCGCCCACCGGCTCCGGCAAGACCCTCGCCGCCTTCCTCGCGTGCCTCGACCGCCTCTTCCGGCGCGCGGTCGAGGGGCGGCTCGAGGCGCGCACCGACATCCTCTATGTCTCGCCGCTCAAGGCGCTCTCCAATGACGTGCGGCGAAACCTCGACGAGCCTCTGGGCGAGCTGGCCGCGGCCGCCGCCGCGGCGGGGCTCCCCGCGCCGGAGATTCGCACCGCGCTTCGCACCGGCGACACCTCGGCGCACGAGCGGCGTCAGGCCGGCCGCCGGCCGCCGCACATCATGGTGACCACCCCGGAGTCGCTGTTCATCCTGCTCACCGCCGAGTCCAGCCGCCGCTGGCTCGCCGACGTGCGCACGGTCATCGTGGACGAGATCCACGCGGTGGCGGGGGACAAGCGCGGCGCGCATCTCGCCCTCTCGCTCGAGCGGCTGGAGACCCTGGTGGCCGAGGCCAGCGGCGGCGCGGCCCGCCTCCAGCGTATCGGGCTCTCCGCCACCGTCCGGCCGGTCGAGACGGCGGCGCGGCTCCTGGTGGGGGCGGCGCGGCCGCTACCCGAGATCGTGGATGTGGGCCAGCGCCGCGACATGGATCTCGCCATCGAGGTGCTCCGCGACGAGCTGGGCGCCGTCTGCACCAACGAGCAGTGGGAGGAGATCTACGACCGCGTGGCCGACCTGGCCCGCGCCCACCGCTCCACCCTGGTCTTCGTGAACACGCGCCGGCTGGTGGAGCGCGTGACCCGGCACCTGGCCGAGCGCCTGGGGGCGGAGCGCGTGGCCGCGCACCACAGCAGTCTCAGCCGGGCGCGGCGCTTCGAGGCGGAGCAGCGCCTCAAGTCGGGCGAGCTCCACCTGGTGGTCGCCACCGCCTCGCTCGAGCTGGGCATCGATGTGGGCACGGTGGATCTCACCTGTCTGCTGGGCTCGCCGCGCTCCATCGCGACCGCGCTCCAGCGGGTGGGGCGCTCGGGGCATGCGCTGCTCGCCACGCCGAAGGGCCGCATGTTTCCGCTCACCCGGGATCAGCTCGTGGAGTGCGCGGCGCTCTCGCGCGCGGCCCGGCGGGCGGAGATCGATCACCTGTCGCTTCGGCGCGCCCCGCTCGACGTGCTGGCCCAGCAGCTCGTCGCCATCTGCGCGGACGGGGAGCAGGACGAGGACGCGCTCTTCGCCCTGGTCCGGCGCGCCGCCTCCTACGCCGAGCTCGAGAGGAAGGACTTCGACGCGGTGGTGGACATGCTGGCGGAAGGGACCGCCACCCGCCGGGGGCGCGTGGGGGCGAGGCTTCATCGCGACGCGGTGGGACGGCGGCTGCGGGGCCGTCGCGGCGCCCGGCTGGCCGCCCTCACCTCGGGCGGCGCCATCCCCGACACCGCGAACTACCAGGTCGTGCTGGAGCCCGACGAGACCCCCATCGGCACGCTGGACGAGGATTTCGCCATCGAGTCCATGGCGGGAGACGTGATCCTGCTGGGCAATAGCTCCTGGCGCATCCGCCGCGTGGAGAGCGGCAAGGTGCGTGTGGAGGACGCCGGCGGCGCGCCCTCCACGGTGCCCTTCTGGCTGGGGGAGGGCCCCGCGCGCACGCGGGAGCTCTCGGCGGAGGTGGCCGCGGTTCGCGAGGCCGTCGCGGCGCGGCTCGACGATGCCGGGGCCGCGGTGCGCTGGCTCACCGAGGAGACGGCGCTCGATCCGCGCGGCGCCCTCCTCGTGCGCGACTACGTCGCGGCGGCGCGCGCCGCGCTGGGCGCGGTGCCCTCGCAGACCACGGTGGTGGTCGAGCGCTTCTTCGACGAGGCGGGCGGCATGCAGCTCGTCATCCATGCCCCCTTCGGCGGCCGGATCAACCGCGCCTGGGGCATGGCGCTGCGCAAGCGGCTCTGCCAGAGCTTCAACTTCGAGCTGCAGGCGGCGGCCACCGACGACGGCGTGCTGCTCTCCCTGGGGCCGCAGCACAGCTTCCCGCTGGAGTCGGTGTTCGAGATGCTTCACCCGCGCGGGCTGGAGGAGCTCCTCACCCAGGCCGCGCTCCAGGCGCCCATGTTCATGACGCGCTGGCGCTGGAATGCCAGCCGCGCGCTGGCGCTGCTCCGCTGGCAAGGCGGCAAGCGCGTGCCCCCCTTCATCCAGCGCATGCGGGCGGAAGACCTGCTGGTGGCCGTCTTTCCGGCGCAGCTTGCGTGCCAGGACAATGCCGAGCCGGGGCCCGTCGAGATTCCCGATCACCCGCTGGTGAAGGAGACCCTGCGCGATTGCCTCGGGGAGGCCATGGACGTGGACGGCCTCCGCGCCTGCCTGGAGGCGATTCACGCGGGGCGCATCCGGCGCGTGTCCCGCGACACGCCCGAGCCGTCGGTCTTCGCTCACGAGATCCTCAACGCCAATCCCTATGCCTTCCTGGACGACGCCCCGCTGGAGGAGCGGCGCGCGCGCGCGGTGACCCTCCGGCGAGGGCTGCCCGCCGCCGTGGCCGACGACTACGGCCGGCTCGATCCCGCCGCCATCGCGGCGGTGGTGGAGGAGGCGCAGCCCGATCTGCGCTCCGCCGACGAGCTCCACGATCTCCTCCTCGAGCTGGGCGCGCTGCCCGAGGCGAGCGCCGCGCCCTGGGCCGGCTATCTCGAGGAGCTGATCGCCGCCCGCCGCGCCGCCCGGCTGCGGGGAGACGACCGCGTGTTCTGGGTGGCCGCCGAGCGCCGCTCCCTGGCGGCGGCGGTGTGGCCGGCCTTCCGCTTCGAGCCCGAGGTGGTCGAGCCCCCCGCGCGCCGCGCCGCCGCCTGGTCCGATCCCGAGGGCGCGCTCGTCGAGGTGGTGCGAGCGCGGCTCGGCGTGGTGGGCCCGACCACGGCGGCGGCCCTGGCCGAGGATCTCGCGGTGTCGCCCGGACAGGTGGACGCGGCGCTGGCCGCGGTGGAGGCCGAAGGGGGCGTGCTTCGCGGGCGCTTCACGCCGGCGGCGGCGGAGCGGGACACGGTGGAGTGGTGCGATCGCCGGCTGCTCGCGCGCATCCACCGCCGGACGCTGGATGGGCTGCGCCGTCTCATCGAGCCCGTGTCCGCCGCCGCGCTGATCCGCTTCCTCCTGTCCTGGCAGCACGTGCGCCCGGGGACCCAGCAGCACGGGCGCGACGGGCTCCTGCGCGTGATCGAGCGGCTCGAAGGCTTCGAGGCCGCCGCGGGCGCGTGGGAGCGTGAGCTGCTCCCCATGCGCGCGGCCCGCTACGATCCGGGCGCGCTGGACGAGCTCTGCCTGGCCGGGGAGACGGTCTGGGGCCGGCTCGGCGTGCACCCGAGCTCGCGGCACGCAGGGCGCCGGCTCTCGGCCACGGTGCCGGTGGCGCTCTTCCTGCGCCGCGATCTGCCCTGGCTGCTCGAGCCGCGCGACGGCGAGCCGTCCGTCGAGCCCTCGGGCCCCGCGCAGGACGTGCTCGCCCACCTGCGCCGCGCCGGCGCTTCCTTCGTGGAGGACATCGCCGCCGGCGTGCGGCGGATGCGGCTCGAGGTGGAGGAAGCGCTCTGCGAGCTGGTGACGGCCGGGCTCGTCACCGGCGACGGCTTCGCGGGACTCCGCGGGCTGATGCAGACGGAGAAGCGGCGGCGCCAGCGTCCGGGCCGCGCCGCCGTGCTGGCGCGACGGGCGATGGGCACCGGGCGCTGGGCGGTGCTGGCGCCCGCGGTGACGCCGGCGGAAGACGACGTGACCGAGGCCAAGGCGCGCCTCTACGTGCGCCGCTACGGCGTCGTCTTCCGCGACCTGCTCCCGCGCGAGCCCGGGGCGCCCGCCTGGCGCGATCTCCTGCGCGTGTACCGCCGGCTCGAGATGCGCGGTGAGCTTCGCGGCGGTCGCATCGTGGGCGGCTTCGTGGGCGAGCAGTTCGCCGCGCCCGAGGCGCTGGAGGCCCTGCGGGCCATCCGGCGCGAGCCGGCCGACGGGCAGGTGGTGCGCGTCTCGGCCTGCGATCCGCTGAACCTCGTCGGCATCCTCACGCCGGGACCGCGCGTGCCCGCGGTGCTCGGCCATCACGTGCACTATCGCGATGGCGTGCCGCTGACCGAGGCGTCCCCCGAGGGTGATCGGGACGGGACCGGCCGGCGCCCAGGGCGCGCTCCCGGACGCGCCGCCGCTCGCCGCTCGCGCTGACCCCGGTTCCGCGCGCATGCCCCCGCTCATCGAGTGCCATGCGCACGTGCTGCCCGATGCGGTCCTGGCGCGCTTTCCCGACCCCGGCTCTCCGCGCTATGTGACGGCGGAGCGGCGCGTGCTGAGCCGCATGCTGGAGGCCCAGGACGCCGAGGGCATCACCCATGCGCTGGTGTCGGACTCGTTCTTCATGGAGACGTCGGCGGAGGCGCTTCCGTCCTGGCCCTCGATCGACCGGGCGCGGCTCTACAACGACGCGCTGGCCGCCCTCCTCGCGCGCCATCCGAGAAGGCTTGCCGGCCTCGGCTGCGTGGATCCCTGGGCAGGCGAGGCCGCCGCGCGCGAGCTGGAGCGCATGGTCACCACCCTCGGCTTCGCGGGGGCGCTGGTGAATCCCTCCGACGGCCGGCGCTACCTCGACGACCCCGCCTGCGCCCCGCTGCTGGCGGCGGCGGAGCGGCTGGGCCGGCCGCTCTTCGTGCACCCGACGCGCGACCTGCCGTCGGGGGAACATTACAAGGACTTCGTGATGTCGCTGATCATGGGGCGCCCGACCCAGACGGCCGTGTGCGCGGCGCGGCTCATCTTCACCGGCACGCTCGACCGCCATCCGGGCTTGCCGCTCCTGCTCGCGCACGGGGGCGGGGTCCTGCCTTTCGTGGCGGGACGGCTGGACGCCACGTGGACGGCGTATCGCCCGGATCGCTGGGAGGGGCCTGACGTGCTGACGGCCGCGCCCTCCAGCTACCTCCGGCGGTTTCACGTGGACACCAACGTGTGGTCCACCGCCGCCCTGCGTCTTCTCAAGGAGGTGCTGGGAGCGGACCGGCTCCTCGTCGGCAACGATCAGCCGCCGGTGTGGTTTCCGCTCGGGGAATCCCTGGCGCGCCTGGCCGCGCTGGACCTGACGCCGGCCGAGCGCGAGGCCGTCCACTGGCGCAATGCGGTGAGGCTCTTCGGGCTCCCGCTCCCGACCTGACGGCCCGCCTTGACGGCCGGCCTTGACGGGCGCTTGCCCCGCGGCTAGGGTGTGGCCACTTTCGAGCGAGGAGGCTTCAATGGCGCGGCGCATGACATCGCTCCCGGTGCTGGCGTTCCTCGTCCTGACCGTGGCTCTCGGGCTCGCGGCTCCCGCGCACTCCCAGGACAAGCCGCGCAGCGGCGGCGAGCTCGTCTTCCTCGTTCCCTCCGAGCCGCCGTCCTACGACGGCCACGCGGAGGGGACATTCGGCGTGGTCCATCCCCTCGCCCCGCACTACAACACCCTCCTTCGCATCGATCCCACGGACACCTCGGGCACCCGTGTGGTCCCGGACTTCGCCGAGTCGTGGACGATCTCGAAGGACGGGCAGACCTATACCCTGGCGCTCCGGAAGGGCGTGAAGTTCCACGATGGCGCCGAGGCGACCTCGCGCGACGTGAAGGCGTCCTACGACAAGATCGTGTTCCCGCCGCCCGGCGTCATCTCATACAGGAAGGGCGCCTACCGGGCGGTGGAGGCCATCGAGGCCCCGGATCCCTACACGATCCGCTTCCGTCTCAAGTGGCCCGAGGCCTCCTTCCTCGTCAACCTCGCGTCGCCCTATAGCTGGATCTACAAGGCCGACATCCTCGCCCGCGACATCCGCTGGTACGAGAAGAACGTGATGGGGACGGGCCCCTTCAAGTTCGTCGAGCACGTGCGGGGCTCGCACTGGGTGGGGAGGAAGAATGGGGATTACTGGGATCGTGGTAAGCCCTATCTCGACGGGTTCCGCGCCATCTTCATCGCCGCGTCCTCCGCTCAGGTGGCGGCCGTGCGCGGCGAGCGCGCCCACATTCAGTTTCGCGGCTTCACCCCCGGGGACCGCGACAGCCTCGTGCAGGCGCTGGGACCGAAGATCACGGTGCAGGAAAGCCCGTGGGACTGCGTGCTGCTGGTGGCGATGAACCACGAGAAGAAGCCCTTCGACGACCGGCGTGTCCGCCGCGCGCTCACCCTGGCCCTGGACCGCTACGAAGCGTCGAAGAACCTGTCGCGGATCGCCATCGTGAAGGACGTGGCCGGCATCCAGGTGCCGGGCACGCCCTGGGCCACGCCCCCCGCGGAACTGGAGAAGCTGGCCGGCTACGGGCGCGATATCGCCAAGGCGCGCGACGAGGCGCGGCGGCTGCTGCGCGAGGCCGGCATCCCCGACGGGTTCGCCTTCACGCTCAAGAATCGCGCCATCCCGCAGCCGTACGAGCCGATCGGCATCTGGCTCATCGATCAATGGCGCCAGATCGGCCTGAACGTGAAGCAGGAGTTCGTGGAGGCCGCGGCCTACTACACCACCCTGCGCACGGGCGACTTCGCGGCGGCACTGGATTTCCAGTGCAGCTTCGTGGTGGAGCCCGACATCGACATCGCGAAGTTCCAGTCCATGGGGGTGTCAGACAGCAACTACGCTCGCTACAAGGATCCCGTGCTGGACGACCTCTACCTCAAGCAGGCCCGGGCCCTGGACCCGGAGGAGCGCCGGCGGACGCTCCGCGCCTTCGAGCGCCGGCTTCTCGACGAGGAGGTGCGCTACATCTACACCCTCCAGTGGCACCGCATCGTGCCCCACAGCGCGAAGGTGCGGGGCTGGACCATCACCCCCGCTCACTTCCTCAACCAGCAGCTCGATACGGTTTGGCTGGCGGAGTGAGACAATGTCGACGTGGCCGGCCGTCCCCGTTCGACGAGGTTCGACCTGATCGCGTGGGGCGCCGTCCTCGCGGGCCTCCTTGCCCTCAGCCTCGTCATCGCGCCGCCCGCCGGCGTCGCTCAGACCTCGGCAGAGAAGCTTCGGATCGGTATCCTCGGGGTCACGCCCCACAATCCCGCCAATCAGGAGATGTTCAAGCAGGGGCTCGGCCAGCTCGGCTATACGGAAGGGAGCCAGGTCGAGCTCGTGAACCAGCACGCCGACGGAGTGCCCGCCCGGCTCCCCGGGCGCGCGGCCGAGCTGGTCCGGGTCAAGAGCCACGTCATCTTCGCCCGGGGACCCGCTGCGCTCGCGGCCGCGGTCCAGGCCACCACGACGATCCCGATCGTCGCGATCGATCTGGAGAGCGATCCCATCGCGCTGGGCTATGCGAAGACGCTGGCACGACCCGGCGGCAATGTGACCGGAGTCTTCCTGGATCTTCCGGAGCTGAGCGCCAAGCAGCTTCAGCTCGTCCGGGAGATCGTCCCCGGTCTCTCTCGAGTGGCCCTGGTCGGGGATACCATCGGCAATGCCGCGCAGTTCCGCGCCACGGAACGCGCGGCACGAACGCTCGGGGTGCAGGTCCAGACAGTCGAGGGCCGTACCACCGCGGACCTCGAGGCCGCCCTGGTGGCGGCCTTGCGTGGGGGGGCCGGCGCGGTCTTGATCTTTTCGTCGCCGGTGGTCTTCGAGCAACGCGCTCGCATCGCGACGCTGGCTCGTGAGAAGCGGCTGCCGACCGTCTCCCTCTTCACCGAGTTCGCAGAGGCCGGCGGCCTTCTCACGTATGGGCCGAGCCTTCGCGAATCCTTCCTGCGCTGCGGCGTCTATGTGGGGAAGATCCTCGGCGGTGCGAAGGCCGCCGAGCTGCCGATCGAGCGGCCGCAGAAGTTCGAGCTCGTGATCAACCAGAAGACGGCGAAGGCGCTCGGCCTGACCATTTCGAGGACCATGCTGGCCCAGGCGGATCGGGTCATCGAGTGAGGCGATCAGAACGGGAGACGCGCCGGCGCGTTCGAGCGTAGGATGGCAGGGTCTCCAGCGGTGGGCGGCACCGGGCACAGGCGGGTAGCTCAGTTGGGAGAGCGCGGCCCTTACAAGGCTGAGGTCGGGAGTTCAATCCTCCCCCCGCCTACCACCAATCAATCAGGGATTTCCGGGCGTTATCACGCAATTCCACGACGTCGAGCGAGACCCCGGAATACCACGAAATGCCTCGCAATGACCCCCTCGAATGGAAACGACATGGAAATGATCGCGCCCGGAAGTTGAAGGTCTGCTTGGTAACAGGCAGGAACAGAGACCGCGCGACCACAGGTTAGGCGGAAGTCCGGGGCACGAAGGACTGGTTGCCGCGATGTGAGGGGCACGCTTCATGCGGCGTCTCGTAATCGCGGGGCAAGCCGGCGAGGTCGAATAGCACCTTGGAGCGGGGGACTGCCTCATAACCCAAAGGTCGCTGGTTTAAATCCAGCCCCCGCAACCATTGACGACGAGGGGCTAACGGACCCGGCAGCCGCTGACTCTTTTCGTTTACGCAGATTTCACCCAGGAGTTGGTTCGTCGCCCCTCCAGCTGAATGTGCTCCACGACGGGTATGGGAAGCCGAAGTTTTGAGGCGTGACGACTGCTCGTCTCGTATGCGACTGTGAGCTTGCCGAGTCCAGGTGGCGGTGGGGCCGACGAGCCCGCTGAGGAAAACCTCGACAATGAACCCGACGGAGGTGATCAACCTCCGGAGGCGGTTGCGGACGGATGAGTCGTCGTCGACGAGGAAGACCACGGGCGGAGCGACGTCATCGCATCGCCGGCAGGGCGAAGTGAAAGGTGGCTCCATGCGCAGCGTTCGGGCTCGCCCACAGCGTGAGCCACGGCGCGATCACGGACTCCTAATGACAATCAACACGGTTCTCGCGATAACGGGGTTGGTCGTAGTCACGGTATCCGGTTGTGCGACGATTGCGGGGCAGCTGCCGGTTCCACAGCCGCACCGTCCGAGCGGTGCGTTCCGCGCCGGCGTCGCGCGCGTCGACATCACGCCCGCGCCGGGCGTTCCCATGGGCGGGCATTCCAAAGCCGGCAGAATCGCGCGTGGGTACTGGACGCGCCTCTTCGCACGCGCCTTCGTGCTCGAAGACGCCGCGGGCAACACGGTCGCCCTCGTGTCCTGCGACCTGTGGTCGGTTCCGGCAGGCCTGGTGGATCGCGTCGCCGAGATACTGCTGACGAGAGCGGAG
>DASRWT010000058.1:0-14405 GCA_035654455.1 Candidatus Nitrosocosmicus sp. | reverse complement strand
CCTTCGCCCCCGACGCCCTCGAGGCCCTCGCCGGCTATCCGTTTCCCGGCAATATCCGGGAGCTCTGGAATCTCGTCGAGCGCCTCGTGGTGACGACGGCAAGCGATACGATCATGCTCCACGATCTTCCCGCCGAGATCGCCAGCGCGGCGGAGTCCGGCCGCCTCGACCACCACGAGCGGCCGAGCCTGCGGAAGGCCCGTCAGAAGGTGGAGGCGCAGCTCCTGCGCGATGCCCTTACCAGGTTCGGCACCCAAGCGCGCGCGGCCAAGCATCTCGGCGTCACCCAGTCCACCGTCGCCCGGAAAGCGCGTCAGTACGGCCTGTCCGGAAGTGGAGCCGCCTGAGCGGTACCCCCAAAGGGGGAGCGCAGCGTGCAAGGCTTGGCGGATCGTCTCGGTGAGGGAGTCCTGACCCTGATCGAGCAGGTCATTCCCGCGGCCGCGTATCTCGAGGACTACAGTGCCCTGATCGGAGCGGGCCTGATCGTCGGCTTCGCGCTGATCGTCATCCTGTCGCTGTCCGGCATCGCGCGGAGAAGGTAGGCGAAGAGGTCCGGCTTCTCCCTCCCCGGCGCCCGCTTTCGCTGCCCGGCGTCTGCTACAATCGCGGCCTGGCCCTCCTGGAAGGAGGCCGACTTTCACCGACAGGGAGATCGCCGTGCCGCGCGTGAACGAGCACCACCTCGCCATCAAGGGCAGCTACCTCTTCTCCGATATCGCCAAGCGGGTGAAGGCCTTCGGCGAAGCCAACCCCTCCGCCAAGCTGATCCGCCTGGGCATCGGGGACGTCACCCGGCCGCTGGCCCCCGCCATCGTGGGCGCCATGCAGGAAGCCGTCGCCGAGATGGGCCGCGTCGAGTCCTTCCGCGGCTATCCGCCGGAGACGGGCTTCAGCTTCCTCACCGAGCTGATCGCCGCCCACGACTACGCGCCGCGGGGCGTCCACCTTTCCCCCGAGGAGATCTGCATCTCCGACGGCGGCAAGACCGACTCCGCCAATATCCAGGAGATCTTCGCGCCCGAGTGCGTGGTGGCCGTGGTGGATCCGGTCTATCCCGTCTACGTGGACAGCAATGTGATGGGGGGGCGCGCCGGCCGCTCCACCGAGAACGGCCGCTACGAGCGCATCGTCTATCTCCCTGCCACCGCCGAGAACGGCTTCAATCCCGCGCTTCCCGACCGGCACGTGGATCTCATCTACCTGTGCTACCCGAACAATCCGACGGGCGCGGTGCTGGGCAAGGACGCGCTCAAGCGGTGGGTCGACTACGCGAAGCGCGAGGGAGCGGTGATCCTCTACGATGCCGCCTACGAATCCTATATTCGCGATCCCGCCATCCCGCGGACGATCTACGAGATCGAGGGAGCGCAGGAAGTCGCCATCGAGCTGCGCTCCTTCTCGAAGACGGCGGGCTTCACCGGCGTGCGTTGCGCGTACACCGTGGTGCCCAAGGCGTGCATGGGCCGGTCCGCGTCGGGCGAGTCGGTGAGCCTGCACGCCCTGTGGTTCCGGCGGCAATCCACCAAGTTCAACGGCGTGTCCTATATCATCCAGAAGGGCGCCGCCGCCGCGTACTCGCCGGAGGGTCAGAAGCAGGTCCGCGAGTCGGTGGATTTCTACCTCGAGAACGCGCGCATCATCCGCGAGGGCGTGGCGGGGATCGGGCTCACCGTCTACGGCGGCACCAATGCGCCGTACATCTGGGTGAAGACGCCTACCGGGCTCGGCTCCTGGGATCTGTTCGACAAGCTGCTCAACGACGCTCACGTCGTATCCACGCCGGGCGCGGGCTTCGGACCCAGCGGCGAGGGCTATCTCCGGCTCACCGCCTTCGGCAGCCGCGAGCAGACAATCGAGGCGGTCGAGCGCATCAAGACCCGGATCCGGCTCTAGCCGTGTCCGAAGGCCTGCTGGACGCGCTCGAGGTCGAGGTCGGTCCCGCCTCGGCCGGTGCGCCCGCTTCGGCCGGCGCAGTAGATGCGTCCATCATCTTGCTGCACGGGCTCGGGGCCGACGGCCACGACTTCGAGCCCATCGTCCCCGAGCTGCCCCTGCCCGCCGGCCTCCGCGCCCGGTTCGTCTTCCCGCATGCCCCCGTGCAATCGGTCACCATCAACTACGGTCATGTGATGCCGGCCTGGTACGACGTCTACGGGGACGGGCGGCAGGACGCGGACGGCATTCGCGTCTCCCAGGGCCGCATCGAGGCGCTCATCGCTCGCGAGCGTGCGCGGGGCGTCTCGACCCGGCGAATCGTCCTGGCGGGCTTCTCCCAGGGCGGCGCCATCGCGCTCCAGACGGGACTGCGCCATCCCGAGCGGCTGGCGGGGATCCTCGCGCTCTCCACCTATCTGCCGCTCGCCGAGACCCTGGGCGCCGAGGCGAACCCCGCCAATCGCGACGTGCCGATCTTCATGGCGCACGGGACCGAGGACCCGGTGATCCCGCTGCAGCGCGCGGCGATCTCGCGGGACCAGCTCCGCAAGCTCGGCCATCAGGTCGAGTGGCACGAGTACCCCATGCCGCATGCCGTGTGCCCGGAAGAGATCGCCGACGTCGGCGCCTGGCTGGGCCGCGTCCTCGCGCCGGCGCCCGCTCGCTAGCCCGCCGCCCGCCCTTCGTCCCCGGTCTTCATTCCAAATAAACGGCGCGTGACCACCGTCATCCCCACCGCCTCGCAGAGCGCCACCGTCACCGCCAGCGGCAACGCCAGGAGGAAGATGCGGCGTCCCGGCCGCAGCCATGACGCCATCCGCGTCGGCAGGTGCCGGCCCCGGTCGCCGCGCAGGTAGAGGAAGAGCGGCAGTGCGGCCAGCGAGAACACGACGAGATAGGCCAGGAACCACAGATGATGCCAGGAGAGATTCCCGCTCGGGTACGCGCCCTCGAAGTAGTGCGGGTAGAAGTCCAGATAGGAGCCGTGGAAGTCGCGCGGGCTCATCCGGTCGGGCATGCCCACGCTGATGCGCTCCACGTAGACCTGTGGCACGACGACCACCGCCATCCCGAACGCGAGCGGGAGGAGCAGGCGACCCAGACGCTCGCGCGCGTAGCGCCAGGCCGAGCGGAAGCCGAGCGCGTAACGAAGAGCTCGAGCCCCGCGCTCTTCTCGAGATTCTTCAGGTGCCAGACCTCGGTGTCGAAGGGGCGCGACGCGTGATAGAGGAGCAGGGCCAGCACGGCGAGCACGCGGAGGGCGTCCAGCTCGTGGCGGCGCTCCCGGCGCGGTGGCGCGGGAGTCACTGGCGGGCCCGCGGGAGGAGACGGGAGCGACAGGTGGCTACTGCTGCCGGCACTCCAGGCGGTTGCGCACCACGATCATGCCGGTGGGGAAGTAGCGGGACACGCTCTCGTCGCCCTGGCGCTTCCAGCGATCCGGCGTATAGCTGTCGTTCGAGTCCTTGAGAAAGGTCATGTGGCGCTCCAGCGCGGTCTTGCAGTCGGGCGCGCTGGCATAGCTCTCCACCGGCCGGGAGTCGGGAGGGAACGGCTTCACTCCGAACAGCCATCCGCTCACGAGGAGCCGCGGATCGTGGTCCAGCGACGTGGTGGACCACAGCACCCAGATGAGCACCAGCCCATGCGCGGTACGCCGCATCGCGACCTCCTTTTGACCCTGAGGACCTTTCTCCGTACGGTACCAGACGGTGGCCTGGGCGCCTAGATCATGGCGGCGAGGGCGTCGCCGACCTCCTTGGTGGTGGCCTCGCCTCCGAGGTCGCGCGTCACCGTCTTGCCCTCCTCCACCAGCTTCTCGATCGCCCGCACCACCGCGTCGGCGGCGTCCTGATGGCCCAGGTGCTCGAGCAGCATGGCTCCGGTCCAGATCTGCGCCACCGGGTTGGCGATGCCCTTGCCGGCGATGTCGGGCGCCGAGCCGTGCACGGGCTCGAACATGGACGGGTATTCCTTCTCGGGATTGATATTGCCCCCCGGGGCGATGCCGATGGAGCCGGCAATGGCGGGCCCGAGGTCGGAGAGGATGTCCCCGAAGAGGTTGGAGCCCACCACCACGTCGAACCAGTCCGGGTGCTGGACGAAGTGGGCGGTGAGGATGTCGATGTGGTACTGGGCCGTCTTGACGTCGGGGTATTCCTTCCCCATGGCGGCGAAGCGCTCGTCCCAGTACGGCATGCTGTGGATGATGCCGTTCGACTTGGTGGCCGACGTCACGTGCTTGCGCGGCCGCTTCCGCGCGCGCTCGAAGGCGTAGCGCATGACCCGATCGCAGCCCTTGCGGGTGAAGATGGCCTGCTGGATGGCCATCTCGTTGTCGGCGCCGCGGAAGAGCCGGCCGCCGATCTCGGAGTACTCCCCCTCGTTGTTCTCCCGCACGATGAGCATGTCGATGTCCGCGGACGTGCGCCCGGCCAGCGGCGACTTGACGCCCTTGAGCAGGCGCACCGGGCGCAGGTTGATGTACTGGTGAAAGCTCCGCCGGATAGGGATGAGGAGCCCCCAGAGAGAGACGTGATCGGGCACGCCGGGGAAGCCGACCGCGCCGAGGAAGATGGCCTCGAACTCGCGGAGCTGGTCGAGCCCGTCCTCCGGCATCATGCGTCCGGTCTTGGTGTAGCGCTCGCAGTTCCAGTCGAAGCTCGTGAAGGCGCACTCGAAGCCGAAGCGCCGGCCCGCCGCCTCCAGCACGCGCATGCCCTCGGGCACCACCTCGTTGCCGATGCCGTCGCCGGGAATCACGGCGATCTTGTGTCTCATCGCGTCTCTCCTCGCAGTGTCGGGTAAAGCCCGCGATAGAGCCGGTACTGGCGCTCGTAGCGAGCAGTGTGCTCGGGCACCGGCGCGTGCACGACCGGCGGCGGATCGGCCGGCGTCCCCGGAATCCCTGACCGCTGCCAGTCCCAGCAGCCGGCCGCCACGCCGGCCACCCAGGCCACGCCCCAGGCGCTGCCCAGATCCGCTCCCGGAGCATACTCGATGGGGCGGCCGAGCACATCCGCCACGATCTGACGCCAGAGCGCGCTGCGCGCCCCGCGATCCATGATGCGGACGACGCGGATGGGATGGCCGCCCTCGAGGAGCACGTCCACGTGGTGACGGAACCCATAGGCGACCGCCTCGAGGACGGCGCGGAAGAGATGGCCGCGCCCGTGCGCGAGCGTGAGTCCGGTCACCGCGCCGCGCGCGCCCGCGTCGAAGATGGGAGTCTTCTCGCCGAGGAAGTAGGGCAGGATCACGAGGCCGTCGGCGCCGGGCGGCGTCGCCTCCGCCTCCGCGTCGAGCCGCGCGTAGCGCGCCTCGCCCTCGCCGAGATCACGCGCAAACACATCGGCAAACCACTTCACGAGGGCGCCGCTGGTCACCATGCAGCCGTTGAGGAGAAACCGGCCGGGCAGGTCGTGGTAGTCGATGTAGAGGCGCGGGTCGGGCGCGAAGCGGTCCACGCCGTAGAGCACGTCGCCCCCGCCCCCGATCTTGAGCAACAGCTCGCCGGGCCCGGTGCCCGCCGCCAGGGCGGCGGCGACATGATCGGCGCTGCCCGCGATGACGGGCATCCCCGCCCGCAGGCCGGTGGCCGCCGCCGCCCACGGCGTCAGCGCTCCCACCACCTCGTGCGGCGCGCGCACGGGCGGCAGCCACTCCTCCGGCATCTCCGTGGCGGCCAGCGCGGGAGCGTACCAGCCGTCGTGTCGCGCGTCCCAGAAACCGGCCTCCAGCGCCCAGTTTCGCTCGAGGCTCCACTCCTCCGTGAGCCGGTGGGTGATCCAATCATAGGAGCCCAGCACGCGCCGGATGCGCCCGTAGACCCCGGGCTCATGCTTCCGCAGCCAGAGAAGGCGGGGCAGAACCAGCTGCTGGCTGAGCGGCTGCCCGGTGGCGGCGAAGAAGTCCGCGGGAAGCCGGCCGCGCAACCACTCGATCTCGGCCTCGGTGCGGGCGTCATTCTGCTGGATTGAGGGCCGGAGCAGGCACCCCGCGGCGTCCAGACAGATGAGGGCGGGAACCATGCCGCTGACACCGATGGCAGCGACGGCATCGAGGCGCGCATTCTCGGCGACCTGCCGCAACGCAGCCACCGCGCCGCGCCACCAGGCGTCGGGGTCGCCTTCGGACCAGCCCGGACGCGGGGCCAGCCCATCATGGGGGACGCTCGCGGTGGCGGCGACACGCCCGCGCTCGTCGAGCGCGATCGCCTTCACCGCGGTGGTGCCGATGTCGACGCCGAGGACGCGCGCGGTCACGAGGCCGAAGTGTCCGCCGCGCGCGCCCCCGGCGTCAAGCCGGGCGGGAATCCCCGCCGTGGATTAGTTGCGCATCTTGTTGCGGGGACCCGGTTCGGAGACGGCCGCGTTCTCGCGATTGTCCCGCTTGCCGCCCACCGAGGGCGCCGCGGGCTCGAAGCGATGCGAGCGCGGCTCGGGCTGAACGGCCGCGGGCCGCTCGGCGGGCGCGGGCCGGGCCGCCGGTCGCTCGACCGGCGCAGGTCGTACTGCTGGTGCCGGCGCCGGCCGCTCGACCGGCGCAGGTCGTACTGCCGGCGCGGGCCGCTCGGCCTGAGCCGGACGCTCCACTCGAGCAGGCGGTGCCGCCGCCGGCGCGGGCTGAGCAGGAGGAATCACTCTCGGCGCGGGCCGAGCCTCCTCACGCGGACGAGGCGCGGGAGCAGCCGGCACAGGAGCCGGAGCCACCGTGGGCTGAGCCGGAGTATTGATCTGGGGCTCGCGACGCCGATCCTCCCGAACCCGCGGAGCCGGCGCGGGCGCTGGCGCCTGCGGGGGCGTGCTGAGTCCGGGCTCCGGCCGTCGGTCGTCCCGAGCCCGCGGAGTCGGCGGCACGGGCGCCGGCGTCGGCTGAGCCGGCGGCGTGCTGACCCTGGGCTCCGGCCGTCCCTCGTCCCGACCTCGCGAAGGAGCGGGTGGCACGGGCGTCGGCGCCGGCGTGCCTGGTGCGGTCTGAGTCGGCGCGCTCAGCCGGGGCGTCGGACGGCCCTCGTCGCGCACTCGGGGACTCGGGGCCGGCGCCGGCGCCGTCGAGGGCGGGACCGGCGACCCCACGCTGGGCGCAGGCACCGCCTCGTCCCGAGCCCGCGGAGCCGGGGGCACAGATCGGGCGCCACGATCCCTTCGGTCATTGCCTCGATCACTGTCGACCCGTCCCGGCGCGCCGGCGGGGCGATCGTCACGGCGCTCGGTGCGCGTCACGGTGGGCGTGGGCGCCGGGACGATCCTCGGCGCGGACTCCACCACCGCCGGCCTGCTCTCGGCCAGGCCGTGCTCGCGAAGCGCCGGTCGCAGGTCACGCGGCGCGCGCGTGGCCACCACGGAACGCTGCTGTACGGAGACCGGCGGCCTGCGCGCGGGACCATTGCCGGCCGTGACGCTCGCCGCCACGGGCCTTACCTCCGGCGCCCCGCGCACCGGCGCGAGCTGCCGCACCTCGGCGGCGTTCACTCGCGTTGTCGCCACCCGGCCGCGACCGAAGCGGTCGGAGGACACGCCGACCACCGCGTTGTTGACCGACACGTTCCGGTACACGTTGATGTTCTGCACGTTCACGACCGTGGTGTTGCGGACCACGACATTGTTGACCACGCGCGGGCCGCCCCAGCCATGCCAGCTGGCCACGCCCACGAAGCCGCGCCGGCCCCACCAGGGAATGACGGGCTCACCCCAGCCGAGCGGGGCCCAGTACACGGGCCGGCCGATGCTCACGCCCACGTTCAGGCCTCCGCCCAGGAAGACGACCAGCGCCGGCGAGTACACAGGCCGCACCACGATCGGGCCCGGCGCCCACGCCCAGTAGTTGCGGATGTACACCCAGCGGCCATAGTGATACGGCGCCCAGCCCCAGGAGGCATCGTCCAGCCAGGTCCACCCGAATCGCGGATCCCAGATCCAGCGGCCGGTGCTGTATGGAACCCAGCCCGCAGCCACCGTCGTGGGGACCCAGACATTGCCGTAGGTCTCCTCATTGCGCCAGGTACCGTTCTGGTCCAGCGTCTCCGTCCCGTACACTCCGGCGGGCACGTACCTCGCGCTCGCGGTCTGAGTGAGATAGTCCGTGCGCTGATAGTTCCACTGATCCCAGGCGGACAGCGCCGGAGCCGCCCCGACGACCACCTGGGGCGACTCCGTGCCGGTCACCATGACCTGCTGATTGGCGGCCACCGGTGTGGCGGCGCCGCCGGCAGGGGTCATGATGGCAGAGCCCGCTCGATCCACGCGGAACGTCGTCGTGTCGTCCGTGACCTCGGCGTGGTAGTACCCGTTACGCTCGATGGTGAAGGCGGCCCCCGGCGTGGCCAGCTCTACGGTGTCGCCGGGGTCGAGCTCACGAACGTCGAGCGCGGCGTGTCCGGCGGTGAGCCGAAACTGAATGTAGTCCGGCTCGTGATTGTCGAGGGCGATCTGGGCGCCGGGCGCGGCACGCACGAAGGCGCGCGGCCCGACCTGGATCTCGACCGTGCCGCCGGGGCCCGTATAGAAGACGTCACCGGGCGCGAGCGGCGTATTTACCGTGGCGGGCGTCCAGTCGGTGGCGCCCGGGCGCCAGAAGGAAACCTCCCCGTCGATATAGCTCACGCGCGCGGGCGTGATCTCACCCGCGGGAGCGGTCGTCGTCTCCTGCTCCTGGACACCGGGAGCGGGCGCCGCGGGCATGGGAAGCTGTCCCTGACCCTGGCCAGGGAGCGGAGGCGGCGGCGGAATAGGGTCCGCAGCCAGCACGTATCCGGTACCACTTATTGTCATTGCCAGAACCAATAGAGCCGAAAATAGCCGTTTGGCGATCATAGGGACTCTTCCTCCTGCTTGGTAGACGAGGGGGAGCTCCGTCCTGTTTACTGCCAACAAATAAGCCCGCACGCGGGTTATTCTCCTCCGGTGAGCAATCGCTGGCTCATCCTCGGCATTATTTTCCTCACTCGATTGTCCATGGGATTCCAGTTCCAGTCCGTCGCCTCGGTGGCGCCATTCCTCGTGGACGATTTTCGCATCAGCTATGGCCAGGTCGGGATGCTAATGGGACTTTACCTTCTCCCGGGCGGTGTGATCGCATTGCCCGGAGGCATGCTCGGACAGCGATTCGGCGAGCGGCGCCTCGTGCTCATCGCGCTCGTGCTGATGGCCGCCGGCGGGCTCGGCATGGCGTGGAGCGAGAGCTTCGCCGTCGCCAGCGCGGGGCGCATCGTCAGCGGTATTGGCGGCGTCCTGATGAACGTGCTCCTGGCCAAGATGGTGGCCGACTGGTTCCGCGGCAAGGAGATCGCGACCGCCATGGGCGTCATGCTCACCTCGTGGCCGGTCGGGATGGGTCTCGCTCTGGCCAGCCTGGGGACCGTCGCCGCGACATACTCGTGGCGCGGGTCGATACTGCTGACGGCCGCCGCGCCCGCCGTCGCCTTCGTGCTCATGCTCTTCTTGTACCGGGATCCTCCCGGGGCACCCGCCGAGGGAACGGAGCGCCTCCTGGTGGGCCTCGCGCCGAAGGAGCTGGCGCTCGCCACCATCGGCGGGCTTGGCTGGGGCTTGTTCAACGCGAGCTATGTCGTCTTCCTCAGCTTCGCGCCGGCGTTTCTCGCCGGGGACAATCGCTCGGTGGGCGCGGCGGGCGCCATCGTGAGCCTGGGAATCTGGGTGACCCTCGTCTCCATCCCGCTGGGTGGGCTTCTGGCCGATCGTCTCGGCCGGCCCGGCCCGCTCATCGCTGGCGGCACGTTCGGCGTGGCGCTGGCCATGGTGGCCTTCCCCTATTTCGACAGCCCCGCGCTCTGGTGCGTCCTCGTGGGGCTTCTCGCCGGCGCGGCGCCGGGGGCGCTCATGGCCCTCCTGCCCAAGGCTCTGCGCGAGGCGGCGCTGGCGCCCGCCTTCGGCGTGTACTACACCGTCTTCTACCTGAGCATGGCGGCCATGCCCGGCGTGGCCGGGGGCCTGCGGGATCGCTACGCGAGCCCCGAGGCGCCGCTCTTCTTCGCGGCGGCCCTCATGTCCACCGTGGTGCTGGCGGTCGTCGCCTTCCGCGTCGTGGAGCGCACGCCCAGCGCCGCCGCCCGCACCTGACCCGCTCGCCCCCGAACGAGGAGACCGCCGATGGCTCGACCGATGCGACGCGTCGTGACCGGACACAATGCGCAGGGCAAGTCCGTCTTCGTCATGGACGGTCCCTCGCCGCACGTGCTCGAGCTGGAGGCGGTCCCGGGGCTCGCCCTCATCGACCTCTGGGTCACGGACCGCGCGCCCGCGGGCGGCAATGCGGGCGCGGTCGATCCCGCCGCGCGACCGGTGGTCCTCGAGCCGCCTGGCCGCGGGACGATATTCCGAGTGGTCGACTTCCCACCCGAGCGGTCGGGCGGCACCCCGCCGGACCGGCAGAAGCTCTTCGGCGCCATGGGCGCGGGCCATGCGATGGATCCCAGCTCGGCGCGCCATCCCGCGATGCACAAGACCAGCACGCTGGACTATGCGCTGGTGGTGGACGGCGAGATCTGGGCCTTGATGGACGAGGGGGAGGTGCTGCTGCGGGCGGGGGACTGTCTGATCCAGCGCGGCACCAACCACGCGTGGAGCAACCGGACGGACCGGCCCTGCCGGGTGGCCTTCGTCCTCGTGAACGCGGAGCCGGTCTAGGACGCCGGGTGGGGCTCGCCGTCGCGCCGACGAGAGCGGCCGGCCCGCGCGGGCCGCGGGGCAGGACGATGGAGCAGCTCGCACCAGAGGCGATTCCCGTCGCCGCCCGCCTCCGCGCTCCCGAACAGGGTGCCGTTCGAGCTCACGAGCGAGTCGTCCGCGCCCTCGCGCGCGGGGAGGTGCGCCTCGCACCATTGCACGTCGAGGACTTCTTGCTGGCCGTCGGCAAACGGCTCGCAGCCCGGACAGTAGGCACGCGCTACAGAGGGCTTCTCAGGCGGGAAGTCCGTCACGACCCGGGCCTCGATGGCTCCCGAAGACGTAGGTCATCTGCGGCCATGCTAGCAGTCACTCCCGTCAGGGAAGAAGAAATATCTTGCGTCGCGCACGCGCCGATTGACGTTGGCGCGGGCCAGCGTTAGGCTCGGCCCCAGCATGGCACCCGATATCCTGCCCTTCGTCGGTGCACGCGGCTCCTGGGGCGCCATGGGCGAGCAGGTCGGCCAGGTCTTCGCCCCGCTCATCGACCGGCACCTCGAGGCGTGGATCGGCCACGTGTGCCGCGAGACGGGCGCTCCGCGCGACGCGGTGATCGCCGCCGCGCAGCCCTATGCGCAGCCCATCCGGGAGCATGCGCCGTTCCTGTGGGAGGAGCTGCAGGGACTGGCCCTCGGCGCCGACATTCCCGTCGCCGAGCTGCTGGTCCTCCAGGCGCGCGCCGAGGTCCTGCGCGCCAAGCGTCCGGCGCCGGCGCCCGCCCCCCCGGGCGAGTGCACCACCTTCGCGCTGGGCGGCCGGCGCGCCGAGGCGGACGCCGTCCTCTTCGGGCAGAATGTGGACCTCGTTCCCTTCCTCGAGGAGTTCGGCGTCATCGTGCGCCAGGAGCCGGCGGACGGTCCCGCCACGGTGATGTACACGACGGCGGGGCTTCTCGGCCATGCCGGGCTGAACGAGGCCGGCGTCGGCGTCTGCGCCAACTTCGTGGACGATCCCGGCGGCTGGGGCGAGGGCCTTCCGCGCTATCTGCTCTCCCGCCTCGCCCTCCGCGAGAAGACCGTCGAGAGCGCGCTGGAGGCCGCGATGCGGCCGCCCCGGGCGGCCTCGCGCAATCTCCTCATCGCCGACGCGACGGGCGCCTTCGTGGACGCGGAGCTGCTACGGCGCGAGGCCGGCCTCATCCACGGGCGCGACGGACTCCTGGTGCACGCCAATCACCTCGAGGCGGCGGTATTCCAGGGCCGGGAAACGCCCTCCGAGAACTCCTTGAAGCGGCGGGAACGACTGGAGACGCTCCTGAGGGGGGCGGAGGGTCCGGTGGGCGTCGGCGACATACAGCGCTTCTATCGCGATCATGCGGACGCCCCGCATAGCCTGTGTGCCCATCCATTCCCTGGACGCAACATACAGACCGTGGTCTCGCTGATCGGTGATCTCACGCGGCTCGAGCTGCACGCGGCCAAGGGCGCCCCGTGCCGGGCAGTCTACGCGACCTACACGGTGGCCACCTGCCGCCAGGGCGCGCTGTCGGTGACGGTACGGGACGCTTACGCGCCGCATCCCACCGCCGCGCCCTAGAGCGGACGAGGGTAATTCGGATACGGACCGCACGGCTGCAGTGATCATCCGCGGCCCCGGGGCCAAGCGTAGTACCGGGTGACCGTTCGACCGCGGAGCCGCTGATGGCGCGGACGGATCTCAGGGCGAGTTGAGCGGCCCAAAAGGAGAACGACATGGCCACCGCGACGACTGATCGACCCGCGACGACCGAGCGTCCCGCCGCCCCGCAGCACTATCGGACGTATTCACCGAAGCCGTTCACGCGCGCGGAGCGCGACTCGGTGACCATCCTCTTCGGGGGGTTGCACTGGCGCGTGGAGCGCGTGCTCCAGGCGGTGCTGGAGAGCGGGGGCAACAAGGCCGAGGTGCTGCCGGTGGCCACCAAGGAGGATCTCCTCACCGGGCGCGAGACCGCCGACATCGGCCAGTGCTGCCCCACCAGCTTCACCACCGGCAACCTGGTCAACTTCCTCAAGAAGAAGTCGGGGGAGATCGGCGCGGAGGAAGTGAGCAAGAAGTTCGTCTACCTCACCGCCGGCTCCTGCGGCGCTTGCCGCTTCGGCCAGTACCACCAGAGCTACGAGCTCGGGCTGCGCAACTCGGGCCTCGAGGCGTTCCGGATGTTCCTGCTCGCCCAGGATCAGCTCGACCAGAAGGCGGCCATGGGCGACGGCTTCGACATGAACCTGCCGGTGACGCTGGGCTGCCTGTGGGCCATCTTCACCACCGATCTGGTCCAGGATCTCGAGTACCAGGTGCGGCCGTACGAGGTGGTGCCCGGGGCCACCGAGGCCGTGGTCAAGGAGTCGGTGGAGCTCCTCTACCAGGCGTTCCGTAACCGGCCCCAGAGGGGCCCCTACCGGTCCGTGGCGTGGTACCTCACCACGCGGTACTACGTGAAGGTCATGCGCGAGATCCGGAAGAAGTTCGCGACCATCGAGCTGGACCGGCTTCGCGCCAAGCCCACCGTGAAGATCACCGGTGAGTTCTACCTCCAGACCGTGGAGGGCGACCCCAACTACAATATCCACCGCTGGCTCGAGTCGGAAGGGGCGGAGGTCTATCCCGCCGGCATCACGGTGTGGATGGACTATCTCCTGCGGCTGGGGCTGCAGCGGTTCGAGGACTACTCGGGCGTCGAGCGCGGGGCGCGGCTCAAGCTGGGCCTCGGGCGCACCGTGCAGGCCATCTACCGGGGTGTCTTCGGGCGGCTGCGCCGGGCCATGGGGAATGTCGCCCACGAGCTCCCGCTTCAGAAGGAGCTGCGCGGGCTCGCGGCGCCCTATTTCAACCACCGGCTCGACGGCGGCGAGGGCGACATGCTGATCGGCAAGGCCATCTGGGCGCACACGAAGAAGAAGGCCCACATGATCTGCGAGCTCTCGCCCTATTCCTGCATGCCGAACACCATGAGCATCGGAGCCATGTCGGGCGTGCTCGGCAAGTTCCCCGACCTCCTCTACGCCCCGCTCGAGATCAAGGGGGATGCGGAGGTGCACGCGCTCTCGCGCTGCCAGATGATCCTCACCGAGGCCAAGAAGCGCGCCCAGCGCGAGTTCGACGAGGCCCTGGCCAAGAGCGGCATGACTTTGGATGCCGTGCGCGCCTATCTCGACGCGCACCCGAAGATGAAGCGCGCGGACTACAAGGTGCCTCACATGGGCTGCGCGGGCACGGCGGCCAACATGGTCCTCCACGTGGCCGGCAAGGCCCGCTAGCCACATGGCGAAGTACATCGGCATGGATGTCGGCTCCACCACGGTGAAAGCCTTGGTGGTGGAGGTTGGGCGAGACGCAGCCGAAGGCGAGGCGAGCGGATATGGAAATGCTTCCCGAGCGGAGCGAGGGGGGCCAGGAAAGGTAATCTGGCAGGACTACCAGCGCCACAATACTCGCCAGGCGGAGAAGGTCCTCGAGTTCCTCGGCCGCATGGAGGAGGAAGCGCAGGTCACGGCGGGCCGCGACCGCGTGTTCTTCACCGGCTCGGGGTCCGGATTCCTGGGCCCGCTGGTGGGCGCCAAGATGGTCCAGGAGGTGGTGGCCGTCGCCGCTTGCGTGGAGCGGCAGCACCCCGACGTGCGCTTCGTGTCCGAGATCGGCGGCGAGGACATGAAGACCATCTTCTTCACCCCCGGCGGCGGCGGGAAGACCAAGCAGGTGTACATGCAGTCCGCCTGCAGCGGCGGCACCGGCACCTTCATCGAGAAGACCGCCCGCAAGCTCGCGGTGGCCAGCGAGCGGCTGGCCGACATGCCCTACGAG
>DASRWT010000057.1:0-9089 GCA_035654455.1 Candidatus Nitrosocosmicus sp. | reverse complement strand
GTGTCGGAGGAGAGCAGCGACATCCAGTATCGCTTCCAGGAGATCGTGGATCTGGATTCCGGCGCCCCCCTCGCCACGCTCGAGCACGAGGTGCGCTGCCTCACCCATCCGATGTATTTCCGGCCGCTGATCAACCGCAATGCCGGCCAGCGCCAGCCCACCTATGCTCGAGGCCGCGACGCCTTCTATCCCGGGTTGAGCTGAGCACCATGATGCGTATCGTTCTCAGCTGCGCGCTGGCCCTCGTGCTCGCCCTCCCGGCCGGCGCGCGCGCCGCCTCCCCCGAGCTCAAGACCGAGGAGCAGAAGACACTCTATGCCCTGGGACTCCTCATCAGCCGTAGCCTGGGCGCGTTCAGCCTGAGCGAGGCCGAGCTGGCGATGGTCCAGGCGGGCGTGGCGGACGGCGTGATGAAGCGCGAGCAGAACCTGGACCTCCAGGTCTACGGTCCCAAGGTGAAGGAGCTGCAGGAGACGCGGCTCTCCGCGTCCTCCGTGACGGAGAAGAAGGTGGGCCAGGCCTATCTCGAAAAGGCGGCCGCGGAGAAGGGCGCCGTTCGCACCCCCTCCGGTCTCATCGTCACCACCATCAAGCCGGGAACGGGCCCCTCGCCCAAGCCCACCGACACCGTGAAGGTGCACTATCACGGCACCCTCACCGACGGCACCGTGTTCGACAGCAGCGTGCAGCGGAAGGAGCCCGCGTCCTTTCCGCTGAACCAGGTGATCCCATGCTGGACGGAGGGGGTCCAGACCATGAAGGTCGGCGGCAAGAGCCGGCTCGTCTGTCCGTCCACCATTGCCTACGGCGATCGTGGTGCGCCCCCCGCGATCAAGCCCGGCGCCACTTTGGTCTTCGAGGTGGAGCTGCTCGAGATCGTCAAGCCGTAGTGCCGGGCGCCGATAAGGGCCCAGTGGCTTCGTTGCCGCCCTCGACCGGGCGGTCAACGTACAGAGAGTACGCCTCCCGCCCGGTCCTCGGGCGGCGCCTCGCCGCTGGGCCCTTCTCGGCACCCGGCAAGGCAAGCGCGTAGTGCCTGAATTGCCTGAGGTGGAGGCGGCCCGCGCGCTGATCCAGCGCGTGGCCCGCGGCCGCCGCATCACGTCCGTGCAATGCGCGCCGGACTCCATCGTCTTCGAGGGCGTGAGTCCGGCGCGCTTCGCCCGCGCGCTGCGGGGCCGGCGCGTGACGGCGGTGCGCCGGCACGGCAAGCATCTCTGGCTCGAGCTGGACCGCCGGCCCTGGCCCCTCTTCCACTTCGGCATGACGGGCGGCTTCCATGCCCCCGCCGGGGGCGGCGTGCGCCTGGTCGCCCATGGGAGCCGCGATCCCGCCGCGCAGTGGCCGCCGCGCTTCACCAAGCTGCGCCTCTTCTTCGAGGGCGGCGGCGAGCTGGCCATGGCCGATGGCCGGCGCCTCGGGCGCATCCGCCTGCGCGCGAATCCGCCCGCGGAGTCGCCCATCAGCGGGCTCGGTTGGGACGCCCACCGCGAGCTGCCGCCGCTCGCGGAGTTCCGGGCCATGCTCCGCATGCGCCGGGCGCCCATCAAGGCGGTGCTGCTCGATCAAAGCTTCGCGGCCGGGGTGGGGAACTGGATCGCCGACGAGGTGCTCTACCAGGCGCGCATCGCCCCGTCGCGGCGCGCGCACACGCTGACCGCCGCCGAGGCCGCCCGCCTCCGCGCGCGCCTGAGATCCGTCGTCGCCACCGCGGTGGCGGCGCGCGCGGACCACGCGCGCTTCCCGCGCGGCTGGCTCTTCCATCACCGGTGGGGGCGGAATGCCGCGGCCCGCACCGCCGGCGGGGAGAGGATCCGGCACATCACCGTGGGCGGGCGCACCACCGCCTGGGTGCCTACCGTCCAGCGCTGAATGTTCTTCGGCTGGGTGGTCGTCCTCGTCGCCTTCGCCCTCGCCACCTTCGGCTGGGGCCTCGGCTTCTACGGCCTCGGGATCTACCTCGTCGAGCTGCACCGCCAGCACGGCTGGCCCATCGCCTTCATCTCCTCCGCCATCACCGGCTACTACATCGTGGGCGGCGTGCTCGTGATGTACCTGGGCGACTTCTTCGCGCGCTGGGGCCCGCGGCGCACCGTCCTCGTCGCGGTGGGCGCGATGGGCGCGGGGGTGCTGGGCGTGGCGGCGGCGACCCGACCCTGGCACCTCTACGTCGCGCTGGGCGCCATGGCGGTGGGCTGGGCGGGGATGAGCGGCGCCGCCGTGAACGCCATCGTGGCGCCGTGGTTCGAGCGCAAGCGCGGGATGGCGGTGAGCCTGGCCATGAACGGCGCCAGCGCGGGCGGTGTGCTCCTGGTGCCGCTCTGGACCGTCCTCATTGCCCGGATGGGCTTCGCGCGGGCGGCGCTGGTGGTGGTGGGCCTGATGCTGGCGCTGTTGTGGCCCTTCGTCGCGCTGTGCCTGCTCCGCGGGCCGGAGGCCATCGGGCTTCGCCCCGATGGGGTCACGGTCGGATCTGGGGCCTCCCCCGCCGGCGCCGGGAGCGGCCCGCCGGCTCCTCGCGCCGCGATGGCGCCGCTCTCCCGCGCGGCGCTGCTACGCTCCCTGCATTTCTGGTCGGTGTCGGGGACCTTTGCCTTCGCCCTGCTCGCGCAGGTGGGCTTCCTGACCCATCAGCTCACGTTTCTCAACCCGGCGCTGGGCCTGGAGCGGGCCGCGCTGGCGGTGAGCTTGACCACCATCGCGGCCATCGTGGGGCGGGTGGGCACCGGCTTCTTCATCGATCGCATCGATCGTCGCGTCGCCACCGCCTGCAATCTCGCCGTCCAGGCGGCGGCGCTGGCGCTGATGCTGGTGTGGCCGTCGCCGGCCATGCTCTTCATCGGCAGCGCGCTCTACGGCCTCGGGGTGGGCAACATGGTGACCTTCCCCTCGCTGATCGTGCAGGTGGAGTTTCCGCGGGAGTCCTTCAATCAGGTGGTGGGGCTGGTGCTCGCCGTCAACCAGTTCACCTTCGCCTTCGGCCCGGGGATCCTCGGCTGGGCCCGCGACCGCTGGGGCTCCTACGACGCGGCGCTTCTCCTCTGCATCGCGTGGGAGCTGGCGGCGGCGGTGGTGGTGCTGCTGGGCATGCGCGGAGCGCGCCGGACAGCGGCTTACTGCTGATGCGCGAGCGGCGCGCCCGCCACCGGGCACCGCGCGTGGAGCACGTAGTCCTTCCGCACGCTCCCGATGTAGAGATCGCGCAGATCGGCCCCGCCCCAGCTGACATTCGTCGGCCAGTCCATCAGCTCGCCGGTGGGATCCTGGATGATGATCTCGACCCGGCCCGCGGGGGTGATGGCGATGACCTTGTTGGCCATCACCAGCGTCACCCAGAGATTGCCCTCCTGGTCAAAGCCGCAGCCGTCGGTGGCGCCGAAGGTGGCGCGCTGCTCGACGGTGGGATCGGGGATGGCGCGCACGCCGAGCGAGGGCCCGTAGCGCTCGCGCGGCCCCAGGGTGCCGTCGCGCCGGATGGGCAGCCGGATTACGTCTTGGCCCATGGTCTGGCAGACGTAGAGGTGCGACTCTTCGGGGTCCATGGCGAGGCCGTTGGTGAAGTGGAAGCCCTCCGCCATGAGCTGCGCGCGGCCGTCCGGGCTCACCCGATAGACGAAGCCGTCGCCGGAGCCCGCGGCGGAACCCACGCGATCCCAGGTGGAATGGCTGCACCAGACATTGCCCGCGCGATCGACGAGGGGATAGTTCGAGGCCTTCAGCGCGCGGCCGTTCACCTCGACGCAGAGCATCTCGATGGCTCCACTATGTGGATCCAGGCGCTGGAGTCCTCCGGGGTCGGACGTGTCGAGCGCGAAGTTGGCGATGAGGATGCGGCCCTGCCGGTCCATGTTGATGCCATTGGGCTTCCCGCCGGCCCTGCCGACGCGCCGCAGGCTGCCGTCGGGCAGGATCTCGGCGCAGGCGCTCGCCTCGTCCGAGGCCCAGACGCGTCCGTCGCGGCTCACCACCACGTCCTCCGGGCGCTTGAGGCCCACGCCACGCTTCGTCAGCGCGGTGAGGGGAATCTTCGTCAGGGGCATGTCACCGGCCCTCGTAAACCTCGCGGCGCGCCATGGAGCGCTGCAGCTCCAGATATCCCTGGCGCGTGAGCGGGCGCTTCGCCTTGCCGAGCACCTCGCGCGCGCCGGCGGCGCCGTCGGCGAGCATGTCCACCACCATGGTGGCGAGCGCCTTGGCCTGGCCCACATAGGCAAGGTCCGGATCCGCGATGCGGTAGTCCACCGCGTGGCCGTGGCCCGATGCCCCGCCCAGGTACGGATGCAGGCAGGGGATGACCTGGCTCAGGTCGCCCATGTCGGTGGAGCCGGTGCGGTGCCCCACCTCCACGAAGCTGGCCTTTCCCCACATCGCGACGGCCGAGTCGCGGAAGTAGCGCGCCATGGTCTGATCGCAGTCGAGCGGAAGATAGCCGGGGAAGGTCTCGATCTCCACGGTGGCGCCCAGGGCGAGCGCGCCCGCGCGCAGGGCGCGATCCACCTTGGCGTTGGCGTCGAGGATGGCGGGCAGGGTGCGCCCGCGGACATAGGTCTCGATGCGCGCCTCTCCCGGGATCACGTTCACCTGGGAGCCGCCGGCGGTGAGGATGGGATGGACGCGGATGGTGTCCTCGTCCCGGAACGTCTCGCGAAGCGCGTTGATGGCCATGAGGCCGAGATTGGCGGCGTACAGCGCGTTGATTCCCAGGTGGGGCGCCCCGCCGGCATGGGCGGCGCGGCCGATATAGCGCGCCAGCTTGCCCACCCGGCCGTTGTTCGAGAGCGGCACGCTGGCGGTGCCATCTTCCGCCCGCGGAGTGAGGTGAATCATCATGGCCAGGTCCACGTCGTCGAAGTGACCGAGCCGGAGCAGCTCCGCCTTGCCGCCCAGTAGCTCGAGCTTGCCCGCCTTGACCTGGCTCACGCGCCACTCGAGATCGCCACCTTCCTCCGCGGGCACGGCGAAGAAGGTGGCGCGGCCGGCAAGATGCTCGAACGCCTTGGCGTCGAGGAGGCCCATGGCCGCGCCCAGCATGGCGGCGACCTGGGCATTGTGGCCACAGGCATGCGCGGCGCCCGTCTCCGGGTCGGCATCGGGATGGCCGGGCACGCGGAGCCCGTCGAGCTCGCCCAGGAGGGCGAAGGTGGGCCCGGGCTGGGCGCCGGCCACGTCCGCGCGGACGCCGGTGAACGCCAGCCCGGCCCTCGGCGAGAGCCCGAGCGACCTGAACGTCTCTTCGACCAGCCGCGCGGTCTTGACTTCCTTGAAGCCCAGCTCCGGATTCTTCCGGATGCGCTCGCCGATGGCGATGATGTCGGGCGCGCGGCGGTCGATGGACGCGAGAATCCGGGCCTTGAGCTGGTCGCGGGTCATGGACGCTCTGCTCTCACCGGCGTGTTATAGCACGCTTGACGGACGCGCGCGGGCCCGCTACTGTCGCTCCGTCATTGCCTCGCGACCGCGCTGCCCACCTTCACCCGAGGAGCCACCCATGGCCGACTCGAAGCCGCCCACTCAGGACCGTGTCGAAGCCTACTTCAAGGAGCTGAACAACTGGGGCCGCTGGGGGCATGACGATCAGAAGGGCACCGTGAACCTGATCACGCCCGCCAAGCAAGCCCAGGCCCAGGCCCTCGTCAAGAAGGGCCGCACCGTGTCGCTGGCGCGGGATATCGGGCCCCAGCCCGTCCTCATGTATCACGCGACCTTCCCCTCCAAGCGCGAGCGTGTGGACGTGGTGCTGGACCGCTTCGACCTCGTCTACCACGGCTACACCATCACCCACATCGACGCGCTCTGTCACGTGGCCTGGGACGGCGAGCTCTACAATGGTCGGCCTTTCGGCGACAGCCTGAGCGCGGCCGGCGCCACCTGGTGCCCCATCGACCCGCTCTTCGACGGCATCACCACTCGCGGCGTCTTCCTCGACGTGGCGGCGGGGCGCAAGGAGGGTTACGTGAAGGCGGGCGAGCCGGTGACGCCGAAGGAGCTGGACGCGGTGGCCGCGCGCGCGGGGGTGAAGATGCAGCCGGGGGACGTGGTGGTGGTGCGCAGCGGCAACGAGGCATTTCTCAAGGCGCATCCGAACTTCGTCTTCCGCGTGGACCCGCACCCGGGGCTGCATCTGTCCTGCCTCGAGTGGTTTCGTGAGAAGGATATCGCGGCGATCTCGTGGGACATGATGGACGAGCGGCCCAGCGGCTATGCCGGCTTCGGCATGAGCACGCATCTGGCCATCCCATTCCTGGGGCTGGCCCTGGTCGACAATACTTATCCCGAGCGGCTGGCCAAGGTCTGCGCGGAGGAGGGGCGAAACGAGTTCCTCTTCACCGCCACCCCGCTCCGGCTCATGGGGAGCACCGGCGCGCCCGCGCATCCCATCGCCATCTTCTGAGGAGACCGAGCATGGACGGCAGCAAGACCGTGGTGACGCCGGAGCGCTTCAAGTCCGGCCGGACGTTCGCGGAATACCTCGCCTATATCGGCAGTTCAGCGAACCTCGCCCGCGAGGGCACCGGCGGCTCGAAGCGCCCCGACCACTCGGCGATGATCCGCGAATGGTACGAGGGCAGCCGCCTCACCGACACTCAGGCCGCGGCGTGGAAGTGGCTGGCCGCCCAGCCGGGCGGGCCGGCCAGGATCCTCGTGCTGTCGGAGGACTGGTCGTCCGATTGCCGGCGCGACGTGCCCATGCTGGCGCGCGTCGCCGAGGCCACCGGCATGGAGCTCCGCATCTTCGACCGCGACGGGCAGAAGTTCGGCAAGACGGCGGATCCCCTGAGCGAGCCCGACCACGGGGAGAACGCGGACATCATGGCGGAGTTCATGAACGAGAAGAACGGCGGCCGCTGGCAGTCCATCCCGGTGGTCGTCTTCTACGACAAGGATCAGCGATACCTCTACCACTACACCGAGCTCCCGGCCATCTATCACAAGGACCGCGTGGTGACGGAGAAGATCCGCGCCCCGCGCGCCGGCGAGACCGCAGCGCAGACCGCGGAGCGCGCGGGGCGGGAGTTCGGCGCCTTCCAGAAAGCGCCCTTCTTCCGCCTGTGGGCGGGAGCGGGCATCGACGAGATGGCGAGCGCACTGCACGAACGTCTGGTCATGGGGAGCCGGTGATGGCCGAGAGCGAAGCGTACAAGAAGGGCCGCGAGATGCGGCGCAAGCTGCTCGGCGACGCCTACGTCGAGCGCGTGAACAAGAACACCTACGGCGACTCCATGATGACCCAGTTCATCGACCTCGCCCAGGAGAGCGTCTTCGGCACCATCTGGACGCGCCCGGGGCTGGATCTCAAGACGCGGACCCTGGTCACCGTGGTCTCGGATGCCTCCACCGGGCGCGAGCCCGAGCTGGCGATTCACCTGCGGATGGCGCTCCGCCAGGGTTGGACGGAGACCGAGCTGACGGAAGTGATCCTGCACCTGATGGGCTACGTTGGCGCCCCGCTGGTGCGGGACGCCATGCTCGTAGCCCGTCAGACGTTCGCCGAGGTGAAGAAGGAAGCGGCGGGCTAGGCCCGCCGGCGCGCCGCCATCGCGACCAGGCCAAGCCCGAGCAGCACCATCGAGGGCGGTACCGGCACCGCGGCCGCCGCCGGGATCTCATCCGTGACCTGGACGATCTCCTCCGGACGGTCCTCCACCGTGAGGGTCAGGGTCGCGCCCCCGAAGAAGTAGTCGCCCGTCTCGGGGCCGAGCGTGATGTTGAGGGTATTGCCCAGTGAGCCGAGGTCGAGCAGGACCAGCAGGTTGTGGTTTGCGTCGGCATTCACCTGCATATCGACGCCATCGACGAAGAGGTCGATCTTCTCACTACCGTCCCGCGCTCCGGAGTCGTCGGAGATAAGGAGCGTCAGGGTGGCGGCGGTGATGATCTCGTCCGCGTCCGCGACGCTCGAGAGATCGAAGCCGAAGGAGTAGGTGGTCAGCGAGGCGCCGCCTCCGTTGCACGCGGTGGGGGAGTTGGCGCTCAGGCACAGTGGCGCGCCGGCCGGGGTATGAGTCAGAGTCGTGGCGCCCACTCCGGCGGGAACCATCCCGGCCAGGGCGGCGAGCACGACCAACGTTCGACGAAGCATATTTTGCATGACAGTCTCCCTTATGTCTTTGCGTGTTTCTAACTGGCCCGTGGTAGAGCAAGGGAGGTGCCAGTGGGAGACCCCCGGAAAATGGCAGCGCGGGTAGCCACTTGGCGGGCGCGAAAGACTTGCGCCGCGCCAACCGTCGGCCCGGCCGACAGGGCGGGCCCTTCGACGCTACGGAGCGTGGAGCGTCGGCGGCTCAGCCGTCGTTGAAGTCACGCGCCAGCGCGGCCATGCGCGGATCGTCGAGCGAGGGCGCGAAGGACGGGTAGAGCTGGGTGCGGTCGTAGAGCCCGGCATAGCGCTCGCGGATGCGGGGGCCGATATCCGCCCACGAGCCGATCACCGCGAAGTTCTCCAGCATGGCGTCGCTGATCAGATCGGCCATGCCCTTCCAGTCGCCCTCCAGGGACTTCGCGTGCAGCCGAGGGGAGAGATCGTCGAGGCCGTGGGCGGCCAGCACCGCGCTATACGTTCGGGTGGAAGCGTAGAAGGCGATCTGCTGCTTCACCGCCTGCTTCTGCTTCTCGATCTCCTCCCGCGTGTCGCCCACGATGACCATGGTGGAGGCGCGGAAGGTGAAGTCCAGGCGCGAGCGCCCGGCCCGGTGCAGGCCCTCCGCCACCGCGGGATGGAGAACTTCGCGGAGATACTTGGCCGAGTGGAAGGAGTGGATGTGCAGCCCCTCCGCCACCTCGCCGGCCAGCCGCGCCATATAGGGGTTGACGCCCGCGAGGTAGATGGGGATATGCGGGTGCTCGATGGGGCCCGGATCGAAGAAGGGCGTCATGAGGTCTATCTGATAGTGCTTGCCCTGGTATCGGAGCGGCGCCTTGGTCTGCCAGGTGTTCCAGATGGCGCGCAGCGCCTCCACGATCTCCCGCAGGCGGGGGCCGGGGGCGTCCCACCTCACGGAGAAGCGCCGCTCGTTGTGGGCCTTCACCTGGGTGCCGAGGCCCATGATGAAGCGCCCGCCGGAGGCCTTCTGCAGGTCCCACCCGATCTG
>DASRWT010000056.1:0-11104 GCA_035654455.1 Candidatus Nitrosocosmicus sp. | reverse complement strand
GTCGGCGAGGGCCACCTGCGCCAGCTGATCGCCCGAGGTGCGGATGGGCACGATCTCGACCTCGGCGCCGCGGGCGCGCAGCGCCGCCGCCACCGATTCCGCCTGGATCAAGGCGAGGCGGCTGCCGCGCGTGCCCACCCGCACCCTCATCGGTCGCGCTCGCCCGTCGAGCGCCGGAGCCCGAAGATCTCCGACACCACCTCCGTCCACCGCCGGCCGTGCCCGTCGCGCGAGGAGTCACGAAGCTTGACCGCGGGCGCGTGCAGGACCTTGTTCACGATGGCCTGAGAGAGGGCCTCCAGCACCGCGCGCGTCTCCGCGCTGGCCCCGGGCAGCCGCGCCAGCGCCTTGTCGAGCTCGCCGCGACGGATGGCCTCGAGCTTCTCCTTCAGCGACACGATGGTGGGGACGACTTCCACCTCGCGGAGGCGGCGGAGGAAGCGCGTCACCTCGCCCTCCAGCATGGTCTCCGCCCGGCGGGCCTCGCGCTGCCGCTCGCGGCGATTGGCCTCCACCACCTGCTCGAGGTCGTCCACGTCATAGGCGAAGACGCCCTCCAGCCCGTTGACGGCGGCCTCGACATTGCGCGGGACGCCGAGGTCGATGAGGAAGAGCGGCCGCGTCCGCCGCGCGGCGACCGCGGCGCGGACGTCGGCCACCCGCACCACCGGCTCGGGGGCGGCGGTGCAGGCAATCACGATGTCCACCTCCGCCATCACCGCCCCCATCTGCTCGAACGGCACCGCGGCGCCGGCCAGGGTGGCCGCGAGCTCGCGGGCGCGAGCCGGCGTGCGGTTGGCGATGTACAGCGGCATCGCGCCCTCCTCCATCAGGAGGCGCGCGGCCAGCTCCGCCATCTCCCCCGCGCCCACCAGCAGCACCGCCTTGCCGTCCAGGCTGCCGAAGATCTTCCGCGCCAGCTCCACCGCGCTGGAGGCCACCGACACCGCGAGGCGGCCCACCTCGGTGTCGGTTCGCACGCGCTTGGCCACGGTGAAGGCCTGGCTCATGAGGGCATTGAGCACGGGACCCACGGTGCGGCACGACTGCGCCAGCGCGAAGGCATCCTTCACCTGGCCCAGGATCTGCGGCTCGCCGATCACCAGCGAGTCCAGGCTGGCCGCCACCCGGAAAGCGTGCCGCACCGCCTCCTCCTCGGTATGCGCGAACAGGTGGGGCTCGATGGAGGCCAGCGCGACGCCGCGATGGGTCCCGAGCTGGCGGAAGGCGGCCGCCCGCGCCTCGCCGGGCGCCTCGGCCACGCCGTAGACCTCCACCCGGTTGCAGGTGGAGAGGATCATGAGCTCCGCGGCGACGCCCTGCGCGGCCAGCGCGGCCACCACCTCGCGCAGCTTGTCTTCCTCGAGGGCGAGCTGCTCGCGGATCTCCACCGGGGCCGTCCGGTGGCTCATTCCCGCCACGAAGAGCGTGGTGGTCACGACCCGTGACGTCCCTGGAGCAGGATGCCCGCGCCCAGCGTGAGAAGGAGCGCGCAGAATCCGGCCACGGCGAGGTAGGCGGCGCGGCGCCCGTGCCAGCGTCCCACCACCCGCCCGGCGAGGATCGATGCGTACACCATCCACATGACGACGGAGAAGAGCGCCAGCGGGTCCCAGGTGAGCACGCTCCCCCAGGCCGCGCCCGCCCACAGCGCGCCGAGCACGAGCCCCGCGGTGAGGAACGGGAAGCCCAGCGTGAGCGTGCGGTAGCTGAGCCGGTCCAGCGTCTCCAGCGAGGGCAGCCGGTAGTACACCGGGCCCGGCCGCTTGGCCTTGAGCTGGCGCTCCTGCAGGAGGTACATCACCGCCCCCGCGAAGTTGAGCACGAGCGCGGCGAGCCCGATCAGCGCCAGCGCGGCATGAACCCAGATCCACGCGCTCCGGATCGCGGGCTCGAGCGCCAGCGCCCGCAGCCCGGTGGGCAAGGCCAGCCCGAGCCCGACGATCACGGGAAGCACGAAGGCGCCCAGGACCTTGACTCGAAACACCCGCTCCGCCCAGAGCTCGAGGAGCACGGCGCCCCAGATCATCACCGAGACCAGCTCGGACAGCGTGAGCAGCGGGAGGCGGCCCAGCTCGGCGCCGCGCAGGCCGATGGCCAGCGTGTGGAAGAGCCACCCCGCCTGGGTGCACAGGAGGGCCAGCCGCCACAGCCCCTCGCGCCGTCCCAGCAGGTGACCGAGGGCGGCCACCATGGCCACGATATAGGCGGTCAGCGCGATGTCGTAGAGGACCGCGTTGATCACGGGTCGCCGCGCTCCGGCCCTGCCCTCACGGGGCGGCGGTGAGGTGAGCGAGCGAGGGCGTGCCCCGCCAGTACCCCTCGCGGGCCGCATGGATGTCCAGGTGCGGCGAGCTCCAGTCCTCCACCAGCGGCGAGGCGGCATTCCAGCGCTGACGCCGGTCCACGCCCTTGAGATAACCGTGGCAGGATCGGCAGGCCTCGATGAAATAGCCCTCGTCCACGCCCTCGCCCAGGAGACGCACCAGGTCGCGCGACTCCCAGCTCTCGCAGAACGGGCAGCGGAGCCGGGGCGCCATCCAGGCGCCGCCGCAGAGATGGCAGGATAGACGCCGCCGGCCGTCCTCGACCAGATCGCCATAGCCGGGCATGCCGCCGCACCAGGGACAGACACCCGGCGTCCAGATGCCGTCCGGGAGCTCGCGCGTGGACTGGAAGTACGCCTCGAGCCCGGGACGAAGCCCCGCCAGCGCGAGAAAGGACACGAAGGTGGCGCCGAGCCCCAGGCGCTCGTCGCGGGTGGCGGCCCCGTCCTTGGACGCGATGGGCATGAGGTCGCGCGGGCCCACCGATCCTCCATCCCAGGCGGCGGCGAAGCGCTGCAGCGATTCGGCCGCGTCGGGGCCGAGACCGGCCAGGTGCTCCATCACGGGCCCCACCAGCTCCTCGACCTGGTCACGCGGGAGCTCGGGTTCGGCCTCGGCGGCCAGGGGCACACCCCGCTCCCAGCGCTCACGACGTTCGAGCGACGACCACCGGAGGGGGCGTACGAGATCCTGGGGCCAGCGGCTCCATCCCTCCAGCACCACGGTCCAGAACCCCAGCGAGGCGGCGAGGCCCTTGCGGCGCCCCAGCGCCTCCTGCCACTCGCGGGCGAGCGCGACGTGATCGGTCATGGTGCGCTCGCCACGGTATCGAGATCGAGCGCCTCGCCGGCGTAGAGGTTGAGGCTCTCCGGTCGGAGATACCCCACCACGGTCACCCCGAGCTGCTCGGCCAGTCCCACCGCCATCTCGGTGGGCGAGGTGCGAGACGCCACCAGAGGCACGCCCATCCGGGCCGCCTTGAGCAGCATCTCGGAGGAGACCCGGCCGGTGGACAGCAGGATGCGGTCGGTGGTCGAGATGTCCTGTCTCAACGCCTCGCCCTTCAGCTTGTCGACCGCATTGTGGCGCCCCACATCCTCGGCGATGAGCAAGATCCGATCGGCGTCCGCCAGCGCGGCGCCGTGAATTCCCCGCGAGGCCTGGTAGTGGAGTGATCCAGAGAATAGATCTTTCATCCGAGCACTTAGGTCAGCCGGCTTGACACGGAGCTTGGAGTCCAGCCGGGTGAAGAGCCTGGGGTCGATCCGGAAGGTGATGCCGCCTCCGCATCCCGACGTGAGGATGCGCTCGGTGGGCAAGTCCACCGGCCGACTCAGCGTGACGTCCGCGCGGCCGTCCACCTCGGACACGGTGAGCGCGGTGATGTCCTCGAGGCCGCTGATCACCTTCTCCATCCAGAGGTAACCCAGGACGAGGGCCTCGAGCTGCATCGGTGAGCAAAGGAGAGTGAGGAACCGATCTCCGTTCACGTACACCGTGAGCGGCTGCTCCCGGACGACGGGAGCCTTGACCTCCGTGACGCTACCGCGCTTGACCTCGAAGAAGGTCCTCAATTACAGAACCTCATAGGGCGGGGCTCATTGGGTGACTTCCTGGGGGGACCTTCATGGCCCAAGCCTACGGCGTGGGCCGTCTCGAAGCAAGAAACCCCCCGGCGGCGGGCCGGGGGGTTTCCGGCGGCGACCCGGGGACCCAGCGGTCAGGCTCGGGCCATCACGATGACGTATCGGAGAATGAAGCCGCCCACCAGCACGAGCACGGCGGCCAGCCCGCCCAGCACCTTGACGCGCGGCCCCACCAGGTCGAGCAGCAGCGGCAGCACCAGCCCGGCGGCGACCAGTCCACCCCAGAAGAGCGGCGCGAAGGGGCCCGAGGTGATGGGCGCGGCCGCGGACCCCAGGAGTCCCAGGAAGACGGCGAGGAGGACCAGCTCGATGACCATGGCGTAGCGGTCGGCGTGCTTGACCTTGCGGTACCCGGCTCCCCCGGACTCGCCGGACAGGAAGAGAAGCAGGGAGATCGCCGCCATGCCGGTGGACGCGCCGGACGCGAGGAACAGCGCGCCCATCAGCCGGGCCTCGCTCCAGAACGGCTGGGCGGTGGCGCTCAGCAGCACGCCGGTATAGCTGGCGAGGAAGAACCCGAAGATGGTGCCCAGCAGGCTGATCTTCCGGCGGAGCGGCGCGCGCGCCTCGCCGCCCACCCAGGCCAGCGCGGACGACAGGAAGGCGAAGAGGCCGAAGACTCCGAGCATCCAGGCCCCGATGGACATGGGGTCCCAGAACTTGAAGGCGCCCATCATGTTCATGAAGCGGCTCGGCGTGCCGAGGTCGAGGATGAGCAGGATCCCGCACAGCCCGATGAGAAGCAGAGACAGCGTATAGCCGATGCGGAACACGCCCCGATCCCGATCGCTGCCGAAGTTGTCGGCGATGGCGGCGGTGAAGTACGCGCCCCCGGCGATGCCGCCGATGAAGAAGTACCAGACGATGAGGAGATGCCAGTCGGGCGTCTTAACGATCTCCATCGCCGCCCTCCTTTCCGCCGCGGTCGCGGAAGGCGACGATCGCCCCCACCCCGACGAGCAGCGCGGAGCCCACCGACAGGAGCGAGTCCACGAAGACGTTGCGCTGGGGCAGGAGCGGCTTTTCGGGGAGGTGGTAGGTGGACGGCGTGTCCAGGAGCAGGAAGAAGGCATTGAGCCCGCCGAGGGGGCCGCTGCTGTCGGCGCCGTAGAGCTGGGCGCCCGTGTACCCCATCTCCTTGAGCTTCGCGAGGCGCTTCTCGGCCTTGGGCACCAGCTCGTCGCGGAATCCGAACTGGATGGACTCGGTGGGGCACGTCTTGGCGCAGGCAGGCCCCAGCCCGTTGTGGATGCGGTCATTGCAGAAGGTGCACTTGTTGGCCCGGCCGGTGTCGTGGTTGTAGGACACCACCCCGAACGGGCACGAGCTGACGCAGTACCGGCAGCCGTTGCAGACGTCCTGATTGATGTTGACGGTGCCGAACTCGGTCCGGTAGATGGCGCCGGTGGGACAGGCGTCGAGGCAGCCGGCCTGAGCGCAGTGCTTGCAGACATCGGACATGAGGAGCCACTGGAGCTGCCCGTCGGCCTTGGGCTTCTCGATGAACCGCACCAGGCGGTAGGTCTTGTCGGTGAAGTGGGACTGGTTCTGGTACCCACCCGTCCACTCCGGCTGCTCCAGCGGCAGCTCGTTCCACTGCTTGCACGCCACCTGGCAGGCCCGGCAGCCGATGCACAGGGACGTGTCCGTGAACATCGCGAGCGTGCGCGCCATGGCTAGACCACCCCCTTCTTGACGTTGCAGACGAAGGCTTTGGTCTCCTGGATGTACACGGTGGGGTCCGCCACCGTGGACGAGAGGTCGTTGGTGATGTCGCCCTTGCTCCCCGGCAGGGCGTCGATGCCCTTGTAGCCCCAGTGCCAGGGCACCCCGATCTGATGCACCTTCTTGCCGTCGATGAGGAAGGGTTTGAGCCGGTGCGTGACCATGGCGGTGACGTGAACCTTGCCGCGCGGGCTCGAGACCGTGATCTTCTCGCCGTTGGTGATGCCGAGCTCCGCGGCCAGCTCGTGGCTGATCTCCGCGAAGTGGGAATGGAACAGCTCCGCCAGCATGGGCAGGTAACGCGACATCACGCCGGACAGATGATGCTCGGTGAGCCGATAGGTGGTGATGACGTAGGGGAAGTCCGGCGAGCCCACCGGCGCCAGGTCGTTCCTCTGATCGGGCACGTCCCAGATCTTCACCACCGGGTTGTTCTGCTGGCTGGAGAGCAGGTTCCGGGTCGGCGACTCCACCGGCTCGTAGTGCTCGGGGAAGGGCCCGTCGTTGAGCGGGCCGAAGAAGGCGCCCACCAGATCCGCCCGCATGATGAACGGCTTGTCCCCGTTCTTGGCGTCCGGAGCCAGGAAGGCGTTGAAGTCGGGCACGTCGAGGCCCACCCACTTGCCTTTTTCCTCCGGCTTGGCGCCGGGCGCTTCCGGGTCCCACCAGATGAGCTTCTTTCGCTCGCTCCAGGGCCGGCCATACAGATCGGCGGAGGCCCGGTTGTAGAGGATGCGCCGGTTGGCCGGCCACGCGAAGCCCCAGCCATGCGCGAGGTAGTCCTTCTCGTCGGCGGGCTTCCGCGCATTGGCCTTGTTGACGAGCTTGCCGTCGGGTCCCTCCACGGTGACGCCGGTATAGATCCAGCAACCGCCCGCGGTCTTGCCGTCGTCGGTCATGTGGGCGAAGGAGTTCAGCGCCTGGCCCTTCTTGTAGACCACCTTGCCGTCCTTGTCGGTGATCTCCTCGGTGGCGAAGCCGTTGATCTCCTTCAGCACCAGCTCCATGTTGGGCTCCTTGGGATCGTCGCCGAAGGTGAAGCTCGCGGCGAGGAAGCCCTGGTCTCGCTGCTTCTTGGAGCCCGCGTACATCTTCTGCAGCCGCTTGGCCAGGCTCACGAAGAACTCGGCGTCGGAGGTGACGTCGCCGGGCGGGTTGACCGCCTTCTCGTGCCACTGGATGAGCCGCATGGTGTTCGTCAGCGAGCCGTCCTTCTCGGCGGCGGGCGCGGCGGGCAAGAAGAACACCTCGGTCTTGATGTCCTTGGCGGTGGCGCCGGGCGCCTTCCAGAACTCCGCCGTCTCGGTGATGAAGATGTCCTTCACCACGAGCCAGTCGAGCTTGCCCATGGCGGCGCGGGCGAGCTTGGCGTTGGGCCCTCCCACCGCCGGGTTCTGCCCGTCGGCGAGGAAGCCCCTGATCTTGCCCTTGTACATGTCCACGAAGATGTGCTGGTGGCTGTAGGCGTCCGCGGAGGCGCGCTTGGGCAGCCACTGGTAGCCGAACTCGTTTTCCTTGGTGGCGGCGTCGCCGTAGAACGCCTTGAGCAGGCTCACCATGAACTTGGGGAGGTTCACCCAGAATCCGCCCTTGGGTGTCACCTTCTCGAGATAGGTCTTGAGGTCCGGATGCAGGTCCCGGAGCGGCATCGCGAGATAGCCCGGGAGCTCGTGGTACAGCAGCTCGAGGTCGGTGGCCCCCTGGACGTTGGCGTGGCCGCGCAGGGCCACCACGCCGCCGCCCGGCCGCCCGATATTGCCGAGGAGGATCTGCAGCATGCAGAGCGCCCGGATGTTCTGGACGCCGTTGGTGTGCTGGGTGAGGTTCAGCGCATAGGTGATGGTGCCGGTCTTCTCGGGGCCGCTGTTCTCGCAGTAGAGCTTGGCGACCTGGACGAACTTGTCCTTGGGGATGCCGCAGATGCGCTCCACCATCTCGGGCGTGTAGCGGCTGTAGTGCCGCTTCATGAGCTGGAAGACGGTGTTGGAATCCTTGAGCGTGAGGTCGCGCTTGGGGTTCCCCTCCCCGTCGAGCTGATACTTCCAGCTATCTCGCTTGTATGTCTGGGCGATGTGGGGGTCGTTGCCACCCTTACCGGTCTGCTCGAGGCCGGTGAAGAGGCCGCCCCCGTCGGTGGCGGTCTTGAAGGCGGGATCGATGAGGAAGGAGGCGTTGGTGTAGTAGGTGACGTAGTCCTTGAAGTACAGGTTGTTCTCGATCGCGTAGCTGATGAGCCCGCCGAAGAACGCGATATTGGTGCCGGAGCGCAGCGGCACGTGGATGTCGGCCACCGAGCTGGTGCGGGTGAAGCGGGGATCCACGTGGATGAACTTGGCTCCCCGCTCCTTGGCCTTCATCACCCACTGGAAGCCGACGGGGTGGTTCTCGGCGAAGTTGCTGGTGGCCATGATGACATCCGAGTGCTGGATGTCGATCAGGTTGGTCGTCATCGCTCCCCGCCCGAACGTGGTCCCCAAAGCTGGGACCGTGGCGGAGTGTCAGACTCGGGCCTGATGCTCGTGGTAGACGATGCCGAGTGTGCGGTTCAGCTTGGAGAGGAGGTAGCACTCCTCGTTGTCGATGCAGGCGGAGCCCAGGGACGCGATGGCGTCGAGACGGTTGACCACCACCTCGTTGCCGTCCTTGTCCTTCTCGCGCTCGATGAAGTTCTTCTCGCGCGTCTCGTAGTAGCGCTTGGCGATCTCGTCGTACATCCAGGCCAGCGGCTTCTCCTCCCACTTGTCGGACCCCGGCGCGCGGTAGAGCGCCTTGGTGGGCCGGAGCGGGTTATTGGAGAGCTGGATGGTGGCCGCGCCCTTGGGGCAAAGCCGGCCCAGCGTGTGCGGCGTGTCGGGATGCCCCTCGATGTCGATGATCTTGTCGCCCTTCGAATACACGAGCTGGATGCAGCCCACCGCGCAATAGGGACAGACTCCCGGGTGCACCTTCGCTTCCTTGATCCGGAGGGAGGTCGCGGCGGCGGCCGCCGGCTGAAGGTCGAGCGTACCGGCGCCGACGGCGACGGCAGTCCCGGTGCTTCCCGCGTACTTGAAGAAATCCCGACGCGAAAGGCTCATAGCCGCTCCTCGTTGAGTGTGTGGTGGGCCCGCCGCCGGCCAGCGAGTCACTTCGAGTTTGGGCTAGGGGAAGTGTATTGGTCAGACCACCGATGCGTCAAGGTTATCGGCGTTATCGATGGTGACGCTTTGCGTTAGGAATCCTCCTTGCCAAGATGGGCACGATCCTTCAGGTAGGCGTCATAGCGAGCCTTGATCAGGGCGCGCGCGTCGGCGGGTCGCCCGGTCTCGAGCGCGGCGACGATGGCCTTCTGAAGCGGTGGGTCGACAATCCCCCCGCCCAGCACGGGATCATAGTAGCGGCCCAGCTCGAGAAGGAGCCGCCGCACTCGCGGGATGTCCTCCAGATTCTCCTCGATCTCCCGGATCAGGGTCAGAGCATGGTCCTCGCGCTTGCGCCGGCGGAATCCCTCCGGCGGCTTCTCCGTCATCGGCCCTCGCCCCCGTAGAGCACGCGGACCAGGAAGAGGCCCTGAGGGGGCGCGGTGGGACCGGATCGCCGCCGGTCGCGGCCGTCCAGGATCTCCGCCATCCAGCCGGGCGCCCGGGCCCCGCGCCCCACCTCGACCAGGCTGCCCACGATGTTCCGGACCATGTGGTGGAGAAAGCTGTCCGCCGAGATGAGCACCGCGAGCCGGTCCCGCCGGGCCAGCACCCGCCCCGAGCGCACCGTGCACGTGGGCGACCGGTCTCGCCCGGCCGCCGCGCAGAACGCGGAGAAGTCGTGCTTGCCCAGGACGTGGCGCAGACCCCCTGCCATCGCGCCGTCATCGAGGGGGCGCGGGAGATGCCAGGCGTGACGCCGGAGGAAGGGATCGGCGGTGCGTCCGCGATCGATCACGTAGAGATACCGCTTGCCCAGCGCCGAGCGCCGGGCGTCGAAGCCCGCCGGAGCCGGGCGCGCGTCGGTGACGCGCACCGCCGCCGGCAAGAGCGCGTTCAGGGCGCGGCGCAAGGCGTCCGGAGCCAGCTCCGCGTCGAGCGACAGGCTCGCCACCTGGCGGAGGGCATGCACGCCGGCGTCGGTGCGGCTGGCGCCGGTGACCTTCGCCGGGGCGGCCGCGGACCCGCCGACCAGGCGCGCGCAGGCATCCATCAGGAGCCCCTGCACGGTGACCTGGTCGGGCTGATACTGCCAGCCGTGGAAGTCGGTGCCGTCGTACGCGAGGGTGAGCCGGAAGGTCGCCGTGCCTGGATCTCCGCGGGTCAGCGGATCAGCAGCTCCGCGATCTGGACCCCGTTGAGCGCCGCCCCCTTGCGGAGCTGATCTCCCACCACCCAGAAATTGAGCGCATTGGGCGCGGTGAGATCCTGGCGGACGCGGCCCACGAAGCACTCGTCCTGCCCTTCCACGTGCACCGGCATCGGGTAGCGCTGCTCGCCGGGCTCGTCCCAGAGCTTGAGCCCCGGGAAGGCGGCGAAGACTTCCCGCGCGCGCGCCACCCCCACCGGCCTCTCCGTCTCCGCGTTCACCGCCACCGAGTGCGCGGTGAACACGGGCACGCGCACCGTGGTCGGGGACACCGGCAGGTCGGGCGCCTCGAGGATCTTGCGCACCTCGTTGACCAGCTTCATCTCCTCGCCCGTATAGCCGTTGTCGGCGAACTTGTCGATGTGGGGAATGACGTTGAAGGCGATCTGGTGGGCGAAGTGGCGGGGCACCATGGCCTCTCCCCGCGCCCACGCGAGGGTCTGCTCGCGGAGCTCCTCCACCCCATTCACCCCCGCGCCCGACACCGCCTGGTAGCTGGTGGCGATCACACGGCGGAGCGTCCCCGCGTCGTGCAGGGGCTTGAGCGGCATCACGGTGACGATGCTGGTGCAGTTGGGACAGGCCACGATGCCGGCGTGCCCCTTCAACGCATGCGGGTTGATCTCGGGGACCACCAGCGGGACCGCGGCATCCATGCGGAAGGCGCTCGACTTGTCCACCACCACCGCGCCCGCCTTGACCGCCAGCGGCGCGAGCTCCTTCGACTGCGCGGAGCCGGCAGAGAAGAGCGCGATCTCGACGCCCGTGAAGGACTCCGGCCCGACCTTCTCCACGCGAAGCGTCTCGCCGCCGAAGGTCATGGTCTTGCCCGCCGAGCGCGCGGACGCGAAGAGGCGAAGGTCCTTCAGGGGGAACTTCCGCTCCTCGAGGATCTTGAGCGTGGTCTGCCCCACCGCCCCCGTTGCCCCCACCACTGCCACCCGCACTCCTGACGCCATGACTGGTCCGATCCCCTCTCGCTAGTAGGACTTCTCGACTTCGCGTGTCACCAGATCACCCATTTGCTGCGTGCCCACCGTCCGCTCGCCGGCGGTCCGGATATCCGCCGTGCGGTGG
>DASRWT010000055.1:0-10266 GCA_035654455.1 Candidatus Nitrosocosmicus sp. | reverse complement strand
AGGCAGGACATCGCCAGGGCCGCGCCCAGCGTCCGGTCTCGATCGATCACGAGAATGCGATTCATGTTGTTCCTTCCTTTCGAGTTTCGAACCGAGAGGAAGGAGAGCAAGCCTCGTGCCGGAAAGCGCAAGCTCTGAGGTCTACGGAGTTTCAACTACTTGCGTGGCACATCCAGAACTCCGGGTGACAGTTTCGGGCAAGCCACCCGGACCTCGCCGGCACCCCACGGGTGTAGACGCCCGCATCCCGGCTCAGGACCGGAGGGTGTCCGCCGTGATGCCGTAGCTCAGGAGCTTTCGATAGAGGGTCTTGGGGTCGATGCCCAGGAGCGCCGCCGCCTTGCCGCGATGGCCACCCACCTGCCTGAGCGTGGACACGATGTGCTGGCGCTCCATCACCTCGAGGCTACCCTCCGCGCTCGCGGCCGCCGCGGCGGCGGGCGTCGGTCCGGTGCCGCACTGGACCTCGGCGGGGAGATCGCCGGGCTGTAGCACGTCCCCGGTGCCGAGGATGACGCCGCGCTGGATGACGTGCTGCAATTCGCGGACGTTCCCGGGCCACTGATAGACCTCCAGGCACCGCAGCGTCTCCGGGGCAAGGCGCTTCCGTCCGTACCCGGCATTCTGCTCGAGGAAATGCTCGGCGAGCACCCGCACGTCCTCGGGGCGCTCCCGCAGCGTGGGCAGCGAAAGCGAGATGGTGTTGATCCGGTAGTACAGGTCCTGGCGGAACTGGCCCTGGCGGATGGCCTCCGCGAGATCGCGGTTGGTGGCGGCCACCAATCGCATGTCCACCGTCCGGCTGCGGGTGCCGCCCACGCGGAAGAAGGAGTGCGTCTCCAGCACGCGGAGGAGCTTCACCTGGCTCTCGGGCTCCATCTCGCCGATCTCGTCCAGGAAGAGCGTGCCCCCGTCGGCGAGCTCGATGAGCCCGAGCTTGGAGTTCACCGCCCCCGTGAACGCCCCCTTCTCGTGGCCGAACAGCTCCGACTCCAGCACCTCGCGCGGCAGCGCGCCGCAGTGGATGGGCACGAAGGCCTGCCGCGCCCGGGGCGATCGCTCGTGGATGGCGCGGGCCACCAGCTCCTTGCCGGTGCCGCTCTCGCCCAGCACGAGCACCGCCGAGTCGGTGGGCGCCACCCGGTCCACCAGCCGCATCAGCTCCTCCATCTTGGGGCTGGCGGTGACGATGCCGCCCGCGGGCGCGGCGGGGTCGAGCCGGTCGCGAAGCACCACGTTCTGGCGGATGAGGCGGTTCTTCTCCGCCGCCTTGCGGATGAGGATGTCCAGCTCCTCGATGCGCGCGGGCTTGGTGAGGTAGTCGTAGGCGCCCAGCTTCATCGCCTCCACCGCGCTGGACACCTCCTGGAAGCCGGTGGTGACGATGACCTGCGGCGCCTCCGGCATCTCCGCCAGCCGCCGCAGCACCTCGATGCCCTCCATCTTCGGCATCTTCATGTCGAGGATGAGCACGTCGGGCGGATCGTCGCGCAACCGCTCCATCGCCAGCTCGCCGTCGCCGACTCCATCCACCGCATGCCCTTTGCGCGACAGCTCCCGCACCAGGAGCTCGCGAAGGTTGCGCTCGTCGTCGGCTACCAGGACGCGGATCTGCGAGGTCATCGGCTGGGCTCTCCGGAGGTGACGGAACTGGTGATGGGCAGCACCACGCGGAAGGAGGCTCCGGCGCCGGGGCGCGAGTGGACGTCGATGCGGCCGGCGTGGTCGGTGACGATGCCCTGAGCGATGGCCAGGCCGAGCCCGGTGCCCTGGCCGGGCGGCTTGGTGGTGAAGAAGGGATCGAAGAGCCGGGACAGGATCGCCTCGGGAATCCCCGGCCCCGCGTCGGTGAACTCGATCTCCGCCTCCCCGCCGCGCACCCGCGTGCAAACGGTGAGGCGGCCGCGCCCCTCCATGGCCTCCAGCGCATTGGCGGCGATGCCCAGGAAGACCTGGCGCAGCTGGCCCTCGTTGGCGATCACCGGGGGCAGGCCCGGATCGAGCTGGGTGACCAGCTCGCTGGAGGCGAATCGGGGCTGATGGCGCAAGAGCTCCAGCGTGCGCTCCACCAGCGCGTTCACGTCGGTGGCGCCCCGACGGCTGCCCGGATCCCGGACGAAGCGCAGCAGGCTGCCGGTGAACTCCTTGCACCGGTAGGCCTCCTCCTCGATGAGGGCCAGATAGCGCGGGAAGTCGCGAAACGCGTCCAGCCCGGTGAGGCGCGGATCCCGGGCGCGCTCCCGGAGCGCTTCCGCGCACCCGGCGATGGTGGCGAGCGGGTTGTTGATCTCGTGCGCCACCCCCGTCACCAGCCGGCCCGCGGTGGTGAGGCGCTCGGTGAGCAGCATCTGCCGCTCGAGGCGCTTCTGGAGCGTGATGTCCTCGATGAGGAGGATGGCGTGGGTGACGCGATCCTGCGGGCCCCGCAACGGCGCCGCGGTGAGGCGGAACATGCGCGTCTCGGCCGCCACTACCATCTCCTCCTCGGTCTGATGCACCTCGCCGCCCACGAGCACGCCCTGGAGGAAGCCCCGCACCGCCCCCGCACTGTCCGCGGGCACGAGGTCGAGGAAGGCGGCGTGCGTGGAGGGGGCGCCGGTCAGCGCGGTGGCGCCCTCGCGGTTCGCGCTCACCACCGTGAGCTCACGATCGAGCACGTAGAGACCCAGCGGCAAGGTCTCCAGCACTACCTCCACGAAGCGCTTCTGCTCGTCCAGCTCGCGCGTCCGCTCCACCACCATGGCCTCCAGCCGCTCCGAGTACGTCCGCACCGAGCTGAAGAGCCGCGCGTGCTCGAAGGCCAGCGCCGCCTGGTCGGCGAACGCGGTGGCGAGCGCGACCTCGTGGGGCTCGAAGTGATGCACGTCGGCGCGCAGGGCGGTCAGCGCCCCCATGGTGCGGCCGCCGGCGACCAGGGGCACCGCGAGCATGGAGCGCAGCCCGCCCGCCACCGCGGGTTGGGGAAAAGCGCGGGGGTCGTTCCAGAGGTCCTCACTCTGGAGCGGCCGGCCCTCCGCGACGGCCAGCCCGGTGATGCCCTGTCCCACCCGCACCCGGATCTGGCCCACCCGGGCCGGCCCCTCGTCGAGGCTCGCCACCGAGGACAGCTCGCCGGTGGCCTCGTCCAGGGTGAAGATGCTGCCCGACTGCACGCCCAGCACCTCGCGCGCCTGGTGGAGGATGACGCGGATGGTCTCCCCGAGGTCGAGGCTCTGGCTCACCGCCCGACCCGCCGCCAGCAGCGCCTCCATCTCGCGCGCCCGGCGCTGGCTCTCCTCGAAGAGCCGCGCGTTCTGGATGGCGATCCCCGCCTGCTCCGCGAAGGCCTCCAGCAACGTCTCCTCCCGGGTTGAGAAGTAGCCGGGCACGTGGGAGTAGGCGGAGATCACCCCGATCACGGCGGCGCCCACCCGGAGCGGCACCGCCAGCATGGCGCGAATCCCCTCCTGCTCGTCGATCCCCGCGTCCGAGGTGCGCGGATCCCCCTGCATGTCGTCCACCCGGAACGGCGTGCCGGTGGCGGCGGCGCGTCCGATGATGCCCGCCCCCACCGGCGTGGACAGCGTGCGCCACTCCGCGGTGCGCGACCCGTGCGCGGCCACGTGCTCGACGGCCTTGCCCTCGGCATCGAGCAGGCCGATGCCGCAGCCGGCGCTGCCGATGAGCGAGTTCACCGACCGGCTGATGGTGGCGAGCACCGCGGGAAGGTGCAGCCGGGCGCTGATGAGCCGGCTCGTCTCGTTGAGCGCGCCCAGGGCCTCGGCCCGACGGACCGCCTCGTCGTGGAGCCGGGCATGCTCGATGGCGGACGCCAGCGGGAGCGCCACCTCGGAGAGAATCGCCTCGTCCTCCGCGCTGAACGCCTTCGGAGCGGAGTGGCCCACGAAGAGGGAGCCGATCACCTCGCCCTGGGTGATGAGCGGCGCGAGCACCGCGGACTGAAATCCACGGCGCCGGAAACGCTCGCGACTTGCCGATGGCAGGCGCGGGTCGGACAGGTCGTCGATCCGGATCGGCACGCGCTGCTCGGCCACCCACTGGGCGATGGAGCCCGCGCTGGGCAGGCGCGCATCCCGAAACTCTCCGGCGTGGTCGTCAGGGCTCACCACGACGTCGAAGAGGCGAAGCTCGCCCCGCTCGCGGTCCAGGAGGCCCACCCCGAGCGCGGCGAACCGGATGAGGCGGGCCACCACGCGCGCCACCGCCTGGTAGAGGCGCGGGAGCTCCAGGGCCGAGCCCGCGAGCGCGGCGACCTCGTTGATCATCTCCAGCCGGCGCGTGCGCTGGTGAAGCTGCCACGCCTGGGCCATCGCCAGGCCGAACTCCCGGGGAAAGCCCGGCGGGATGCGGGCCGCGTTGAGGCCGTCACGGCCACCGGGCCCAAGGAGGACGAAGCGACCCGCGGGCGCCGAGGGCTCGCCGAGGCTCGCCCGGAGCAGGCCGGCCGCGGCGCGACGGCGCCAGCCGGGCGGGGGCTCGCGAAGCGTCCGGAAGGACACGCCGCGCGCGGGCTCCGCCAGTCGCTCCCCGATCCAGGCTTCGAGGGCAGAGCCCGGCCGCGAGCCCACGATGACCTGGATGGGCCGGCCGCCCAGAGGCATGAAGAGGAGGCCGCCCGCCACGGCGCCCGAATCGTCCACCAGCCGGCGCAGCGTCCGGGCGAAGCCGACTTCCGGCGATGCGGCCCGTCCCAGCGTGGCCAGAAGATCCGGGAACAATCGCCCGATCTTCATCTTCCGGTCCTCCCCGCGCTTACGACGGGGACAGCACGCGGCCGGGCAGGGCGCCGGTATGCTCGCCGCCCTCGACGACCACGCGCCCGTTGACGAGGACGTGGCTCACCCCCGCCGCGTAGCGATGCGGCTCCTCGTAGGTGGCGCGATCGATGATCCGCGCCGCGTCGAAGGCGACCACGTCCGCGCGCGCTCCCGCCCGGAGCACGCCGCGATCAGCGAGCCCCAGCCGGTCGGCGGGCAAGCCCGTCATCTTCCGCACCGCCTCGGGAAGAGAGATGAGCTTCTCGTCGCGCGCGTAGTGACCGAGCACGCGCGGGAAGGTCCCGTAATTCCGCGGGTGAGGCTTGCCGGCGCCCATGACGCCCTCCACCGCCAGCGACGAGCCGTCGGAGCCGATCATCACCTGCGGATGCGCGAGGGCCCGGCGGAAGTCCGCCTCGTCCAGCTGGAAGAGAATGACGCTGCCCCGGCCCGCCTCGTCCACGAGGAGATCGAACGCGGCGTCCAGCGGGTCCTGCCCGCGCGCCGCCGCGATCTCCGACACGCGGCGGCCCTGGGCGTCCGGCCGCGCGGGCGCATTGGCGATCATCACGTCCTCCCAGCCGATCCCGCGGCTGAGGATGCCGGCGCCGCCGCTGATCTCCGTGCGGATGCGGGCGCGCGAGGCGGGATCGGTCAGGCGGCCCAGCATCGCCTCGATGCCGCCCTCGAGCACCCAGTCCGGCATGAGCGTGCGGAGCGAGGTGCTCGACGCGGTATACGGGTACACGTCCGCGCGCACGTCCAGCCCCTCCCCCCGCGCGGCATCGACGAGCGCCAGCGCGTCCTTGACCCGCCCCCAGTGCGGCCGCCCCGCCGCCTTGATGTGGCTCACCTGCACCGGCAGCCCGGCCTCGCGCCCGACCTGGATGGCCTCGCGAACCGCATCCAGCAGGGTGGCGCCCTCACCCCGGATGTGGCTGGCGTAGAAGCCGCGCCGCGGGCCTCCCGCGCGCCGCGCGATCCCCACGATCTCGTCGGTGGCCGCGTAGGAGCCGGGAGCGTAGATGAGCCCGGTGGCGAGCCCGGCGGCGCCGTCGGCCATGGACTCGTCCATCAGCCGCTCCATGGTCGCCTGCTCGCGCGCGGTGGGCGGCCGGCGCGCGAAGCCCATGGCGGCCAGCCGGAGGGTGCCGTGGCCGATGAGCTGCACCACGTTCAGCGCGACCCCCTCGTCTTCATAGTGGCGAAGATAGTCGCGCGTGGAGCTCCACGAGAAGTCCATGCCTTCCGGCACGTAGAGGGCGAAGCCCCGCATCTCTCCGCGAAACTCGTCGGACACCGGGGCGGGAGAGAACCCGCAATTGCCCACCACCTCGGTGGTCACCCCCTGACGGATCTTGGACTCCGCCCGGCGATTCCCCCACAGCCGCCAGTCCGAATGCGAGTGGATGTCGATGAAGCCCGGCGTCACCGTCAACCCGGTCACGTCGAGCGTGCGGCCCGCGCGCTCCTGCGCGAGGTCACCCACCGACTCGATGCGGTCGCCCCTGACCCCTACGTCCGCGCGGCGGGCGGGGGCTCCGGTGCCGTCCAGCACGGTCCCTCCCGCCAGCTTGAGGTCAAGCACGGGGCGCCTCCCGGAAGTCGAGGAGGGACTCGCACCAGGCGGCGGCGCCGAGGAGGCGCGCTTCCGCAAAGGCCGAGCCCACGAGCTGGAGCGACAGCGGCAGGCCATCGCGTGACAGCCCACTCGGCAGCGCGATGGCCGGCATGCCGGCATGGCTCCACGGCGCGCAGAAGTAGGGGTCGCCGGTGGACTCGAGCCCGCGCGGAGCCGGCCCGGGCGCGGTGGGGGTGAGGAGAGCATCGTAACGGAGCGCGATCGACGCCATCTCGTCGCGGAACCGGCGGAGGTGGCTTCGCGCGGCAAGGAAATCCACCGCGCGGATGCCTTGCCCGACGGTGAGCGCCTCCCGGATCTTGGGCGGGTACTCCTCGGCGAGCCGCGGGAAGTTCGGCGCGTGATAGGCGGCGGCCTCGGCGCGCACCACCACCTGGCCGGAATCGTGAAGGCCGGCGAAGGAGGCGGGCAGGACCACCTCGCCGAGCGTGGCGCCGGCGGCGGAGAGCCGCCGCGTCACCTCGGTCAGATGCTCGGCATTCTCGGGCGCGGCGCGCTCGATGAGCGCGCGCAGCACGCCGATGCGCGGAGCCGGCGCGGAGCCGCCACCGAGACCGGCCAGGTAGTCGTCCACCGGATGCGAGACGGTGAGCGGGTCGGCCCGGTCCGGTCCGGCGAGGATCTGGAGCGCGAGGGCCGCGTCCTCCACCGCCCGGACGAGGATTCCCACGTGGTCATTGCTCCAGGACAGCGGGACGACGCCGGCGGCGCTGATCCGGCCATGGGTGGGCTTGAAGCCCACCACCCCGCAGTAGGCCGCCGGCCGGAGCACCGAGCCCACCGTCTGCGAGCCCAGCGCCAGCGGCGCCATCCGCGCCCCCACCGCCGCCGCGGAGCCGGAGGAGGATCCGCCCGGCGTATGCGCGGGATTCCAGGGATTGCCGGTGGGGCTCGGATCCATCAGGGCGAAGGTGGTGGTGGTCACCTTGCCGAGGATCACCGCGCCCGCCGCGCGGAGGCGCGCCACCGAGGCCGCGTCGGTATCGGGCTGGCGATGCGCGAAGGCCTTCGCGCCCGCGCGCGTCGGCATGCCGGCCACGTCGAAGATGTCCTTGAGCGCGACCGGCACGCCGTGCAGCGGGCCGACCACGGCGCCCCCCGCCGCCTGCGCCGCGCGCTCGCGCGCCGTCCGCCGCGCGCCCTCGCGATCGAGGTGCACCCACGCCTTCACCGCGGGCTCGAGCTTGTCGATCCGCTCCAGGAGCGCCTCGGTCCACTCCACCGGATCGAGCTGGCGCGCGCGGATCCGCCGAGCCCCTTCCGCCGCGGTCAGGGCCGCCGGCGCTGAATTGGTATTAATGGAGGGCCTCCAGGACCTCGGCCACCACCTCGAAACGGCCGAAGGACGGCATGAGATAGGCGCCCGCGTACCGGCGGCGCACCTGCGCGATGAGCTCCTGCCCCATGGCCACGCCCGCCCGCAGCCCGCGCTCCCCCGCCTCGCGCATGCGGGCGCGGACCTCGTCGGGAACGCTGATGCCCGGCACCTCGTTGTGCAGGAACTCCGCATGCCGCGAGGAGTGCAGCGGCAGCAGCCCCACCACCACCGGCACCGGCGAGGGCGTGCCCGCGAAGAAGCGATCGAGCACCTCGAGATCGTAGACCGGCTGGGTCTGCACCCAGCGGGCGCCCGCCTCCACCTTGGCGAGGAAACGCTCCATCTCGCGAGCAGGCTCCTCGGCGGCGGGGTTCAGCGCCGCGCCCACGCAGAAGGCGGTGGGCTCACCCACGGAGTTGCCGGTGGCGTCGAGGCCCGCGTTCATGCTGGCGAGCACGCGGATGAGGCCGATGGCGTCCACGTCGAAGACGGCGGTGGCGTTGACATAGTCGCCGGTGCGCGGCGGATCGCCGGTCATGGCCAGGATGTTCCGGATGTCCATCGCATGGGCGCCCAGGAGATCGGCCTGGATGCCCATCAGGTTCCGGTCCCGGCAGGTGAAGTGCATGTTGATGTCGAGCCCGGTGGCCTCGCGGACCAGGATGGCGGTGGGGAGCACGGACATCCGCACGCGGCCCAGGGAGCCGTCGTTGATGTCCACGATCTCCACCCCGCGCTCCTTGAGGAGCTTGGCTCCCTGCACCAGCTTCTCGATATTGTGGCCGCGCGGCGGGTCGAGCTCGACCGACACCACGAACTCCCCCGCGTCCAGCTTGCGCGCGAGCAGAGTGGGCGGCTGGGCGGTGGCCAGGCCGGAGGGATCGGCGGGCTCCACGGCGACGCGCGCCGCCCGCGCCGGCGGCGGTGCCGGCCGGCGCTGGGGCGCGTGCCGGTCCACCGCTTCTCGCATGGCTCGCACGTGCTGGGGCGTGGTGCCGCAGCACCCGCCGACCATGCGGGCACCCGCCGCGATCATGCGCGCGGCATAGTCCGCCATGTACGTCGGCGACGAGAGATACATCAGCCGCTCGCCCACCCGGCTGGGCAGACCGGCATTGGGCTGGATGACCAGCGGCAGCCCGCCCGCTTCCGGCAGCATGGCCTCGAGCACGTCATAGAGCACGCTGGAGCCCACCGAGCAGTTGGCGCCGAGCGCCTGCACCGGCAGCATGCGCAGGGCGCGCGCGACCTCCACCGGGCTTCGTCCCAGGAAGGTCACGCCCTCCTCGGTGAACGCGAGCGTGGTCACGATGGGGAGATCGCTGATGGCCCGCACCGCCTCCACCGCGAGCCGCACCTCCACCAGGTCGGACATGGTCTCGACGACGAAGCCGTCCACCCCGCCCTCGAGCAATCCCTCCGCCTGCTCCCGGAACGCGGCCCGCGCCTCCTCGGGCTCGATGGAGCCCAGCGGGGCCAGGTACTTGCCCAGCGGGCCGATGGAGCCGAGGACGAAGACGTCTCGCCCCATGCTCTCGCGCACGTCGCGCGCCAGCTTCACGCCCCGGAGATTGATGTCGCGCACGCCGGCCGCCATGCCGTGCACGCCCAGCTTGAAGCGGTTGGCGCCGAAGGTATTGGTCTGGATGCAGTCGGCGCCGGCGGCGATGTACTCGGCGTGGATGCCCTGCACCACCTTCGGCTCGTTGACGTTGAGCACGTCGAAGCAGGCGTCCAGCGACACGCCCCGCGCGTAGAGCACGGTACCCATGGCGCCGTCGCAGAGGAGCGGCCGCTCCACGAGCCGGGCGAGGAAGGGCGCGGCCATCAGGCGCCCGCCGCGCGCGCGGCGCCGGCGCCGCGGGTCCGCTCGGCCAGCAGCAGCGCGATGCGCGCCGCCACCTGGTCGGGGCCGAGCGCGCTGGTATCCACGGTGAGGTCGGCGCGGCGATAGAAGGGCTCGCGCGCGCGGTAGAGCGCCTCCACGTCCGCGCGCGTGCGGCCGGCCAGCATGGGCCGCTCGCCCGCGCGCTGCGCGCGCGCGTAGAGGCTCGCGAAGTCACCCCCCAGCCACACCACCGTGCCCAGCTCGCGCAGCGTCTCCGGCATGCCCTCGCGGCAGGGCAGCCCGCCGCCGGTGGCGATGACGTCGCCCCGCTTGAGCGCGAGCAGCCGCACCGCCTCGGCCTCGGCGGCGCGGAAATACTCCTCCCCGTGGGTGGCGAAGATGGTCGGGATCGAGGAGCCCTCGCGAGCGACGATCATGTCGTCGGTCTCGACGAAGCACCGGCCGAGACGCCGGGCGAGCAATCGCCCCACCGAGGACTTCCCGGCCCCCATGAAGCCGACGAGAATGACGTTGTCCGCCATGTTCCAGCCATCCTAGCAGATTCGCGGCGGCGCCCGGCGCGCCCGGGCAACCACGTCCTCCATGCGATAGCCGTAGATCTGCGGCGGCTCGGTGCCCGCCAGCGCGAGCCACGAGTCGAGCTGGCTCCGATGGTGAACTTCGTGCTCCGTCATCGCCATCAGAAATCGCCACACGCTCA
>DASRWT010000054.1:0-2913 GCA_035654455.1 Candidatus Nitrosocosmicus sp. | reverse complement strand
TACTGCTCCGCGTACCAGAGAATGCGGTCGCGCGGAATGATGTGCCCGTCCTCGAGCTCGCGATGCGACGGCGTCTCCATCGAAAAATCGGTGGCCGGGTAGATGAGCACCTGGCAGGTCGGCACCGGCAGGCCCGCCGCGCGGGCCTGCTGCGAGATCACCGCGGAGAGATTGCCCCCCGCCGAGTCGCCGCCCACCCCCACGCGCGCCGGGTCCACGCCGATATCGCGCCCGTGCTTCCGGAGCCAGCCATACGCGGCCAGGCAGTCCTCCACCGCGGCGGGGAACTTGTGCTCGGGGGCCAGGCGGTAGTCCACCGCCACCACCACGATGCCGGCCCGCTGCGCCAGGCGTGCGCAGAGGCCGTGGTGCGTCTCGAGGTCGCCCTGCACCCAGCCGCCGCCGTGGAAATAGGCCAGCGCGGCGCGCGGCCCCTCCGTGGCCGAGGCATCATAGACGCGCGCGGGAATCGGCCCCGCGGGCCCGGGAATGGTGATCTCCTCGATCCGCGCCAGGGCCGGCGCCGCCTCGTCCATGAGGGTCACCATGGTGCGGAGCTGCTGGCGCAGCTCGGGCAGCGGCGGATAGTAGCCCGGCACGCGGATGGACTTCACGAACTCGCCCACGATCTGCGCCTTGGGGTCCATGGTGCGGGCGCCGAGGCTGATGCGGTGTCCGGCGAGGAAGGCGAGCGCAGCCGATTCATCCAGCAGCGAATGCGCCAGCTCCAGCTTGGGCAGGGTCGGCTTTTCCGTCATGAGTCCTCCGGCAAGGCCAGGGTGACCGAGGCCGGGAAGGATACGGTCACGGTCTGGCCCAGCGGCATGGGATCGTGATGCCACGGGTCGCGAATATCGGCCTTGAGCACGAGCCCGCCGCCGGTCTCCACGTCGTAGCGCAGCGTATTGCCGAGATACGAGGCGAAGGACACGCGGCCGCTCACGTGATTGCCGGTGTCGGCGGCCGCCGGGGCCGCGGGATCTCCCCGCGCGATGGCGATGTTCTCGGGGCGAATGGCGAGCACGCAGCGGTCGGCGATGGCGGAGGCATTGGGCCGGGCTTCGAGGCGCCCGAGGCCGGTCTCGACGAACAGGCGCTCGCCGCGCCGCTCGCGCACCTGGCCGGCGAGGAGATTGTTGGTCCCCACGAAGTCGGCGACGAAGCGCGTGCGCGGCCGCTCGTAGAGCTCCTTGGGCACGCCCACCTGGAGCACGCGCCCGTCCTTCATCACCGCCACCCGGTCCGAGAGCGACAGCGCCTCCTCCTGGTCGTGCGTGACGTAGATGGTGGTGATCCGCAGCTCCTGCTGCAGCTTGCGGATCTCCGCGCGCACCTGGACGCGGATCTTGGCGTCCAGGTTCGAGAGCGGCTCGTCCAGCAGGAGGATGTCGGGATTGAGGACCAGCGCTCGCGCCAGCGCCACCCGCTGCTGCTGGCCGCCCGAGAGCTGCCCAGGATAGCGGCCCTCGAGCCCGCCGAGATTCACCTTCGCGAGCCCCTCGCCCACGCGCCGCTCGATCTCGGGCCCGCCGAGCTTCCGGAGGCGGAGGCCGTAGGAGACATTCCCCGCCACCGTCATGTGGGGCCACAGCGCGTAGTTCTGGAACACCATGCCGATATTGCGCTCGTACGGGGCGAGGCCGTTCACGAGGCGCTCCCCGAAGCGGATCTCGCCCCCGTCGGGCTGGTAGAAGCCCGCGAGGAGCCGGAGCAGGGTGGTCTTGCCGCAGCCCGAGGGGCCCAGCAAGGTGAAGAGCTCGCCGTCGGCGACGTCCAGCTCGGCGCGGTCCACCGCCGTGACCGCGCCGAACCGCTTGACGACGCCGTGGATGCCGATCTTCACTTCTTCAGCTCGTCCCACCGGGCCTCGATGTCGGAGCGGAACTTGGTCTTGAGGGCTTCCGACCGCTTGGCCGCCACCGTCTCGTCGTAGACATTGGCCACTTCCTGGTCGAAGTAGGAGCGCACGCCGCCGGTGAACTGCACGGCCAGCTCCGCGGTGGAGCCGGGCGGGCCCTGCACCTTGTACTTGGGCGTCAGCGGGAAGAGGCCGCGCTCCATGAACACCCGCTGGCCCCGCTCGGTGAGGAGGAACTCGATGAAGGCCCGCGCTGCCTTGGGGTTGCGGGCGCCGGCCAGGATGGCCATGGGCTCGGGGGTCACGAAGGCGTTCCTGGGCGCCACGAACTTGAGGTCGAAGCCGGCCAGCTTCTCCTCGAAGGCCATGTAGGACGGCACCGCGAAGCCGGCCGCGAACTCGCCCTTGGCCACGACGGTGGGCACGTCACGGCTCCGCGCGGTGAAGTGGCCGGTATTGGCGGCGAGCTTGCGCAGCCACTCCCAGCCCTTGTCCTCCCCGAAGAGGGACAGCATCACCTCGTAGGTCGCGTTCGAGGACGACGAGCGGGTGGGCGCGCATTGCGCCACCTCGCCCTTGAGCTTGGGGTGGAGGAGGTCGTCCCACTCCTTGAGCTCGGGCACCCCCAGGCGCTGGAGCCGCCGCGGATGATAGACCAGGCCATAGGGCTCGAGCGCGGTGCCCACCCAGTAGCCGTCCTTGTCCTTGAGCGGAATGGGCTTGGGCTTGCCGATGGACGCCGGGATCCCGTCCCATGCCTCCTTGGAGATCTCCACCTTCTGGAGGAGCTTCTGCTCGGCCAGCTTCTCGAACAGCGCCGACTCCCCGCCCCAGAAGATGTCCACCTCGGGCTTGCCCTTCCACTCCGTGATGCGGCCATAGGCCACCGGCGTCCCGGCGGGGATGGCGCTCACCTTCACGGTGACGTTCCACTTCTCCTTGGCGTAGTCCGCGAAGGCCTTGAGCGCGGCGTCGTGGATGAACTTCGACACCGGCGTGATGAGGTTCAGCTCGCCCTCGATGGGCGCCTGCGCGGCGGCGGGGCCCGCCGGCGC
>DASRWT010000053.1:0-12263 GCA_035654455.1 Candidatus Nitrosocosmicus sp. | reverse complement strand
GGATCTGGGGCTCAAGGGCAAGGTGGCCTTCGTGGCGGCGGCGAGCAAGGGGATGGGCAAGGCGTGCGCGCTGGGCCTCGCGGCGGAGGGAGCGCGGGTCCTCATGTGCGCGCGCGGAGAGGCCGGGTTGAAGGACGCGGCCGCGGAGGTGAAGCAGAAGACCGGCGCCGAGGTGCTGGCGGTGCCCGCCGATCTCTCCCGCGCGGAGGACTGCGCTCGGGCGGTGGCGCGCGCGCGCGAGGCCTGGGGCGGGGTGGACGTCCTGGTCGGAAATGTGGGCGGGCCGCCGCCGGGCCCCTTCGAGAAGATGACGGACGCTCAGTGGATCCAGGCCTTCGAGCAAGTTCACCTCTCCACCGTCCGGCTCATCCGCGACGTGCTGCCCGGGATGAAGGCGAAGAAGTGGGGCCGCATCCTCGCCATCCAGTCCACCTCCGTGAAGCAGCCGGTGGACGGGCTCGTCCTGTCCAACGGGATCCGGCCCGGCGTGGCGGGGCTCTTCAAGACCCTGGCGGTGGAGCTCGCCAAGGATGGGATCACCGTGAACCTGGTATTGCCCGGCCGCATCATGACCGACCGGTTCCTGGATCATCAGAAGGAGCGGGCCGAGTCGGGCGGCCGCACGCTGGAAGCGCAGATCGCGCTGTCCGGCATGGACATCCCCATGGCCCGTGTCGGCACCCCGGAGGAATTCGCCAACATGGTGGTCTTCCTGGCCTCGGAGCGCGCCTCCTACGTGACGGGCACCGCGGTGCAGGTGGACGGGGGACTCATCCGGAGCAACGTCTAGGCCGTTGGTCGTCGCGTTCTGGCACGCGCTGAAAGGCTTCCGGCGGGACACCGGGTTGTTCCTCGCCGCCGGCCTCGCCTTCTACTTCCTGGTCTGCCTGGTCCCCATGCTGTTCCTCTTCGTGTCGATATCGGGCTATCTCCTGAGCAGCGAAGCGGCCACTTCCGCCATCCTGAGTCAGCTCTCGCAGATCGTCCCCGTCTACAAGAAGGAGCTCTCGGACACGCTGTCCCGAATGATCGCCGCCCGGCAGATGTCCGGCGTGCTGGGCTCGGTCATCCTCCTCTTCTTCTCCATCCAGCTCTTCGGGTGCCTGCGCATGGTGATGAACGTCGTGTTCGAGGAGCGGAAGGGACGCGGCTTCTTCCGCGGGATGGCCTGGGACGTGGTCATGCTGATGGTGATCGGCGTCCTCTTCGTCGCCAGCATGTTCATCACCGACCTCTTCTTCTGGTTGCGCACCTTCGTGCTCGCGCCGGCCCATCTGCCGCGACAGTGGGTGCGCTGGATGTTCTTGGGCCTTGCGGTGGGCTTCAGCACCGGGCTCTACTTCGTCGTCTACCGATACTTCCCCACGCGCCGCCCCCGCTTCGGCGCCGCGCTGGCCGGCGCCCTGCTCGCCAGCATCCTCTGGGAGGCGGCCAAGCAGCTCTTCCGCTGGTACATCCTCTCCCTCGGGGTCTATGACCAGATCTACGGGCCGCTCGGCTTCCTGGTCGCGCTGACCATGTTCGTCTACTACTCCGGGATCGTCATGGTGCTGGGGGCCGAGTACGTGGCCGCTCTGGAAGCGCGCTGGCGCCAGGGCCACTACCTCTGATAGGTTGATCCGGCCATGGCCGACAGCGCCGTCCTGCCGCTCGAGGGCGTTCGCGTTCTCGAACTCGCCCACCTGATCGCCGGGCCCCTGTGCGGCATGTATCTCGCGGACATGGGAGCCGACGTGATCAAGGTGGAGTCGCGCGACGCGCCGGACGCGGGGCGAGACATCTACCGGCTCTATCGGGGCGGGGAAGGCGTGCTCCACCTCACGGTGAATCGCAACAAGCGGGGGCTGGGGGTGGATCTGCGCCGCGAGGGCGGGCGCGCCGTCTTCCGGCGGCTCGCCGCCGGCGCCGACGTGGTCATCGAGGCCTATCGCGGCGGGGTCGCGGAGCGGCTGGGCATCGACTGGGACACCCTGGCCCCCCTCAACCCCCGCCTCATCTACTGCTCCATCTCGGCCTTCGGACCCCGCGGGCCCTGGCGCGAGAAGCCCGGCCTCGACTCCCTGGCCCAGGCCCTGGGTGGCTTCATGGCCATCACCGGCGAGCGCGACGGCGGGCCCGTGCTCGGGGGCGCGCCGGTGGCGGACACCCTCGGCGCGCTGCTGGCCATCCAGGGCATCCTCACCGCGCTGATCGCGCGCGGGCGCACCGGGCGCGGTCAGCGCGTGGACGCCTCCCTCATCGACGGCATGCTGCTCGCCCATACCGCGCGGCTCAGCGTCTTCCATGAGACCGGCGAGTCGCCGGGACGGTGGGGGAGCGGCCACCCCGAGATCGTGCCGTACCGGGCCTTCGCGGCTAAGGACGCCTGGCTCTTCGTGGCGGTGTGGGTGGAGCGGCTCTGGCCGCCGTTCTGCGCCGCCATCGGACGGGAGGGCCTCGCCGAGGATCCGCGCTTTGCCGCGCGCGGCGATCGGCTCAAGAATCGCGCCGAGCTGGACGCCATTCTCGCCGACGTGTTCCTCGAGCGGACGGTGGCGGAATGGATGGACATCCTGGAGCGCGCGGACGTGCTCTGCGCGCCGATAAACGACTACGCGGATCTCCTGCGCCATCCGCAGGTGATGGCGTCGGACATGATCGTGGAGCAGGATCATCCGCGGGCGGGACGCTTCAAGACCATCGCCACGCCGGTGAAGCTGGGCGCCACGCCGGGGTCGATCCGGACACCCGCCCCCGCGCTGGGCGAGCATAGCCGGGACATACTCGCAGAGGCGGGGTACACGCGCGACGAGATCGATGCGCTCGCGGCATCGGGGACGATCCACATCACTCAAGGAGACGCGGTCCATGATGCTACAGGATAAGGTGGTGGTGGTGACGGGCGCGGCGCGGGGGATCGGGCGGGAGATCGCGCTCCTGATGGCGCGGCACGGGGCGGCGGTGGTGGTCAACGACTACGGCGGGGCCGCGGACGGAATCGGGGGCGCCTCCGCCCCCGCCGACGAGGTGGTGGGCGAGATCAAGAATCTGGGCGGGCGCGCCGCCGCCTCCTACGACTCGGTGGCCTCCTTCGACGGCGGCAAGCGCATCGTCCAGGCCGCGCTCGACAGCTTCGGGGCGGTGGACGTGGTGGTGAACAATGCCGGCATCCTCCGGGACCGCATGATCTTCAACATGACGGAGGAGGAGTGGGACGCCGTCGTCAATACCCACCTCAAGGGCTGCTTCGCCGTCACCCGCGCCGCCGTCCCCCACATGCGGGAGAAGAAGTGGGGCCGCATCATCAACATGACCTCCACCTCCGGGCTGGTGGGCAATATCGGGCAAGCCAACTACGCGGCGGCCAAGCTCGGCATCGTGGGCTTCACCAAGGTGGTGGCGCTGGACATGGCGCGCTACAACGTCACCGCGAACTGCATCTCGCCCTTCGCGTGGACGCGCATGATCGGGACCATCCCCACCGAGACCGAGACCCAGAAGGCGCGCGTGGAAAAGATCAAGAAGATGGGGCCCGAGCATATCGCGCCGGTGGCGGTATTCCTCGCTTCCGACGCGGCCAAGGAGGTCACCGGCCAGGTGATCGGGGTGCGGGGCAAGGAAGTCATGATCTTCTCTCACATGCGCCCCATGATGCGCGTGCACAACGATCTGGGCTGGACGCCCGAGCGGCTCGCGGAGATGTTCCCCGGCACCCTCCGTCATCACCTGGCGCCTCTCGACACCTCGGGCCAGTATTTCAACTACGATCCCTTGGTCTAGCTCCCGGTCTCGGCCGCTCGCGATTCTGGCGACGGCGCTGCTCGTCCTGGCGGCGCCGGCCGCGGCGGGCGCGGCCGATCCTCCGCTCCTCGTGACCGTGGGCGAGGTCACCGACACCTCGGCGGTGCTCTGGGCGCGCGCGCCGGCGGCGGGTCCGGTGGTGGCCCGTTATGCGCCCGACGCCGGCGAGGGAAGCGCGGCCCCGCTGCTGGTCGAGGCGGTGGCCGCGCCGGCGGGCGATTTCACCGTCAAGCTGCGGCTCCAGCTCCTGCGGCCGGGCACGCGGTATCGCTACGCGGTCACCCAGGGGGCGGTCGCGGTGGACGGCGAGTTCGTGAGCGCGCCGGCGCCGGGGAGCCCGGCGCGCGTGCGGCTCAGCTGGAGCGGTGATCTCGGGAGCCGGGCACATTGCCGCCATGTCACCGCCGGCTACCCGATCTTCCGCGCCCTCGCCCACCAGCAGCCGGATCTGTTCCTCTTCGTGGGCGATACCGTCTACGCCGACCACATCTGCGAGGGACCGGACCGCGTCCGGGGCAGCGACTTTCGCGCCGTGTCTCTCAAGGAATTCTGGGCCAAGCACCGTTACAACCGGGCCGACGCCTCCGTGCATGCGTTCTTTCGCCGCACCGCCGTCTACGCGATCTGGGACGACCACGACGTGCGGAACGACTTCGCGGGGCCCACCGAGCCGCTCATGCCGGTGGGAAGACAGGCGTTTCTCGACTACTTTCCGATTGTCCCGCCGGCGGAGGAGCCGGGGCGTCTCTACCGCCGCTTCCGCTGGGGCGGCGCGCTGGAGGTCTTCATCCTGGACACGCGGCAGTACCGGAGCCGCAATACCGACCCCGACGGGCCGGACAAGACCATGCTGGGCGCCGCGCAGCGGCGCTGGCTGCTCGAGGCCGTGGCCGCCTCGACGGCCACCTGGAAAGTGGTGGTGACGAGCGTGTCGCTGTCCATCCCCACCGGCCGCCCCGCGCGCGACTCGTGGACCAGCGCGAATCTGCTCGGCTTTCCCGAGCCCGGCGCCGGCTTTGCGACGGAGCGCGACGCGGTGCTCGAGTCATTCCGGAGCGCGGGCGTCCGGAACCTGGTCTTCCTCACCGCCGACGTTCATCACGCCGAGATCCTGCGGCATCAGCCCGCGGAGGCCTGGTCCTTCCACGAGTTCGCGGCGGGGCCGCTGGCCGCCTTCCACGGGCTCTCGCGGCCGGTGGACCAGGGGATGAATCCACAGACGCTCTTCGCGCTGGGCGGCATCGATAACTTCGGCGTGATCGACCTGGACGCGGGGAGCCTCACGGTGCGCATCATCGACGTCAACGGCACCGTGCGCTTCCTTCACACCATTCCCGCCTCGCGCTGACTCAAGCGAGGGCGGCCCGCCGCCGCAGGAGGAGAACACCCGCGGCGGCGAGGCTCACCAGCGCGCCCGCCCACTCCGCCGCTCCCGGCCGATGATGCAGGGTCAGCTCGGCGCCCGGTCCCTTCGGCAGCTCCACCTCGAGCAGCCCCAGCTCACCCTGTCGCGTCGGCGCCTTCCCCGCCGCCGTCCGCGCCCTCCAGAGCGGCGACCAGGCCATCCCCGTGGACACCCAGCCGCCCTCGGGGCGCGGCACGAAAACGAAGTAGCGGTCGGCTCCGACCTTTTCGGGGAGGGGCCGGGGGGCGGCGCGGTTGAACACCAGGAACGGCCCCGTGCGGGCCGGGATTCCCCACTCCGGATCCGCGGTCAGGAAGCCGAGCGCCGGCATGTCCTCGTCCAGCGCCACCACCGTGGTCACGCGCAGCGGCGCCGCCAGGCGCGAGAACTCGTCCGGCTGCTGGCGCGCGAGCGCCCGCCCGAAGACGCTCACGCCGTCGAGGCGCTCGGCCAGCACGCGAACGGGCGCGGTCAGCGCGGCGGGGCCGTCGGACAGTCCGCGGTAGAAGAAGCCGGCTACCGGCGAGGGATGCGTGAAGGTTCCGCCGAGCATCTCGCGTCCCGTCACCACCGGAGTGAGGCTCGTGATATGGGAGTGCGCGCGCCACCAGTCACGGCCGAACTCGAGCGGCACGCTCGAGCGCAGAAAGAGGACGCGCCCCCGCGGCGGCCGCGCGAGCAGGTCCCACAGGCTCTCCAGACGGTGACCGCGAACGACGTCCTGTGAGGTCGGCCAGTCGCGCGCTCGCGGCCACAGCGAGACCGAGGGCTCCGGCGAGCCGGGCGGGGCGCCGGCCAGCAAGACCGCGATGGTGAGCCCCAGCACGGTGGCGATGCCCGCCGCGGCCCACGGCGGGTTCCACTCATAGCGCGCGACGCCCGCCCGCACGAGAACGGCGACCGCGGCGCAGCCCCCCAGGATCAGGGCGAGCAGGAACCCATCCACGAGCCGGTCGGCGGGAAGCCAGAGCAGATCCGCCCGCTCGCCCACGACGGCGTCGGCAGCGATGACGAGCAAGAGGACCGGAGCCAGCGCCTGCAGCCAGAGGACCCGGCGCGGCGGACGGATGCCGAGCGCCACGCCAAGCCAGCCCGCGATGTTCGCGGCGAGGAGCGCCAGCAACAGGGGGCGACGCGCGAAGCTCGAGGCCAGCGCGGAGGGTGACGCATCGCCCCAGGCCAGGGGGAGCGCCATGGGCGGCCCCAGCGCGAGATGCGCGATGAGCGGCAGGAGCCAGAAGGCGGCGAGGCCGAGGCCCACGCCGACGACGAGGGTCATCTCGCGCCACCAGGCGCGCCATCCGCCCGGCGCGACCACACCGGCGAGCAGCGCCAGCAGCAGAGCGGCCGGCAGGTGCGCGGGATGCGACAGGGCCACGGCGGCGAGCAGGAGCGCGGGCGCCCCTCGAGGCCGGCCATTGCCCTCCACCCAGGGCAGCAACGAGAGCGCCAGCAGAGGAAGGAGGGCCCACCCCAGCCGCGCGGCCACGAGGCCCCACCGCAAGCCCTCCTCGATTCCGCTGCGCGACTCGGCCGACAGAGTGAGGACGAGGAAGGCGCCGGGCAGCGCGAGCCAGCCGTGACCCAGCACCCGACCGAGCAGCACGTAGGCGCTCGCGCCCGGCAGCAGGAAGACCAGCCAGACGAGGCCGAGATAGATCGCGCCCGGGCTCAGGAAGCCGAGCGCCAGGTAGTGGACGAGCGCCCCCACATAGAAGAGGCCGGGGGGATAGTACTGCAGCTCGGGATATCCCGCCCACCAGCCGGGATTCCAGTGCCAGGGCGCCGGCCCCAGCGTGATGGCGTGAATGAGCCGGTAGAGCTGCCCGGGATGGTCGTCGCCGCCGGGAACGCCTCGGCCCAGCGCCGTCCACCCCCACGCGACGGCGTAGACGGTGAGGGGGATCGCCGGAACCAGCAGGCGGAAGAGCACGATTGACCGCGATCATAGCAGCGCCGGTTGCATTGACATTCCTTTCTTCCGAGTGTTAAGTAGTCGAAATCGTGATGCAGAGATCGGTGATCGCGGCAGCGGCCATGCCGCGATCGTGCAGCTACTTTCGGGGCTCAAATCCCCTACCGATGGAGAGGCCATTGAACAGGTTGAAGGGACTCAAGTGCCGGGAGTGCGGGCGCTCCTATCCGTCCTCGCCCGCGCATGTCTGCGAGTTCTGCTTCGGCCCCCTCGAGGTCGACTACGACTACGCCGCGATCCGCGCGCGCACGAGCCGCGACCGCATCGAAGCGGGGCCTCGCAGCATCTGGCGCTACGCGGATTTCCTCCCCGTCGAGCTCGACGCGGACGCCATGCCCCCGGTGGGATCGGCGGTGGGCTTGACGCCTCTGGTGCGCGCCCGGAACCTCGGCGAGGAATGGGGCGTCCGGGAGCTGTACATCAAGAACGACGGCGTCTGCCATCCCACCTGCTCCTTCAAGGACCGCGTCGTCGCGATGGCGATGGCCAAGGCCATCGAGTTCGGCTTCGACACCGTGGCCTGCGCGTCCACGGGGAACCTGGCCAACTCCGTGGCCGCGCACGCCGCCGAGGCGCGGCTCAAGGCCTATGTCTTCATCCCCGTGGACCTCGAGCAGGGCAAGGTCACCGCGACCCTGGTCTACAATCCCACCCTGGTGGCGGTGCAGGGGACTTACGACGAGGTGAACCGGCTCTGTTCCGAGATCGCGGACAAGTACCGCTGGGCCTTCGCCAATATCAACCTGCGGCCGTACTACGGTGAAGGCTCCAAGACCGTCGGCTACGAGATCGCGGAGCAGCTCGGCTGGCGGGCGCCCGGTCACGTGGTGGTGCCCTGCGCGGGCGGCTCGCTCCTCACCAAGGTCGCCAAGGCCTTTGCGGAGTGGCGGAGCCTCGGACTCATTCCCGAGGGCCGCACCCGCGTGCATGCGGCCCAGGCCGCCGGCTGCGGGCCCATCGTCACCATGATCAAGAACGACACCGACGTGCTCGTGCCGGTACGGCCCGACACCATCGCCAAGTCGCTGGCCATCGGCAACCCGGCCGATGGCTACTATGCCTACCGGGCGGTCAAGGAGTCGGGGGGATACGGTGAGCACGCCACCGACGAGGAGATCGTCGAGGGCATGCAGCTCCTCGCCCGCACCGAGGGCATCTTCGCCGAGACCGCGGGCGGCGTGACGGTGGCGGCGGCGCGGAAGCTCCTCGAGGCCGGCCACATTCCGCGCGACGAGCCGCTCGTCCTCTGCATCACCGGCAACGGGCTCAAGACGCCGGACGTGCTCCACGACCGGCTGTCCGTGGCCGCCACCATCCGGCCTTCGCTCTCGGTCTTCGACCGGGCGCTGGCCGATCTCAAGTCGAAGGGGGGATTCTAATGGCCGTGCCCGTCCGCATTCCGACGCCGCTTCGCACCGTGACCAAGGGAGCCGCGGAGGTCCAGGCCGCCGGCGACACCGTGTCTGCCGTCATCGAGGATCTCGAGCGCCAGTTCCCGGGAATGCGCGACCGGCTCATGGACGAGGGCGGCGAGCTGCGCCGCTTCATCAATATCTACGTCAACGAGGAGGACATCCGCTTCCTCGAGGGCGCCAAGACCACGCTCAAGGCCGGCGACTCCGTGTCCATCGTGCCCGCCATCGCCGGGGGGCGGTAAGCGCGCATGTGGGCTCCGGCCCGGCTCCGGCTGCGGCTGACCTTTCCCGCCGCGCTCGTCCAGCAGCCGCTCGTGTATTACCTCGTCAAGGACTTCGATCTGGTTCCCAATATTCGCCGCGCCGAGGTGCGGGCCGACCACGGCTGGGTCGTGCTCGAGCTGGAGGGCGCGGAGGACTGCCTCCAGCGAGGCGTGGCCTGGCTGGAGGCGCAGGGCGTGACGGTGGATCCCATCGAGCGGGACGTGGTGCTCGCGTGACGGGGAGCGCGCGATGATCGGCATCTCGAAGCGGGTGCAGGGATTCACCGAGTCCGTCATCCGCGAGATGACGCGGGTGAACAACCAGTACGACGGCATCAACCTCGCCCAGGGCATGCCCAATTTCCCGCCGCCGCGCGAGCTCGTGGAGGCCGCGCACCGGGCGCTGGACGGCGACTTCCATCAGTACGCCATCACCTGGGGCACGCCGCGGCTCCGCCGCGCCATCTGCGAGAAGTACCGGCGCTTCTACGGGATGGAGCTGGACCCCGAGCGCCATGTCACCGTGTGCTGCGGATCGACGGAGACCATGCTCGCCACCCTCCTCGCCGTGCTCAACCCCGGCGACGAGGTGATCATCTTCGAGCCCTTCTACGAGAACTACGGGCCGGGCTGCATCATCGCCGGCGCCAAGCCCATCTGGGTGCCGTTGGAGCCCCCGGACTTCGGCTTCGACCCCGACCGGCTCGCCCGCGCGGTCACGCCCCGCACCCGGGCCATCGTCTTCAACAGCCCCAACAATCCCTCCGGGAAGGTCTTTTCCCGGGTCGAGCTCCAGCAGATCGCGGACGTCTGCCTCAAGCACGATCTCCTCGCCATCACCGACGAGATCTACGAGCACATCGTCTACGACGGCGCCGGGCACACGCCCATCGCGACCCTGCCCGGGATGGCCGACCGCACCGTCACCATCTCCGGGATCTCGAAGTCCTACTCGGTGACGGGCTGGCGGGTCGGCTACGCCATCGCGAGCGCGGAGCTGTCGCTGGGCATCCGGCGCGCGCACGACTTCATCACCGTGGGGGCCCCGCACCCCCTGCAGGAGGCCGCGGTCACCGCGCTCGAGTTCCCCGACTCCTACTACACCTATCTGCGAGAGAGCTATCAGGCCCGCCGCGATCTCCTCTTCGATCAGGTGGAGGCGGCCGGATTCATCGCCTGGAAGCCGCGCGGGGCGTACTACATCCTGACCGAGGCCGCCCACTTCATGAAGCGCTACGACTGCGCGGACGACACCGCCTTCGCCATGCACCTCATCAAGGAGGTGGGCGTCGCCACCGTCCCCGGCTCGTCCTTCTACGCGCACGCGGAGCTGGGCCGGACCAAGATCCGGTTCTGCTTCCCCAAGACGGACGACATGCTCATCGAGGCGGGCCGCCGGCTCCAGAAGCTCGCGCGGTGACCCTGCGCGAGAAGGCCCGCGCGGTGTTCGACGCCGCGCTCCGGGCCAGCGGCGTCGGCCCGCTCGTCCGCCAGGCGCTCGCGGGGCTGGACCTTCCTTCCCGCGGCCGGGTGCTGGTGGTGGGGGCGGGGAAGGCGTCGGGCGCCATGGCCGCCGCGGCCGAGGAGGCGCTGGGCGACCGCGTGGTGGCCGGCGTGGTCGCGGTGAAGGACGGCCATCTCGCGCCGACCCGCCGGGTGCGGCTGCTCGAGGCGGGGCACCCGGTCCCGGACCAGCGCGGCGCCGACGCGGCGCGCGCCATCCGTGATCTGGCCGCGAGCGCGACCGCGGACGACCTCGTGCTGGTCCTCATCTCCGGCGGGGGCTCGGCCCTCACCCCCGCGCCGGCGCCCCCGATCACGCTGGCGGAGAAGCAGGCGTTCACCCGGCTCCTCCTGCGTGCCGGGGCCGATATCAAGCAGCTCAATGCGGTGAGGAAGCATGTCTCGACGCTCAAGGGCGGTCAGCTCGCGCGCGCGGCGGCGCCCGCCCGGGTCGAGGCCCTGCTCCTCTCCGACGTCAACGGCGACCCCCTCGATGTGATCGCCTCCGGCCCCACCGCTCCCGACGACTCGACCTTCGCGGAGGCGATGCGCATCCTTGATCGGTTCGATATCCGGGACCAGGTGGCTCCCTCCATCGTGACGCGGCTCCAGCAGGGGATAGAGGGGAAGATCGCGGAGACGCCCAAGCCGGGCGACCCCCTCTTCGAGCGGGTCCGGAACCGCATCATCGGCAACAACACCGTGGTGGTGGACGCCGCGGCGGCGGCGGCCCGGACCCTGGGCCTCACGCCGCTTGTCCTCACGCGCACCCTGGAGGGCGAGGCGGTGGACGTGGGCCGGCGCTTCGCGGCAATGGCGCGCGACCTCAAGGCGGGCCGCGGCCCCGTGGCGCCCCCCTGCTGCGTGATCGCCGGCGGCGAGACCACCGTGACCGTGCGAGGCCAGGGCAACGGCGGACGCTGTCAGGAGCTCGCGCTCGCCGCCGCCATCGAGCTCGAGGGCCTGACCGGCGCGGTCGTGCTCGCGGCGGGCACGGACGGCAGCGACGGCCCCACCACCGCCGCGGGGGCCATCGCCGACGGCGAGAGCGCCCGCCGGGCACGCGCGGCCCACGTGGACCTGGCGGCTCGACTCGCCGACAACGACTCGCATGCGGCGCTCGAGCCGCTCGGCGATCTTCTGCTCACCGGGCCCACCAATACCAACCTTCTCGACCTCTATCTCATCGTGGTCGAGCCGGAGTAGGGCGACTGCCTGCCGGAAAGGCGAAGTGCTCTTAGTGCGCGAGATCTCGTCACCGGGACAGAATGACCCACCGGGTTATCCACCGGTGAGCCACAGGATCGGTGGATAGTCCGCGCCAGCCGACTGCCCAATCCGCTGTGCTATCCTACCCGGCGTATGTCCCGGACAAATCTTCTCGATCTCCTTCCCGACGAGCTGGAATCGCTGGCCGAATCGCTCGGGGCGCCCCGATATCGCGGCCGGCAGCTGGCGGGCTGGATCTACGGCCGGGGCGTGAGCGATCTTGCGGCCATGACCGACCTCTCGCGCGACTTCCGGCAGGCGCTGGCCGAGCGCGGCGAGGTTCGCGTGCCGGAGCTGGAGCGGGCCACGCCGTCCCAGGACGGCAGCGAGAAGCTCGTGCTCCGCCTCGCCGACGGTGCCCGCATCCAGTCCGTGCTCATGCCCGACGACGATCGCCTCACGCTGTGCCTGTCATCCCAGGTGGGCTGCGGATTCGGCTGCACCTTCTGCTTCACCGGCACCATGGGGCTGGGCCGCGACCTCACCGTCGGGGAGATCACCGGGCAGGTGATGGTCGCCCGGGGGCGGCTCCGTGCGGGGGCCCGCATCACTCACGTGGTGTACATGGGCATGGGCGAGCCCCTCGCCAACTACACCGCCACCGTCAAGTCGCTCCGGATCCTCACCGACGCGCGCGGCTTCGGATTCTCCCC
>DASRWT010000052.1:0-33602 GCA_035654455.1 Candidatus Nitrosocosmicus sp. | reverse complement strand
CGGCGTCGCCGCGTTCGTGGCCATGCACCCCACCCTGCTCGGACGGGCCACGCCGGTGTACTCCGCCGACATCTTTGGCGTCGCGGCGAACTACGCGGAGCGGACCCTCCACGGCCAGTCGCCCGAGGCCGTGGTCGGCCTCTTCAACGGCGCGGAGGGCGACGTGTCCGTCGTGTCGCGGCACCGAGACCGTGGCGCTGCGCTGCGACTGGGAGAGCGTCTGGGGCAGGCCATCGTCGCGAATCCGGCTCGCGAGCGAGTGGACGGCGCCATTCGTCGCGGAGTGACGCGCCAACCGATGGCCGGGCGGTGCGTCGACGGCGAGTCGATCTGTGCGGCCGACTTCCCGCTGGTCGGCGCGGGCGCGCTGGGCGGCTCGGAGAGCAATCACTGGCTGCTGTCGTGGCTCGGCTGGGGTGAGGGCGTCACCGGAAGCGGCGTGCCCGGGCATGGCGCCAAGCGTGCGGCGCTCGGCACGTTCGGTCGTTTGCTGGCGCCGAGCGCCAGTCTTCCCGCCGAGGCGCCGCTGGCGGTGCACCAGGTGGGCGGTCTGCTCTTCGTCACGCTGCCCGGCGAGTTCACCACGATCATGGGCCGGCGCGTTGCGGCGTGGGTGGCCGAGGCTGCGAAGTGGCAGCCCGAGCGCGTTGTGCTCGTCGGGCTCGCCAACGAGTACCTGTCGTATTTTGCGACGCCCGAGGAGTACGCGCTTCAGCACTACGAAGGGGCCTCCACGCTCTGGGGCCCGCAGGCCGGGCCGCTGCTCGGTCGTCGACTGGCCTCGCTGGCGGCCACGCTATCGACGCCGCCGCGGCGTAGCGTGCCGATCGACTTCCATCACCGGGCCGGTCTCGCATGGGCGTTCACGCTGGCCAACGTCGGCCCACTGCGGTACCCGCCGCATGCCGGACTCGACCCGCTGTTGAGCGATGCGGAGCACGGCAAGCGACGTGTGCCGCCCGCGACGTTCTGCTGGGACGACGTCGTGCCGTCGATGTCCGCGGCGAGCCGGGTGACGCCCGAGGTGACGATCGTCAAACGCTCCGCCCGCGGGACGTTTGAGCCTCTCCTCATCGACGGGATCGCAGAAGACGACAGCGGCTTCAACTTCGTGACGGTCGCGGGCCTCGCTTCGTCCGGCGATCGAGTCGAACCCCGCTCCGAATGGTGCACGGTGTGGCTCGGAGACACCGCGGTAACCGATCCGCTTCACTTCCGGGTCCACACACTCCGCGGGGCGGCAGTGACGTCGCCGCCGATCACGAGGCGCTCGGAAACATGGCCACGCGCGTGGCGCGACCGCTGAACGCAGACGTCGTTAGCTCACGGCGCCTTTAGGGGCCCCTACGCTTGGAGTCTTCAGGCGTAAACGGCGACCTGTCGCTCACAGTGGCGAAACGCTGGACAGTCGCTTCTCGTAGCACAGGCTGACGGGGTCGTTGGTGTAGGGGCCGAAGGGGGGTATCCGGCGGAAGCCCAGCCGCTCATACAGCCGGATGGCGGCTTGCTGGTGAATGCCGGTCTCGAGGCGGAGCAGCGTGACGCCGTGGGCGAGCGCATGCGCGGCGAGATGCTCCACCAGCATTTCGCCGAAGCCGGCGCCGCGGAACTCCGGGCGGACGAACATGCGCTTGAGCTCGCCATATTCGCGGCCGACCAGCTTGATGCCGCCGCAACCGGCGGGACGGCCGTCGGCGCGCAACACGAAGAACGCCACCGCGTCGGCGATCAACCGTTCGACACTGAACCCGTGGCGGCTCTCGGGTGGATAGAACGACTCCAGATGCGTCTGCAGCTCGTTGATCAGGAGCAGGGCGTCGGGAGTATCCGGGTGCTCGGCGGTGATGAAGGCTGGCACGGGCGAAGCCTCTCTTTCTCCGGCATGCGGTAACGATTGACGGGTAGTTTCTTCTCCGCCGCCGCCTCGATCTCAGTCTACCGAGCTAAAGGTGCGTCCGCTCTGACTGTTCCAGTCGGCACAGTCTTTGCTTTTCTCGGTCCCATAGAGCCATCAAACCCGGAGGTGACGCAATGATTCGCATCGTTCGTCTTCTCGCTCCGCTGTTCGTGGTCCTCGGCCTGATCATGGCCGACGGCTCCGCGCTCGCCCAGCCCAAGGACAAGGACAAGGCGCAAGACCGCAAGGAGCAGGGCGGCGCCAAGCCGAAGGAAAAGAAGCAGCACAAGCACATGTCCGGCAAGGACATGGTCGGCGACAAGATCAAGAAAGACGGGACTCACAAGCTCCACGAGAACGGCAAGCACACCGCGTCCGTGAACGTGTCCAAGGGCAAGATCACCGGCGTGAAAGTGAGACACGCCGAGAAGGGCGACGTCCGGGTCACGAAATACAAGACCACCAAGAAGATGGTGGACAGCCCGATGCCTGGGATCCGGCTCGTGTCCTCCGACGTCGCCCAGAGCCAGTACCTGGGTCTCGTCTGGATCGGCTACTCCTACATCGACGATTGGGGCGACGAGGTCATCTACTGGTTCCCGTACGACATGATCTACGATGGGGATACGGGCGCGGTCGAGTACTACCCGGTGTAGTGCGCTACCACGCTCCCTTGGCGCCGGCGCGCGCGAGCCACTGGGCCTCGTGGGCGCCGCGCGCTTCGGGGGCGGGAGCGCCCTCCAGCCCCTCGAGTCGCGCGATCTTCACGAAGTGCGCGAATCCCTTCGCGCGCATGCGCCGCAGGCGGCCGAGGCGCGCGGCGCCGCGCACCCGCGCGGCGATGGCGGACGATAGCAGCACTTCACCGCCGGCCGCCACCGCCTGGATGCGCGCGGTGAGGTTCACCGCCGAGCCGACCACCCCGTACTTGACGCGGTCGCGGCTGCCGATATTGCCCGCCACCACCTGGCCCACGTGGACGCCGATGCCCATGGCCAGCTCGGGCAGCCCCAGCCGGCGGTTCTCCTCGTTGACCTCGGACAGGGCCTGCTGCATATCCCACGCGCAGCGCACTGCGCGGCCGGGATCGTCGTCGCGCTGGAAGGGCGCGCCGAACAGAACGAGGATGGCGTCGCCGATGAACTCGTTGATCATTCCGCCGTGCGCGTGGATGACGCGCGTCATGGCGGCCAGATAGCGATTGAGGAGGTCGATCATGGCCTGGGGGCCCAGCCGCTCCGAGAGCTCGGAGAAGCCGCGCAGGTCGGACATCAGGATGACCACCTCGCGCAGCTCGCCCCCCAGCCGCACCGCGCCCCGATCGCGCAGCACGCGCTCGGCCAGCTCGGGGCTCACGTAGCGGCCGAGCGTTTCCCGGACGAACTCCCGATCGCGGAGCGCGCGCACCATCTCCGTCATGGCGCGGCCGAGCACGCCGATCTCATCCCGGCTGCGCGGCGGCGCGGCGACCTCCAGATGCCCCTGCCGGATCCGCAGCGCGAGCCCGGCCAGATCCTGGAGCGGGCGCGCCATCCAGCGCGCGGTGGCCACGCCGCAGACGATGGCGACCAGGACGGCGAGCGCGCCCAGCAGCAGGGCGCGCCGCGCCTGAGCATCCACATGGGCGGTGTAGTCGTGCTCCGGCACCACCACTTCCGCCAGCCACCCGGGCGCGCCTGCGGGCAGGAGCACCGTCCGCGCGATGTAGCGCCGGTTCCCGTGGAGGAACTCGAAGGCCGTGCGGCCGTCCTCGGCGATCTGCGACCGGACGAGATCGGGGGCGGGCACCGGCGTGGCGCCGTCGGTCCGGGGCCGGCGCTGCTCCACCAGCGGGGTGCCGTCGGATGTGGCGAGGAAGACGCGCCCATGCGGCGACACCTCGACTCCGTCGAGAAACTCGGCCAGGCGGGTCAGGGAGAAATCCACCGTGAACACCCCGCGCACCTGCCCGGTCTCGTCGAGGACGGGGACGGCGCAGGTGAGCCCCGGCCCGCCGCTGGCGTAGAACTCGTAGGGATCCGTCCAGATGAGGTCGCGCCGCGCCTCGGCGGCGCGGAAGAACGGCCGTGAGCTGGGGCGGTAGCGATGGTCGTCGGATCGCTTGACCGGCTGGCGGTCGCCGTCGGGCCCCATGCGGTCTTCTTCCATCCGGATGCCGCTGCCGTGCGGGAAGCTCCGGTTCACGTAGAGCACGCCGGCGCCATCCCGCCACGCGCCCACGAAGCGGTCCTCGCGGTCGCCGTAGCTCACCCAGGTCAGCTCGGGATGGGCGCGCAGCACGCCGAGCACGTGGCGCTCGAGGGCATCGAAGTCCCCGGGGTCGAGGCGACGCTGGGCCACCAGCTGAGGTCCGAGGCGCGCCGCCCACTCGGCATTGCGCAGGAAGCGCGTGGTGTGGGCGGCAACCAGTCCGGCGGCCTGGGCGGTGGCGGCGTCGGCCATGGCGCGCGCCTGGGCCCGCTGCTCTCGCCAGGCGAGGCCGCCGATCGCGGCGCCGGTGAACATGGTGAGCCCGACGACAAGGGCCACGAGGGCCACGGAAAAGCGCGGCCGGCGTCCAAGCCGGTGCATGGCTACCCGGGCGCGGGTCCCGATCGATTTCACGGGGGGGAGCAGAGCAGATTCGATGCCAGGAGCGCGCGCGATAGTTTTTCGCTATATCCGAGACACCCGCGCGGCGGCGCGCCCGATGCCCGCGCGAGTCGCCCGGCACCCTGCCCGAGGCGTGCGCGCCTTGACGGGGCGGGGCCAGCAGGGCAGGATGGGGCCGCTCGCGCCCCCCGCACCCTCACGATCCCAACGCTCCGATATAGAGAAGGAGGCTCCGCATGAACGGCATCGTCGCCGCAATGCTCGTCGCCCTCGTGCTCCTCGCTCCCTCCGCCGCCTGGGCCCAGGACGCCCGCACTGCGCTCGAGAGCGCCGCCCGGGCCTCGGGAGCGGCCGGCCTCAAGTCCATCCAGTTCACCGGCAGCGGCATGAGCTATTCGGCGGGGCAGGCGCCCGCCCCCGGCCTGGCCTGGCCGAAGTTCAACGTGAAGAGCCTCACGCGGGACGTGGACTATGACACCGCCTCGCTGCGGGACGACTATGTGCGCACCCAGGCCGAGGATCCGCCGCGTGGCGGCGGCGTGCAACCCGTGCGCGGCGAGGCGCGGCAGATCCTGCTGGTGAGCGGCGATATCTCCTGGAACGTGGTGGCGGATGCCCCCGTGCCCGCGCCCATCGGGCTGGCCGAGCGCCAGTTCCAGCTCTGGTCCACCCCGCATGGCGTGATCAAGGGCGCGATGGCGAACAATGGCACCGTCCAGGGGCGGACCATCGCCTTCGCGGTGCCCGGGCGCTTCAGCCTGCGCGCCACCCTCAACGACCAGAATCTCGTGGAGCGCGTGGAGGCGCTGCTGCCGAATCCCGTGGTGGGCGACCTCCCGGTCGAGATCCTCTACTCGGACTACAAGGACTTCGGCGGCGTGAAGCACCCGATGCGCATCCGGCAGTCGGCCGCCGGGTTCCCAACGCTCGACATCACCGTCACCGACGTGCGGCCGAACGCGGCGGCGGCCATCTCGGTGCCCGAGCCGGCGCGGCAGGCGGCGGGCTTCTATGCGCGGGTGGCGAGCCAGAAGGTGGCCGACGGCGTCTGGTACGTGGCGGGGGGCAGTCATCACAGCGTGGTCATCGAGATGCGGGACCATGTGGTCGTCGCGGAGGCGCCGCTCAACGACGAGCGGGCGCTGGCGGTCATCGCGGAGACGGGCCGGCTGGTGCCGGGGAAGCCGATCCGCTACGTCATCGCCAGCCACAACCACTTCGACCACACGGGCGGCCTGCGCGCCTTCGCCGCCGAGGGCGTCACCGTGATCACCCACGAGCTGCACCGCGCCTTCTTCGAGCGGACGCTGGCCGCGCCCGCCACCATCGCGCCGGACCACCTGGCGAAGTCGGGCAAGAAGGGCATGGTCGAGGGCGTGCGTGACCGGCGCGTGCTCACCGACGGCGCGCGCACGGTGGACGTGCGCCACATCGCCGGCAACGCGCATGACGACGGGCTCCTGATGGTGTATCTGCCCGCCGAGAAGCTGCTGATCGAGGCGGACGTCTTCACGCCGTTGCCCCCGAACACGCCGCCGCCCACCCCGGTGAGCCCCTTCAGCATCAATCTCGCGGACAATATCGCCCGGCAGGGACTGGTGGTGGACCAGATCCTGCCGCTGCACGGCCGCGTGGTGCCGGTCGCGGAGCTCTACCGGACGATCGGCCGGAACCCCTAGCCGGCGGCCGCACGCAGACGCCGGGCCAGCGAAGCTCGAAGCCGGCCCGGCGTCACGCGGCCCAGCGTGATCCGCTGGGTGCCCACGAAGGCGCCCAGCGACACGATGGCGCCGGCGACGCCCTCGAGGGCCGCCTCCGGGTCGAGCACCTCGCCATCCAGGGGCGCCGGCTTCCCCTTCGCCAGCCAGGGCTCGAAGTGCGCGTGCCGCACCTCCAGCCGCTTCTCCGCGCGCTCCGTCTTGGCGTCCAGGCGGCCGATGAGGTGGCCGTCGTGGAGGATGGGCAAGCTGTAGTAGCCATGCACGCGCTTCGGCCCCGGCGTGTAGACCTCGATGCGGTACTCGAAGCCGAAGAGCCGCGCCACGCGGTCGCGGTGCCAGAGCAGGGAATCGAATGGCGACAACAAGGTCGTGCCCCTGGAGAGCGGCCGCCGGCCCGCGCGGCGGAGCGCGGGCAGGTCGCGCGCGAGGGCCCACCACGCGGCGCGCGAGCCCTCCACCTCGACCGCCACCACCTCGCCCCGCTCGCGCATGCCGGCAAAGGCGGCGCGCCGGCCCATGGCGGCGGCGCGAGGGAAGGTGAGGTAGCCGCTGAGGTCCTTCTCCGTGACCGCTCCCATGGCGTGCAGCGAGCGCTCGATATGCCAGCGGCGGAACTCCTCGGTGGTGACGGGGGCGGCGGCGATGCCTTCGCCCAGCACGCGCTCGGCGAGATCGAAGCGCTTCTGGAAGTGCCGGCGCGAGTGGATGGCGAGATCGCCGGTCATCCAGAGGTGGTGGAGCGCGTGGTGCACGGGGCGCCACGCCCACCATCCTCCGCCCGCGGCCCGGCGGGGCCGGCGCTCGAGCTCGGCCGCCACCTGGGGCCCGCCCTCGTGGACGGCCGCGCGCACCTCGCGCAGCACCCGCGCGTTGCGCTGGAGCCCCGACCATCCGGTGTGGCGCACCTCGTAGTCGAGCATGGCCCGCCGCCACCAGGGCAGCAACGACACGGGCACGAGGCAGGCCGCGTGGGCCCAGTACTCGAAGAGCAGGCGGCGGCGATAGACGAGCCGGTCGAAGCGCGCGCGGTCATAGGGCCCGAAGCGACTCCATACCGTCAGGTAGTGAGCGCGCTCGAGCACATTGATGGAGTCGAGCTGCAGCCCGCCCGCGTCCTCCACGAAGCGGCCGAGCCGGTGGGGCGTGAGCCCTTGCGCGCGCGGGCGCGCGAGATGCTGGCGCTCGAGGAAAAGCCCGCGCACCGCGCGCAGAGGAAAGACGGGGCGAGTCACCGGCGCATGCTCCCACGCGGGGCGGGGCCCGTCAATGCGCCGGCATTCCGTGGCGAGAGGTTCCGTGTAGAATCAGCGCCAGCGATGACCACCCTGAGCGTGCCGCCCGTCACGCAGGACGAGCCCGGTATGGGCCTGCTTCAGGTCTGGCCGCTCGAGCCCTCGGCGGCCTTGCTGGAGCGGCTGCTGCGCGATCTCTTCGAGAACCACTGGCGATCCATCACCTTCGGCCCGCTCATCCAGGGCTCGGCCTGGGAGATCCAGGCCGCCGCGGCGCCGCGGCGCATCGGGATGCTCGACGGCTACCTCACCGTGGATCTCGGCGAGTGGCACTTCCACCTCTGCATCGGCGAGCATCGAGGCAGCGCGTCGAATCCGACGCCCCCCGCCCTCGCGCGCCACCGCCGCACCAAGCGCGCCGAGCTCTACCGCCGTGTCAACGCCGACGGCGCGCCCGACTCCTGGGGGCTGCGCCTCCTCAACGGCCACGACGAGCAGCAGCTCACCGTGCTCCTGCCGAATCCGTTCCTGGGAGACCACCACGAGTATCTGGCCGCGCCCGACTGGTCTCGCCTCGCCCTCTGGGACCACATCCGGAAGGAATACCTCGGGCTGCCCCCGGACCCATTCGACCGGACGGGCACACGCTTCATTCACGCATGATCGCCGCCATTGTCTCCGCGCTGCACCTCCTCGCGCTCGCCCTGGGGCTCTCGTCGGTGTATTTCCGCGGCCGCGCGCTGCGGGGAACCCTGGACACGGCCGGGCTCCGGCGGCTCTTCGTCGCCGACAACGTGTGGGGCGTCGCGGCCGGGCTGTGGCTGCTGACGGGGCTGCTGCGCGCCTTCGGCGGGCTCGAGAAGGGGACGGCCTTCTATCTCGCCTCGACCCTCTTCTGGACCAAGATGGCGCTCTTCGCCGCCATCCTGCTCGTCGAGATCCGGCCCATGACCACCTTCATCCGCTGGCGCGCGGGGCTGCGCCGGGGCGCGATGCCCGACACGTCATCCGCGCGCGGGCTCTACGTCATCAACCACGTGGAGATGGCGCTCGTGGTGGTCATGGTCTTCGTGGCCGCCTTCATGGCGCGCGGCTTCGGCGTCCGCTAGACCCGCCCCAGTTCCGGCCGCTACTCGTCCTTCAGGCAGTGGGAGCCGTGCGCGATGGCCGCGCCCGCGCGCAAGGCCGCCGCCACCAGGATGGTCTCGCCGATCTCGGCATCGCCCGCGCCCGCTTTCCGCGCCTTCCCCGTGTGCACCTCGATGCAGTAGGGGCATTGCGTGGTGAGCGCCACCGCCACCGCCATCAGCTCCTTGTACTTCGCCGGCACCGCGCCGTCGGCGAGAGCGGCCCGGTCGAAGGCCTGAAAGGCCGGCCAGGCGGTGGGAGCCAGCGTGGCCATCTTCCGCAGATTCTTCAGCAGCGCCATGTCGTACATGGACGGTCTCCTTGGCGGTGACGCTCGCCTCTTGCGCGGCGGTCCTCCCGGGCGCTAGACCGGCTCGCCGCGCAGGCGCGCCAGGGCCTCGTTCATCGAGCGCGTGAGCGAGGCCGCGATGTCCTCGCGCTCCTTGACGTGGCGCTCGGTCTCCCCGCGGTAGGTGCCGACCTCGTGGCGGAGCTTGTCGCAGTCGGCCTCGCTGGACTGGAGCTGGTTCCGCAGCTTCTCCACCTCGTACTGCAGGCTGCGAAGCTGCTCGAGCTCCTGCTCGTTGGCCTCGACGACGCGCTGGAGCCGGTGATAGTCGTTGAGGATGCCGAGGAGCGCGCTGAACTGCCCCTGACCTTCCTCCAGCCACCGCACCACTCGCTCGTGTGCCACCGGCGTCGCTGCTCCGCTCATCCGCGCTCTCCTTTTTTCGGTTGTCGTCACGCTGAAGGTAGAAAGGCTGGCTCACACTATCCCGAGGTCCGGAGCCGGTCAAGACACGAGTTGACTTTTTCGAACGTCACCGAGGCTTGTACCGGTCGGGGGGGATGGAGTAGCATCACGTCGGCAGCCCATACTGCGCCCGTCGTCATCCAAAGGGGGACTCGATGGATAGCCGCCTTCGCTCACTGGCCGAGCAGCTCGACGCCAACGTCATCGCCCGCCGCGAGTTCCTCCGCAAGGCGGCCATCATCACCGGAGGCACCGCGGCCGGGCTTCAGGCGCTCAACCAGATGGCGCACGCGCAGGCCAAGACCAAGCTGCGCGTCTGGCTCTTCAAGAGCTTCGTCACCGGCGCCAACGACGTCATCGCCAAGCACATCGAGGCCTGGGCCAAGGACAAGAACGTCGAGGTGGAGACGGACTGGGCCACCTTCGGCGACCGCGAGCAAAAGTTCGTCGCCGCCATCGAGGCCGGTAACCCCCCCGACATCGCGGAGATGAATATCTACGGGCCCATGCGCTACAAGGCGGCCCTGCGTGACATGAGCAAGGTGGCCGCCGAGGTGGCGGGCGCCAAGGGCGGACTCTTGCCCTTCGCGGAGCGGGCCATGAAGGCGGACGGGAAATTCCTCGCGGTGGCACGCTATTCGATGACGACGGCGTTCTTCATCCGCAAGGACATCATGGAGGCCAAGGGCCTCAAGCCGCCCAAGGTCTACGATCCTGACGTGGTGGAGTTCGCCAAGAAGACCCAGGACCCGGCCAAGGACCTCTGGGGCTTCGGCCAGACGCTGAACCGCTCCGACGACGGCGACGGCTTCATGTCCAATATCCTCTGGAACTACGGCGGCGGCGTCTGGGACAAGGACGGCAAGCCGGCGCTCGGCACGGGCTTCCTCAAGCAGAACATGCAGGCGCTCCAGTTCGCGGTCGACACCATCCAGAAGCACAAGATCCAGCCGCCCGGCGTGATGGGCTGGACCGACGTGTCGAATAACGAGGCCTACATGGCGGGCAAGCTGGTGACGACGAACAACGGGGCGAGCCTGTATTACGCCATGGTGACCAAGAAGCACGAGCTGGCTCCGAAGACCCAGCTCGTGGTGACGCCGGGTGGGCCGGCGGGAAGCTTCGTGGGCTCGAGCTGCTACAACTGGGCCATCTTCCAGAAGTCGAAGCACGCCGATCTCGCCGAGGACATGATCCGCTACGTGGAGGACGAGAAGCGCTTCGCGGAGTACATGAACGCCTCGGTGGGCCAGGCGGGGCCGGTCTACAAGGGCCGGGTGGACAACCCCTACTGGAAATCCGATCCGAACTTCGACGCCATCCTCCAGAACATTCTGCGCTGCGTGAACATCGGGCATCCCGGCCCCATGACGCCGGCGGCGGCCGAGGTGCAGGGACAGAAGATCCTCACCGACATGGCGGGCCGCGTGGTGGTGGGCGGGCTGTCCCCCGAGGCGGCGATCAAGGAAGCGCACGCGCGCATCGAAGAGATCTACAAGATCCGCGGCAAGGCGTAGAGGGAGCAGCACCGGTGGCGATCTCCACCGCGCGGCTTCCCGCCGCGCTCCAGCCCGGGGCCCGGCGCGACGGGCTCCGGCGCTGGCTGGGCCCCGACTACCGCATGGGCTTTCTCTTCGTGGGCCCCATCGTGGTGCTCACCCTGGCCCTGGTAACCTATCCGTTCTGCTACGCCATCTACCTGAGCCTCACGCGGAAGTACGTCGGCATGCCGCCGGTCTTCGTGGGGCTCGAGAACTACATCAAGCTGACCCATGACGGCTTCTTCCAGCGCGCCGTCATCAACAGCTTCATCTTCACCTTCGGCTCGGTGGCCTTCAAGCTCGTGCTCGGCATGGTGATGGCGCTGGTGCTGACGTCGAAGATCCGCTTCCGCTCCTTCTGGACCGGCGTGCTCCTCATCCCGTGGGTGGCGCCCACCGTGGTGTCCGCGCTCAACTTCCTCTGGATCTTCGACTTCAGCCTGGGCGTGCTGAATTACCTCCTGGTGCGGGTCACCGGCCTCCTCGACCAGGGGGTGGGCTGGCTGTCCGAGCCCAGAACCGCGATGGCGTCGGTCATCTCGGTGAACATCTGGCGGGGCTTTCCGTTCTTCGGGATCTCCTTCCTCGCCGGCATGAAGGCCATCCCCGGGGAGCTGTACGAGGCCTCGGCGGTGGACGGCGCCAACGTGCTCCAGCGCTTCCGCTACGTGACCCTGCCCGGCCTCAAGAACATCATGATCATCGTGGTGCTGCTGTCCACCATCTGGACCTTCAACGACTTCGCCATCGTCTACATCCTCACCAAGGGCGGGCCGGGTGGGGCCACCCAGGTGCTGCCGGTCCTCACCTACGAGATCGCCTTCGGCGCCCAGCGGCTCGGCGAGGCCATCGCGGTGGCGCTCTACATGCTGCCCGCCATTGCCATCGTGATCGTGGTGCTGGCGAGGTACATGCGGCGAGGCCGCCGGTAGATGGGGCGGCAGGGTCTCGAGCGGCTGCAGTCGGGAATCTCCTACGCGTTCCTCATCGTCCTCGCGATCCTGGTGCTCTTCCCCTTCTACTGGATGACGGTGACCTCGTTCAAGTCCGAGACGCAGATGCGCAGCCTGGTTTCCATGTTCTGGCCCAGCCCCTTCGCGACCGAGAATTACGAGCACCTGCTCCGCAAGACGGACTTCATCACCTGGTACCGCAACAGCATCTGGGTGTCGGTGTCGAGCACGCTCCTGGCCATCGGCATCGGGACCGTGGGCGCCTATGCCCTGGCCCGGCTCAAGTTTCTGGGGCGGGGGTTCATGGCCAGCGCCACCCTCATCACCTATCTGGTGCCGCCCTCCATCCTCTTCATCCCGCTCTACGCCCAGATCCGGAACCTCGGCCTCGCCGACACCCTCTCGGGGCTGATCGTGGCCTACCCATCCTTCACCGTGCCCTTCGTCACCTGGCTGCTCATGGGCTATTTCGAGTCCATCCCCGAGGAGCTGGAAGAGGCGGCGATGATCGACGGCGCCACCCGCTTCGGCGCCTTCTGGAGAGTGGTGCTGCCGCTGTCCGCGCCCGGGGTGCTCGCGGCCGCGCTCTACGCCTTCACCCAGGCATGGAACGAGTTCCTCTACGCGCTGGTGTTCATCACCGACGTGAAGCTGCGCACGCTCCCGGTGGGGCTCTCGTCCTTCATCACCGGAGACGTGTACGGCTGGGGCTATCTGATGGCGGGGGCGGTGCTCACCACGGTGCCTGTGATCGCCGCCTACATCTATCTCCAGAAGTACATGGTGGAAGGACTCACCGCGGGCAGCGTCAAGGGCTAGCCGGTCGCGGGATCGCGGTCAGTCGCACTTCTTCAGGTTCAGCGCCCAGAACTTCACCGGGCTCTTGCTCTCGTTCATCGCGATATGCCCCGACCCCGTCTCGAGATAGATCACCGAGCCCGGCTTGTGGACCTGCTTCCCCTTCCGGGTGACCATGGTCAGCTCGCCCTCGACGATGATGGCGATCTCGGGCTCCGGGTTCAGGTGAATCCCGGACGATCCCCCCGGGAGATAGACGAGGTAGCCGATCTTCACCGTGTCGTTTTCCAGCGCGACGCGCTCCTGGGTATCCGGCCCGCCGCCGGTATGCGCGCTCCACGCGCCATCGGCGAGGAGCAGGGCGGCGGCAAGCAGGACCATGGCGAGGCGGTAAGGGGTCATCCGGGAGATCTCCTCTTGGGGTGGATCAGCGCTGACGGCGAACGGTCACCATCGCGGCCTGGGATAAGGTGACGATGCCCTTCATCACGTCGCCCTCCACCGTGAGGTCGCCCTTGACCGGCCAGGGCGCGCGGTCGAAGGAAAAGGTCCGGCCGGCGACCGCGCCCTTGAGCGCGCCGGTCGGATTGAGCGAGGCGCCGGCCCGCGGCCCCTCCATGGATCCGCGCCAGATCAGATCGCCGGTGACGGCGGCGCCCTTCTGCTCGAGCCGGAAGTCCAGCGTGCCGCTTCCCATATTGGGCGCGGACCAGGTTCCGGTCCAGAAGCCGGTGACGTCCGCGGTGGGAGGCCCCACGCCGGCGGTGCCGCAGCCGAAAGCCCAGAGGGCCACCGTGACCAGCAGCGCGACCGCTCCCCGAGTTCCTCCGGATCGCTGGTGGCGACTCATGCGACGTCCGCGGACAGCGGGGGCCGCCGTCCGGCCCACGGCCGGGCGGCCTCGAGCTGCCCGGCCAGCCTGAACAAGGTGGCCTCGTCGCCGAAGCGGGCGACCCAGTGGGTGCCGATGGGCAGGCCGTCCGCGTTCCAGGCGAGGGGAGTGGACATGGCCGGCTGCCCCGTCACATTGATCAGCGGGGTGAACGGCACGAAGGCGGCGGAGCGGCGCAGCCCGCGAATGGGATCGTCCGGCGTGGGATCGAAGCTGCCCAGCGGCAGGGGCGGCTCGGCCAGCGTGGGAGTGAGCCAGATGTCCCAGTCGCCGAAGAAGCGGGCGACGTCCCGGGAGACGCGCTGGAGGTCCTGGACCGCGGCGAGATACTCCGAGGCGGAGCGCCGCTCGCCCATCTGATAGAGGGTCCAGGTGAGCGGCTCGAACCGCGCCGGGTCCGGCGTCTGGCCGGTGCGGCGCGCCCAGTCCGCCATTGTCCACGCGCAGCCCGCCGACCACAGCGTGAAGAACGCCTCGGTGAGCATCTGGCCATCGAGGATGGGCGCCGCCTCCGCCACGTGATGGCCGAGCGAGGCGGCGAGGCGCGCGGCCTCGTCCACCGCGGTCACGCAGTCGGGATGCACGCTGGCGCCGTTGGCGGCCGCGCGGGTGACCGCGATCCGGAGCGGGCCGGGATCGCGCCCGACCTCCTCCAGCCAGGGACGCGCCGGCGGCGGCGCCACATAGGGATCGCCCGGCGCCGGCCCCGCGGTGGCGTCGAGCAGCGCGGCGCTGTCTCGCACCGATCGCGTCACCGCATGCTCGGCGACAAGGCCGCTGAAGATGTCGCCGTAGTGCGGACCCAGCGGATTGCGGCCCCGGGTGGGCTTGAGCCCGAAGAGACCGCAGCAGGCGGCCGGAATACGGATGGAGCCCCCGCCGTCATTGGCATGGGCCATCGGGACCATGCCGCCCGCCACCGCGGCCGCGGAGCCGCCGCTCGACCCGCCGGTGGTGCGGGAGGGATCCCACGGGTTCCGGCAGGGACCGAAGAGGCGGGGCTCGGTGGTGGGAAGGATGCCGAACTCCGGCGTATTCGTCTTGCCGATCACGATCAGCCCCGCGCGGCGGTATCGCGCCACCAGCTCGGTGTCGTGCTTGGAGACATAGTGGCCGTCGAGGAAGGCCGAGCCCTCGCTGAGCCGGGCGCCCGCGTACTCGGCGAGAAGGTCCTTGAGGAGAAACGGGACCCCGGCGAACGGGCCGTGGCCGGCCGGCACCGCGGCGGCCCGGCGCGCGTCGTCGAAGAGCGGCGTGACCACCGCGTTCAGCCGCGGGTTGAGGCGCTCGACGCGGCGGATGGCCGCGTCCACCAGCTCGCGCGGCGTGACCTCGCCCCGCCGGACAAGCGCGGCTTGGCCCAGCGCGTCGAGATGCCCGAAGGGATCCACGGTGAAGGGACTTTATGGAGTCCAGCCGGGGCTGTCAAGCACACCGGGCCCGAGACGGGGTAACATAGTGCCGGACATGTCGCATCGGGTACTCATCGCGGACGATCTGGAGGCCTCGCGCAAGGGCCTGGCGGCGCTCGTCGCGACCTGGGGTTACGAGGTCGAGGAAGCCGCCGACGGGCAGGAAGCGCTCTCGAAGGCCGCAGACTCGAATCCGGCCGTCGTCATCACCGATCTGGTGATGCCGAAGCTGGATGGTCTGGGCCTGCTCAAGGCCGTGCAGGCCGAGCTGCCCTTCACCATGGTCATCATCCTCACCGGCCACGGCACCATCGAGACCGCGGTGGGGGCCACCAAGGACGGCGCCTACGATTACCTGACCAAGCCGGTGGACGTCGCGCGGCTGCGCATCCTGCTGGAAAAGGCCATCGAGAAGGGCGAGGCGCTGCGCGAGGTCAATGTGCTGCGCCGCCGGGTCAAGGCGGTCTGGGGGCACGGCCGCCTGGTGGGCACGAGCAAGATCATGCAGGGGGTGTTCCGCCAGATCGACCTCGCCGCGCCGACGTCCGCGCCCGTCCTCATCGTGGGCGAGAGCGGCACCGGCAAGGAGCTGGCCGCGCAGACGCTGCACGAGCTGTCACCGCGAGGCCAGGGCCCCTTCGTAGCGGTCAACTGCGCCGCCATCCCCGAGACGCTGCTGGAAAGCGAGATCTTCGGGCACGAGCGCGGCGCCTTCACCGGCGCGCTGGAGCGCCGCATCGGCTGCTTCGAGCTCGCGCATCAGGGCACGATTTTCCTCGACGAGATCGCGGAGATGAGCCCGCCCCTCCAGGCCAAGTTCCTCCGCATCCTCCAGGACGGCGCGCTGAAGCGCATCGGCGGCCGGTCGGAGATCAAGGTGGACGTGCGCGTCCTCGCCGCCACCAACAAGGAGCCCGCGCGCGGCCTCAAGGACGGCACCTTTCGCGAGGATCTCTACTACCGGCTGAACGTCTTCACCCTCACCCTGCCTCCCCTGCGCGCCCGGCGCGAGGACATCCCGCTCCTCATCCAGGCCTTCGTGGAAGAGTTCGACGCCAAGTACGAGCGAAAGGTTCGCGGCGTGGACGAGGCGGCGCTGCGCTTGCTGTTGGCGCATGACTGGCCCGGCAATGTGCGGCAGCTCCGCAATACGGTGGAGCGCGCGGTCATCTCCTGCGCGGGCGAGCTCATCACCGCCGCGGACTTGCCCAGCGAGCCTGGCCCGTCGGGCCCGGAGGAGCCTCGCGCCGGCGCGCCGGTTCCGATGGGCGTGAAGCTCAAGGACGTCGAGCGCGACGTCATCCTGAAGACGCTGGCCTCGGTGGGGAACAACAAGACGCGGGCAGCCGAGGTGCTGGGCATCAGCCTCAAGACGTTGCACAACAAGCTCAACCGTTACGGCGTCTAGCATGCGCTGGGGCCTCAAGTCGAAGGAAGCCCTGGCCGTCACCCTGCTGACCCTGGTGGTGGTGACGACCACCCTGGTGGTCCACCTCGCCCAGCTCACGCGCGTGGCGGTGGAAGAGACGCAGCGCCAGGCCGAGCTCATCGCCAAGCAGATCGTGGCGCAGAGCGCCCGCGCGCTCGCCCGCGCGCCGGAGGGGGATCCGCGCGAGGCGCTTCGCACCGATCCCGAGCTGCGCAACCTCCTTGAGGCCAGCGTGGGGTACTCGCCCTCGCTGCTCTACGTGCTGGTGGCCGACGGCTCGGGGCGCGTGATCCTCCACAGCCAGAGCGACAAGGAGGGCGAGCGCCTGGTGCCGCCGCCCACGCTCTCCGATCTCCGCTCGGTGAATCCCGTGCGCCGCTTCGACGCCCTCCTGAGACGCGGGCGAACCTACGAGACCTCGGTGGCCATCAGCCTGGACCGGCAGCCCTTCGGCAGCGTGCGGCTCGGCGTCTCCACCACGCTGCTGCGCCGCGAGCTCACGGAAGCGGTGACGCAGAGCCTGATCCTGGCCGGCCTGGCCCTGCCGGGCGCCTGGCTCCTCGCCCTTTTCCTCGCCAACCGCGTGATGCGGCCCATCGGCCAGCTCGCCCGCGAGCTGGATCGTCTCCGGCGGGGCGAGCTGAGCGCCGCCGCCGCGCCGCTGGAAGTGGACCGCGAGGACGAGCTGGGCGAGCTGGCCGCGCAGGTCCAGCTGCTCAGCCAGCAGCTCCAGGCCGACCGGATCACGGTCCTCTCGCAGAGCGCCTCCGCGGGTGAGCTCGAGTCCATCAAGACGCTGCAGTCGCTGGTAAGCTATTCCGCCAAGCTGGCCGCGCTGGGGCGCCTCACCTCCGGCGTCGCCCACGAGGTGAAGAACCCGCTGAACGCGATGATGATCCACCTGGAGCTGGTCAAGGCGCGGCTCGAGAGCGGCGCGCCGGACGCGGGCAAGGTGCGCGAGAGCCTGGACGTGATCGGCAGCGAGATCCGCCGGCTCGACCGCGTGGTGCAGGGCTTCCTTCGCTTCGTCCGGCCGCAGGAGCTCTCGCTGAAGCCGGTGGACATCAACGCGCTCACCCAGGGCGTGGCGGTTCTCCTGGAGGCCGAGTGGGGGCCCGCGGGCATCCGATTCGTGCTGGAGCTCGACGCCGAGTGCCCGCGCGTCTCCGGGGACGAAGAGCTGCTGCGGCAGGCCTTGCTGAACGTCGTGGTCAATGCCTGTCAGTCCATGCCCGAGGGCGGGGCGGTGACCCTGGCCACCAGCCGGCCGGGCAAGGAATGGGTCGCGATGTCGGTGACCGACGAGGGACCCGGCATCGCGCCGGAGAACCGCGAGCGGATCTTCTCGCTGTACTACACCACCAAGCCCGACGGCAGCGGCATCGGGCTGTCCCTCGTCTACCGCATCGTCCAGATGCACGACGGCGCCATCGAGGTGGAGTCGCCCCTGGGCAGCGGGGGCACGCGGATGACGCTGCGGTTGCCGGTGCGATGAGCCACGCCGCCCTGCTCGCCATCCTCGCGCTCGCGCTGGCCGCCGTCACGGGGTGTGCCCCCGTGGCCCCCGCGGTGGCGACACTCCCGCCCCCGCCGCCGGCGCCCGCCCCTGCCGCGCCGCCTCCCCCTGTGCCCGCGCCGGTGGCGCCCGCCCCGCCCCCGGTGAACCGGCGGGATCCCGCGCCCGATCTGCCCCCGGTCGTGCCGCCGCCGCCGCCGACCAGGCCCGCCGCGGTCCCCGCCCCGCCCACACCGGCCCCCGCGCCGGCGCCTCCGGTGCCGGCCACTCCGCCACCGCCGCCGGCCTCGTCACCCGTCCGGAAGGAGCCGCCGCCGGTGCTGTCTCCCCAGGTCTCGTCCGCGGAGGAGCTGCGGCTGACCCAGCAGGCCCGTACGCGGATCGAGGGGGCGGAGCGGCTCGTCTCCCAGCTGGACCCGCGCCGCCTCGATCGCGAGCAGCAGGACACCCTGGCGACGATCAAGGACTTCCTCACGAAGTCGAAAGAGGCCATGGCCACCCGTGACCTTCAACGGGCGTATAACCTCGCCGACAAGGCCTATATCCTGGTCGAGGATCTCTCCCGCGGGCGCTGAACGACCGGTTCCGCCGTGTAAGGCTTACACGCACCAATGGTCGCGCCTCAGGTTTTCCGGGGTTCCTTAAAAGCCAGAATTAGCTCCTAAGTACCTGAAATATAGCCCACTTATACGATCGAAGGGTGGCCGCGTCGACCTTGGCACGAACTCTGCCACTGTTCCGGCAGCGCCAGCGTATTCTCGATCTGAACGAAGTGGGAACCACCATAGCGAGGAGGAAGTGAAATGAGGCACCTGACAACCACCCTGATCCTCTGCACCGGCATCGCCCTCGTCAGCTCCGCGTGCGCGACCAAGGGCTTTGTCCGCGAGCAGGTCGGCTCCGCCGAGACGAAGCTGTCCACGCGCGTCGACGGGACCGAAGCGGCCCTCAAGCAGACCAATGACCAGACGGCCGCCAATGCCCAGGCCATCGATGGCGCCAAGCGGGACATCCAGGGGCTGGATGGCAAGGTCACCCAGGTCGGCACGCTGGCGGCCGACGCGAAGAAGCAGGCCGAGTCGGCGTCGGAGGCGGTCCGGGACACGGACAGCCGCCTGCAGGCGCTGAACACGCGGATCACCAACCGCAACAAGTTCGCCATGGTCGAGACGAAGTCCGTCTATTTCGACTTCGACAAGGCGGCGCTGCGGGACGAGGGGATCAACGAGATCGAGGATGTGGCCAAAGCGCTCAAGGCCGATCCCAATGCGGTAGTGGAGCTCCAGGGCTTCGCCGACGGGCGCGGCGCCGAGCGCTACAACTACCAGCTCACGCGCGAGCGCGTGGATGCGGTCGCCCGGTACCTGGTATCGCGCCACGGCATCGACCTGCGCCGGATCCACACCGTCGGCATGGGCAAGGTGGTCCTGGCTGCCGGTGAGCGGCCCAGCAACGAGGTCTATGCCAAGGCACGCCGGGTAGATATCAAGCTCCTGTCGCCCCAGAGCTGAGCAAGACTCGCTATCGGTTGTTCCCGGGGCCCCGCGCGACTGGCGCGGGGCCCCGATTCGTTTTCCGCCTGCGGACCCTCGACGCTCGTCTTGTACCCACCATGTAAGGCCTACATTGGGCGTGTATCCCTTACATTCGCGGGTCATCCCTCCCCGATTGCCCGCCGGCCGACCGCGGGCGTGGCATCGACAAATCCGTGTCCCGACACGGTTTTTCCATCTGCCCCAGGCTCCCCATGGTTGGCATTTCCCCTGCTCAGTGGAAGGCATGCCCGACGCGCCGATCGCGATACTCGTGGTCGAGGACGAGCCGCATAGCCGCGAAGGTCTCCGGGACCTCCTGACCGGCCGCGGCTATCACGTGGAGACCGCCGCGGACCTCCCCCAGGCCATCCGCCACGTGAATGCCCAGCGCTTCGCCGGCGCCATCATCGACCTCCATCTCTCGCCCGTCCAGGGAGTCACGGTGACGGGCTGGGACATCGCCGATATTTGCCGCGCCTGCACTCCGGAGATCATCGTGCTCTTCGTCAGCGCGCAGGGCGGCGCCGAGGTGGAGGCGCGCGCAGCGCGCCTCGGCCGCGCGAGCTTTCTCGAGAAGCCGATCGATCCGGCCCAGCTCGCGATGACGCTCGGTCTGCTCGGGCTCGGGGCCCGTGCCTCCGAGTCTCCGGTGACCGCCGCGGCGGGGCTCACCCGGAATGCCGCCCGGTAAGGCGCGCTCGGACGGGCGGGCCGCCGGCGAGGACATGGGACTCCCGTGGAAGATGACGGCCATCGGCATCACCCTGGTCGTCGTCACTGCGGTGGTCGCCGCGCTGCTGGTGGGCGGCTGGGGTCCGCGGGCGGCCCTGGAGGCCCTGTTTTCTCCCGTGGTTCCCTCGCCGCCGGCGGCGGCTCCCGTGGCCGGGTCCCCCTCGCCGACCGACGTCGAGGCGTGCAACCAGTACGCGAACGCGCAGGCGGGTGACAAGGCCATCGAGGTCGTCAAGGAGAGCGCGGCCGCCGAGGCCGGCAGAGGGGCTGGTAAGAGCGCGGTGAACGGTGGTATGGTCTCCGCGGCGGCGGGCACTCTCCACGGGATCAACGAGCGGAAAAGGAACGATGCCCGATACGTCGAGGCCTATCGCGCCTGCATGAAGGGGCGCGGCTTCAGCAGCTAACCCCTCAACGAGGAGGCACGAGCATGCGGATCCTGGTCCTGGCTCTCGCTGTCCTTGCCCTGGTTGCCGGCCCCGCGCTGGCCAGCCAGTGCCCCAGCTTGATCAAGCAGGTCAACGACGCCGTCGGCACCAAGACCGACGCCGCCTCCACCAAGGCGAAGTCTCTCGCCGCCGAGGCCCAGAAGCTGCACGCGGACGGCAAGCATGCCGAGTCCGTGGCCAAGGCCGAGGAAGCGGCCAAGGCGATCAACCTGACCCTGAAGAAGAAGTAAGCGGCGGCACCTTCCGGATCGACTCGAGCGCGGGGCGCAGGACCGGCCCCGCGCTCGGACTTTGTGGAGCCGCGCCCGGCCCGACGAGACGGCCGGCTAGACGGCGAGCAGCCGGTGCCTGAGCGCGGCGTCGGCGGCCAGCGCCGCCGCGCTCGCCGCGTGCACGATGCGGCCGTCGTCGATCACGTAGGCGCGCTGGGCCAGCGACAGCGCCATGGCGGAGTTCTGCTCCACCAGCAGGATGGCGATCCGCTCCTCCCGCATCTCCTCGATCACCGCCATGATGTCCTCCACGATGCGCGGCGCCAGGCCCTGCGAGGGCTCGTCCAGCAGCACCAGCCGCGGGTGCATGAGGAGGGCGCGCGCGATGGCCACCAGCTGCGCCTCCCCGCCGGAGAGATGCTCGCCGGTGCGGGCCTTGAGGCGGTCGAGGATGGGGAAGCGCTGATAGACACGCGCGAGGGTCCACGGCGGAGTCTCCGCCGTCGCGGTGGCGCGATTGAGCGCCATGGCGAGATTGCGCTCCACGGTGAGGGTGGGGAAGACACGCCGGTTATCCGGCACCCAGGCGATGCCGCGGCGGGCGATCAGATGGGTGGGCCACCCGGTGATGTCCACTCCGTCGAGCGCGATGCGCCCGCTGCGCACCGGCGCCAGCCCGAGAATGCTCTTGATGGTGGTCGTCTTCCCGCGGCCGTTCCGGCCCAGGAGACAGACGGTCTCTCCCGCTTCGATGGACAGGGTCACGCCGGCGAGGATCTGGGCGTCCCCGTAGTAGGTGCAGACCTCGTCGAGAGCGAGCAGCGGCGCCATCAGCGCGCCCGCAGGTGGCGGAGCGTGCCCAGATAGGCCTCGCGCACTTCCGCGTTGTCGCGGATAGCGGCCGGGGGCCCCTCCGCGATCACGGTGCCGCGGTGGAGCACGGCCACGTGGTGGGAAAGGGAGAGGACGAAGTCCATGTCGTGCTCGATCACCACGATGGTGAGGCGCTCGGACAGGCGCTGCACGAGGGCGCGCAGCGTCTCCATGGGGCGGCTGCCCAGGCCGCTGGTGGGCTCGTCCAGGAGCAGCAGCTCGGGCTCGCCCGCCAGCGCCACCCCGATCTCGAGCAGGCGCCGCTGGCCGTAGGAGAGGAACTTCGCCGCCACGTGCTCGCGCCCGGCGAGGCCGATGAGCCGCACCACCGCCGCCGCCTTGTCCGCCGCCGCCGTCACGTCCCCCGCCGGCGTCCACAGGTCGAAGCCGCGCCGCCGCATGGCCGGCACCGCCATGCGGATATTCTCGAGCACCGTGTAGTCGTTGAAGAGGTTGAGGATCTGGAACGAGCGGCCGATGCCGATGCGCGCCCGCCGGTCCGGGGTGAGGCCGGTGACCTCGCGATCCGCGAAGTGGATGCTGCCCGCGTCGGGGCGAAGGAAGCCGGTGAGGAGATTGAAGCAGGTGGTCTTGCCCGCGCCATTGGGCCCGATGAGGGCGGAGAGCCGGCGGGGCTCGAAGCGGAGGCTGACGTCGTCCAGCACCACGTGACCGCCGAAGGCCTTGCGCAGGCCGCGCGTCTCGAGGATGGGGGTCACTCTCCGCTCCGGGCCGCCTCGGCGGCGCGCGTGTCGTGGAAGCCGGTGGGGCGGCGCACGCGCTGGATGAGGCCGAGGATGCCCTCGGGCATGAAGAGGATGATGCCCATGAAGAGGAGGCCGTAGAGGAGCATCCAGTGGTCGGTCAGCGTCGAGAAGAGGTCGCGGAGGACCAGGAACACCGCCACCCCCAGCACCGGGCCGTAGAAGGACGCGAAGCCCCCGCCGATCAGGCACATCAGCACCACGTTGCCCGACTGCTGGAGGCTCATGGGCTCCGCGAAGGCGCCGAAGCGCGCCAGCGTGTAGAGCCCGCCCGCCAGTCCCGCGAACGCGGTGGACAGGGCGAACACCGCCCACTTGTAGCGCGCGGTGTCGTAGCCCAGCGCCCGCGCGCGCGACTCGCTCTGCTTGACGGCGCCGATGACCTGGCCGAAGGGCGAGTGGACGATGCGCCAGAGGACGACCGTGGCCAGCACGAAGAAGACGTAGACGAAGTAGTAGAAGGGGAGGTTGTCGCGAAGCGAGAGCGCCCCCAGGCCGGGCAGGGTCACCGGCCCCCGCTGGATGCCGGTGAGGCCGTCCTCGCCGCCCGTCCACGTGTCGAGAAAGAAGACCATGAACCAGAACATCACGCCGAAGGCGATGGTGAGCAGCGAGAAGTAGATGCCGCGCCGCCGCGCCACGAAGAGCCCCACCAGAGCGCCGCAGAGCACGGTGCCCACGATGCCGGCGGCGAGCGGCGCCCACAGCCCGCCCACCAGCCATTTCTGCGTGGCGCCGAGGAAGTAGCCGGCCATGCCGAAGAAGGCGCCGTGGCCGAAGGCGGGGAGCCCCGTATAGCCGAGCAAGAGGTTATAGCCCAGGGCGAAGATCGCCCAGATCATCACCTCGGTGCCCAGATATGTGTAGCCGCCGATCCACGGCAGGAGCGCGGGCAGCACGGCGAAGAGCGCGAACATCCCCAGCATGGGCAGGGGCGTCCAGGCGTCGAGCCGCGCGCGGGCGCCCGCCATCAGCGCGTGTATCGGCGCGCGTACTGCGCGACGCAGGCCGCCTCGAGCGCGGAGGGGTCCTCGAGGCGCCCGCGGAAGCGCTCCACGCTCAGCGGCGTCAGGTCCGGATCGCTGCGGCCGTCCACCACCAGATCGGCCAGCGCGCGGCCGGCAGCCGGCGAGAGGCCGAGCCCGCCCACACAGCAGCCCGACGCCACGAAGAAACCGTCCAGCCCCGGCACCGGGCCGAGCAGCGGCCGGCCATCCGCGGTCATGGTGGGCAGCCCGCCCCGGTGAATGGCGATGCGCGCCGCCGCGAGCGCGGGAAAGTGCGCCGCCACCTCGTCCACCAGCGCGCGCAGCACGCCGAGATCCAGCGGCAGGTCGGCGATCTGGAAGGCGGGCGGCAGGGTGGCCGCGTCCACCACTCTGGGCGCGTCCTCGTATCCGCCGAAGAGGAGGCCGCCCTGCTCGTGGCGGACATAGACGCTGGCCTCGACCAATCGCACGATGGGCTGGAGCGGCTCGACTCCCGCGATGGGCTCGGTGACGAAGAGCTGATGGCGCACCGGGACCAGGGGCACCCGGAGGCCCGCCGCCGCGGCCACCCGTGACGCCCAGGCGCCGGCCGCGTCCACCACCACCGGGGCGCGAATCTCGCCGCGGGCGGTGGCCACGCCGGCGACCCGCCCGCCCTCGGTCAGCAGCCGCTCCACGCGCGTGAAGGGGGCCATGCGCGCGCCCAGCTCGGCGGCCCGCGCCGCGAAGCCCACCGCGAGGCGCGCGGGATCGAGCCATCCGTCGCCCGGCACGTGGAGGATGATCTTCGCGGCGCCGGCGCGGAAATGCGGCGCCCGCCGCTCCGCCTCCGCGGCGGTGACCAGCGCGGCCTCGATGCCGAGCTTCTGCGCGGTGGCCAGGCCCTCGCGCACGCGCGCCTCGCCGGCCTCCGTATACGCGGCGCGCAGGCTCCCCGACTGGTGAAAGCCGATCGAGCGGCCCATCTCCCGCTCGAAGGCGGCGAAGGCGTCGCAGGCCTCCCGCCGGAGGCGCGCGAGCACGGGCAAGCGATCGGCCTGGCTGGTGAGGCCGGCCGCCCGCGGCGAGGTCTGCGAGCCCAGCGCGTGCTGATCAACCAGCACCGTCGTCATGCCGCGACGGGCGAGGTGATAGGCGGTGCTGGACCCGAAGGCGCCCGAGCCGATGACGATGGCGTCCACGGGGGAGGTGGCGGGGGTGGCGGCCACGCTCAGAGCTCCAGCATGCTCTTCTGCCCCGCCAGCCCGCGGGGACGGAATAGCAAGATGACCGTCATGAGCACGTACATCACCATGATGGAGCCGCGCGGGATGACGAGGTTGGAGAGCCCGCTCACGAGCCCGACCAGGAGGCCGCCCACCACCGCGCCCCAGAAGGAGCCGATGCCGCCGATCACCACCACGATGAAGGCCGGCATCACCGCCTCCGCGCCGATGGTGGGCTTGAGGCTCCACATGGGCGCCGCCACCACGCCGGCAATCCCGGCCAGCGCGGTGCCGAGGGCGAAGACCAGGTTGCGCATGCGGGTGAGGTTGATGCCCAGCGCGCGGACCATCTCGCCGTCGTGCGCGCCCGCCTTGATGATGGCGCCGTAGGGCGTCTTCTCGATGAACCACCAGACGAGCGCCAGCAGCGTCACCGCGATCACCGCCACCAGCACCCGGTACTTGGAATAGTAGAGAAAGCCCAGATGGAACGGCCCCGCCGCGAAGGCGGGGGCGGAGATCGTATAGCCGCGCGGGCCCCAGACGATGCGGATCACTTCCTCCAGGGCGAGCGCGGCGCCGAAGGTGAAGAGCAGGCCGAAGAGGGGATCGCGCCCATAGGTCCGGCGCACCCCGAGCTCCAGCACGAGGCCCACCAGCCCCACCAGGAGGGGCGCCAGGATCAGCGCCCCCAGCCAGCTCACGTGCGGGCTCAACGCGAGGGCGAAGTAGCCGCCCAGCGCGAAGAGCACGCCGTGGCTGAAGTTGATGATCTCCATGGTGCCGAGGATGAGCATGAAGCCCAGCGCGATCACCGCGTAGAGGAGCCCCAGCACGACGCCGTTCAGCAGGTGGGTCGCCACCTCGGCCAGATCGGGCATCTCAAAGAACCGGGGCAGGGGCGGTCGTGGGCACGCAGAGGCGCAAGGAAGGCGGATGAATGGCGGAAGATCCGAAGATGCCGGAGGGAGGAGGCGGGGGCGTGCTCGCGGGGAATGCTGTACTGAGCAAGCGAGTGCGCCCCCGCCTCCCTCCGGCCACCTTCAATTTCTACCCTCCATAAACCGGCGTATCCGCGATCGACTGCATCTTGCACTTGGACTGCGCCTGCGGCGGCGCCGCCTGCTCGGGGGCGATGTCCGCGATCATCTCGATCATGTCCCACTTCTCCTTCATCTGGTCCTCGCGCTTGGTGCGGGCGAGGGAGACCATCTGGCCCACCAGGTGGTCCCAGGGCCGGATGGTGGACGGATACTTGCGGAAATTGTCGCGGATGACGTGGCCCTCGAGCGCCTTGATCACCTCGTGGTTGCGGGTGGTGCCGGCCCGCTCGATGGCCCGCAGCATCTCGCGCATGGCGATATAGCCGTTGGAGGACACGTTGTCGGGCACCGGGATGGGCGCCGCCGCCCACCGCTTGCGGAAGCGCTCCACGAACTCCTTCGAGCCCGGCCCCTCCACGTTGTAGTGCCAGGTGGTGCAGAAGTGGCCGAAGGCCTTCTTCGGGCCCAGCGCCACCAGGTCCGGGAAGTCCTGCTGCGGGAACACCCAGTGGGCGTCCTTGTCGGCGCCGAACTCGTAGGCCTGCTCGCGGAGCGCGGTCTGCTCGATGCCGGCCACGTTGGCCATGACCACCTGCGGCTTGGCGCTCCGGATGCGCAGGAGCTGGGCGGAGAAGTCACGCGTGCCCTGAGGGACGAGCAGCTCGCCCACCTCGTCGGCGCCCACCCTCTTCATGCTGTCGCGCGAGGCCGCGGTCGCGTTCTTGCCCCACACGTAGTCGTGGGTGAGGAGGAACCATCTGGTGCCGAGGTTCTTGACCACCAGTGGCCCCAGCGCATTGGCGAACATCCAGTTGTTGGCGTCCCACACGAAGTTGGTGCGCTGGCACTTCTCGTTGGTGACGGTGTCGGCGCTGGAGTTGCTGTTGAAGTAGATGATGCCGTAGCGCTGGGCGAGATCGCTCAGCGGGGCCGCCACGCCGCTGCTGAGCGCGCCGATCATGAAGTCGATGCGGTCCCGCTCGATGAGGCGCTGGGCCTTGCGCACCGCCACCGAGGCGTCGGTCTCGGTGTCCTCCCACTTGTACTCGATGGGCCGGCCCAGCACGCCGCCCCTGGCGTTCTGCTCCTCGATGGCCAGGATCATGCCGCGGCGATCCGCCTGGCCGCTGTCGGCGAAGGTGCCGGTGGCGTCGCAGGTGAGCCCGATCAGCAGCGCCTTCTTGCCCTGCGCGCTCGCGCGGCGCCAGGGGCCGATGAGGCCCACGCCGGCGCCGAAGGCCGCCGCGCCCGTGAGCATCTGCCGCCGGGTGATCGTTCCCTGCTTCCGCGCTCCGTCTCCGAGGTGTCGCTCCATCGCGGGCCTCCTGTGTGGGGGTCAGGTGGTCTCGGCCAGGCGTCCCATCGCCTGCATCCGGTGGTGCTCGATGGCGCGCGCGGCGCGGTCGGCATCGCCGTCCTCCAGCGCGCGCAGGATCTGCTCGTGCTCGGCCAGTGACTCGCGGGCGAAGCCGCCCCGCCGGGCGTGCATGATGACGCGGTAGTATTCGCCCCGGTCCCAGACGTTCTGGAGGGTCAGCACCACCTGGCGCATGCCCGACGCCTCCCAGAGGAGGCGGTGGAACTCGCTGTCCGCCGCCACCGCGCGGGCGGCGTCATGGGCGGCGCGGCCGCCCGCCATCTCCTTCTGGAGGGCGCGCAGGCGCGCGATGAGCGCGGGGGTGATGCGCGCCTTCGCCTCGCGCACGCAGAGGGCCTCGAGCGCCGCCATCATGAGGAAGCGCTCGCGGAACTCGCCGGCGGAGAGCCCGGTGACCACCACGTCCTTGTGGGGCGTGATGCGGACGAAGCCCTCGCTCTCGAGCCGGCGCAGCGCCTGCATCACCGGGATGCGGCTCACCCCGGCGGCGGCGGCGATGGCATTGGCCACCACGCGCTCCCCGGGGGCGAGCCGGCCCTCCATGATGGCCTTGCGGATATCGCGATAGGCCAGCCCTTCGAGCGTTTCATGGCGGGCGAGGGAAGGGAGGAGGGTGGGCGGCGCGGCCTCCACGCGGGGGCGGCGGGGCTTGGGATGTGCGGCCTTCCGCGCGGAGCGCGTCTTCACGCGAGCCGGAAGCCGCGCGCCGTCTCGGCGTCCAGCACCGGGCGGCACCCCCGCAGGAAGTCGAAGTCCACGCCCTCATCGGCCTGCAGCACGTGGTCGAGGAAGAGGCGGAGATAGCCGCCGGTGACGCCGTCCGGACGCGGCTTCCACGCCGCCTTGCGCTGGGCCAGCTCGGCCTCGGGCACGAGGAGCGAGAGCCGGCGGCGCGGCACGTCCAGCTCGATCTCGTCGCCGTCGCGCACGAGGGCCAGCGGGCCGCCTATCGCCGACTCCGGAGCCACGTGGAGGATCACGGTGCCGTACGAGGTGCCGCTCATCCGCGCGTCCGAGATGCGCACCATGTCCTTGACGCCGGCCTTGAGCAGGCGCGCCGGGATCGGTGCCGCGCCGGCCTCCGGCATGCCGGGGCCGCCCTTGGGCCCGGACTGCTTGAGCACGAGCACGCTCGTCTCGTCGATGACCAGATCCGGATCGTCGATGCGCCGCTCGAGGTCGAGCGCATCCTCGAACACCACCGCGCGGCCGCGATGGGTGAGGAGATGCGCGGACGCGGCCGACTGCTTGAGCACGGCGCCGCCCGGGCAGAGATTGCCGGTGAGGATGACGGTGCCGCCCTCGGGCGCCAGCGGCATCGCGAGCGGCCGGATCACGTCCGGGTTGTGGCAGACCGCGTCCCGGACATTGTCGCCCAGCGTGCGGCCGTTCACGCTGCGCGCGCGGTCGTGCAGCAGCGGGAGCAACTCCTTGAGCACCGCCGGCAGCCCGCCCGCGTAGTAGAAATCCTCCATCAGGTGCTTGCCGGACGGGCGCACGTTGACCAGCAGCGGCGTGGAGCGCGAGAGATCGTCGAAGCGCTGGAGCGGCAGGGGCACCCCCGCGCGCCCGGCGAGGGCCACCAGGTGCACGATGGCGTTGGTGGAGCCGCCCACCGCCATGTCGGCGCGGATGGCATTGTCGAAGGCGTCCGCGGTGAGGATCTCGGAAGGCTTGGGCCCGCGCGCCTTCGCCATCTCCACCGCCAGGCGCCCGCTATGCTCGGCCAGGACCAGGCGCCGCGAATCGGCGGCGGGAATGGCGGCGTTGCCGGGGAGCGCCATGCCGAGGGTCTCCGCCATCGCGGCCATGGTGGAGGCCGTGCCCATCACCATGCAGTGGCCGGCGGAGCGGGAGAGGCAGCCTTCCACCTCGGCCATGGTCTCGTCCGTGATCTCGCCCGCGCGCCGCTGCGCCCAGATCTTCCGCGCGTCCGTCCCGGAGCCGAGCGTCTGGCCGTCCCACATCCCGCGCAGCATGGGCCCGCCCGTCACCATGACCGCGGGCACGTCGGCCGAGGCCGCGCCCATGAGCATGGCGGGCGTGGTCTTGTCGCAGCCGGCCAGCAACACGACTGCGTCCAGCGGATAGGCGCGGATGCACTCCTCCACGTCCATGGCCATGAGGTTGCGGAAGAGCATGGTGGTGGGCTTCATGAGGATCTCGCCCAGCGAGATCACCGGGAACTCGAGCGGGAAGCCGCCCGCGCTCCACACCCCGCGCTTCACCGCCTCCGCCACCTGGCGGAGGTGCGCATTGCAGTTGTTGAGCTCCGACCACGAGTTGCAGATGCCCACCACCGGGCGGCCGTCGAAGACGGCGTCGGAAAATCCCTCCGCCTTGAGATAGGAGCGGTGCATGAAGCCGTCGAGGTTCTTCGGCGCGAACCAGTTGCGGCTGCGCAGGGGCGGCGCGGCGGGCGTGGGCTCGGACATGGCGGGACCTCCTGGCGATGGGGTCATCGGATGCAACTGTATACAATATACGACCGGCCTTCTGTCAAGTGGATCCTGCCGCCAGCCGGCCCTGCCTTCAGAGCGCGTTCAGCCGTAGCGAGATGAACAGGAAGTAGTACGAGCGAAGAGAGCGGAAGGTGCCACGGCGCAGAGCAGGGCCTTGCACCGGGCGACTGCGTCGTTGTACCCTCAGGCGGTATCTTCTCGGGCTCGTGGTGCAGCCTGGTTAGCACACTGGACTGTCAATCCAGAGGTCGCGGGTTCAAGTCCCGTCGAGCCCGCCATTAAATCAAGCATTTCGGTGACAGTCATTCGCGACTGTCACCGAAATGCACCTCAAATCGTCGTGTCGTCTCCGCGCGCGCCATGCCGGCGTCATCGGGCCGGGCACGCCGCTCCTGAATCTGCCCACGCCTGACCTCATCGCGGGCTAGGCGACGTCATACCGGTCGAGGTTCATCACCTTGGTCCACGCCGCCACGAAGTCCTGGATGAACTTCGCCTGCGCATCCGAGCTCGCGTAGACCTCCGCCAGCGCCCGGAGCTCGGAGTTCGAGCCGAAGACGAGATCGACCCGCGTGCCCGTCCACTTGAGCTGGCCCGTCTTGCGGTCGTGCCCTTCGAACACGTCCTTGGCGTCCGAAGCCGCCTTCCACTCGGTGTTCATGTCGAGCAGGTTGACGAAGAAGTCGTTGGTCAGCGCCTCCGGCCGCTTGGTGAAGACCCCGTGCGGGGACTTTCTGAAGTTGACGTTCAACACGCGCAGCCCGCCGACGAGCACCGTCATCTCCGGCGCGGTCAGCGTCAGCAGGTGGGCCTTGTCGACCAGGAATGCCTCGGCGGGAACGGGTACCGGGGCCCGGAGGTAGTTGCGGAAGCCGTCCGCGAACGGCTCGAGGACGGCGAAGGACTGCACGTCGGTCTGCTCCTGCGCGGCGTCCATGCGTCCCGGCGTGAAGGGAACCGTGACCGCGTGACCGGCGTTCTTCGCCGCCCGCTCGAGGCCGGCACCACCCGCCAGGACGAGCAGGTCGGCGAGGGAAACCTTCTTGCCGCCGGAGGCCCCGCCGTTGAACGCGTTCTGCATGTCCTCCAGAGTCTTCAGGACCTTGCCCAGGTGATCCGGCTGGTTGACCTCCCAGTCCTTCTGCGGCGCGAGGCGAAGGCGCGCCCCGTTCGCCCCGCCGCGCTTGTCCGAGCCCCGGAACGTGGACGCCGACGCCCAGGCGGTCGACACCAGCTCCGAGACGGACAGCCCCGACGCCAGGACCTTGCCCTTGAGGGCCGCGATGTCCTGCTGATCGACCAGCTTGTGATTGACGGCGGGGATCGGATCCTGCCAGATGAGCTCTTCGGCCGGAACCTCCGGGCCGAGGTAGCGGGCGCGCGGCCCCATGTCTCGATGCGTCAGCTTGAACCACGCCCGAGCGAATGCGTCGGCGAACTGGGCCGGATTCTCGTAGAAGCGCCTCGAGATCTTCTCGTACGCCGGGTCGAGCCGCAGTGACAGGTCCGTGGTCAGCATGGCGGGCGCGTGGCGCCTGGCCGGGTTGTGGGCATCCGGGATCGTGCCGGCCCCAGCGCCCCCCTTCGGTCTCCACTGATGCGCGCCGGCCGGGCTCTTCGTCAGCTCCCAGTCGTAGCTGAACAGGTTCTTGAAGTAGTCATTGCTCCACCTGGTGGGCGTGGTGGTCCACGTGACTTCCAGGCCGCTGGTGATCGTGTCACCGCCCTTGCCGGTGCCGAAGGTGCTTCGCCAGCCGAAGCCCTGCTCCTCGATGCCGGCCGCTTCGCAGTCCGGCCCCACATGGGACTCCGGGCCGGCGCCGTGGGTCTTGCCGAACGTGTGACCACCCGCGATGAGCGCCACCGTCTCTTCGTCGTTCATGGCCATGCGGGAGAACGTCTCGCGGATATCCCGGGCCGCCGCGATCGGGTCCGGATTGCCGTTCGGCCCCTGGGGGTTGACGTAGATCAGCCCCATCTGCACGGCGCCGAGCGGATTCTCGAGATCCCGCACGCCGGAGTAGCGCTTGTCCCCCAGCCACTTGTCCTCCGGGCCCCAGTAGACCTCGTCCGGCTCCCAGACGTCCGGACGCCCGCCGGCGAAGCCGAAGGTCTTGAACCCCATCGACTCCAGCGCCACGTTGCCCGCCAGGATCATGAGGTCGGCCCACGAAATCTTCCGGCCGTACTTCTGCTTGGTCGGCCACAGCAGCCGGCGCGCCTTGTCGAGGCTCACGTTGTCGGGCCAGCTGTTGAGGGGCGCGAAGCGCTGCTGGCCGGCGCCGGCGCCGCCGCGGCCGTCGCCGATCCGGTAGGTCCCGGCGCTGTGCCATGCCATGCGAATGAACAAGGGGCCATAGTGGCCGAAGTCCGCCGGCCACCAGTCCTGCGAGTCGGTCATCAGCGCCGCGAGGTCTTTCTTCACCGCCGCCAGGTCGAGACTCTTGAACTCTTCGGCGTAGTTGAAGCCCTCCCCCATCGGATTGGAGCGGGAGGAAGGCTGGCGCAGGATCTCCAGCCGCAACTGGTTTGGCCACCAGTCGTGGTTCGACCGGCTGTTGACCGCGGTGTGATTGAACGGGCACTTGGCTCCGGTCTTCTCGTCACTCATGGTGGGGCTCCTTTCGGCACTCGATCGCGCTGCGTCGGACTCGTCAGGTGAGGGAAGTCTCAGTCACTCGATCACCTGATCCGCCTGCGCCAGCAGGGCCGGCGGGATCGTCAGGCCGAGCGCCTTGGCCGTCTTGAGATTGATCACGAGCTCGAACTTGGTGGGCTGCTCGACGGGCAGATCGGCGGGCTTTGCCCCTTTCAGAATCTTATCGACGTACTCCGCCGCTCGACGATACAGATCGGAGATGATCGGCCCGTAGGCCATGAGGCAACCGGCTTCGGCCATCTCGCGCCACTCGCACATCATGGGAAGACGGTTCCTGGTCGCCAGCGCGGCGAGGCGCTCCTGGTCTCCGAAGAAGGTCGGGTTCGAAACCACGAACAGGCCGGATGCACGCTGTTTTACGATGGCGGAAAAGGCGGCCTCGTACTGCTGGGAATTGTGAACGGGAGCGACGTCCATCTCGATGCCCAATGACTTGGCCGTCCTCTGTGCTGTTTTCGTCTGACTGGCGGCGGCCGGATGGTCGATCTGGGTCAGTACGGCGAGTCGGGTCGCTCTCGGAAGCATCTCCTTGAGCAAGGCCACGCGCTTGCCCGTGAGCTCATCGGCAATCATCGCTATGCCAGTGATATTACCGCCGGGTCGAGCCAAGGTCTTGACGAACCCATGTCGGACCGGGTCGTCGCCACTGAACGCCATGACGATCGGGATGGTCGTCGTCGCTTGCCTGGTGGCGCGGATGGCCGGTGAGCTCACCGCGGCGATCACGTCAGGACGCGTTCCGACCAGCTCGTCCGCGAGCGCGGCGAGCCGGTCCAGTCGGCCGTGAGCCAGACGTGTTTCCAGCATGAGGTTCTGCCCTTCGACGTAGCCGAGCTCACGCAACCCTTGGCGGAAAGGCTCAAAGACGCTGCCGGCGGTCGAGAGATAGCCCACACGGAATAGTTTGCCCGCCGGCTGCGCCTCCACGCCGAGCGGCGCGACCAACGGCGCGGCAGCACCGACCAAAAAAGCCCGGCGGTTCACTCGATCACCTGGTCCGCCTGGAGCAGGAGCGACGGCGGGATCGTCACGCCGAGGGCCTTGGCGGTCCTGAGGTTGATCACCAGCTCGAACTTGGTGGGCTGCTCGACCGGGAGATCGGCGGCCTTCGCGCCCTTTAGGATGCGACCGACGTAGCCGCCGCCGCGCCGGAAGAGATCAAGGATGTCGACGCCGTAGGAAACCAAGCCGCCGACCTCCGTATAGACGCGGAGCGGGTACATCGCGGGCAGCTTATGCTTGAGCGCCAGCTCGCCAATCTCGCGCCGCGATAGGTAGAGTACTGAAGCACCTGAGACCAGGATCGCCCCGGCGCGAGCCTTGTTCATCCCCGCGAACGCACTCGCAAGGTCCCCGGAGTGCCGGACATTGAACACCACGAGCGACACGTCGGATGTTCGTGCGGCCTCCTCCACGGGCCTGAGTCGCGCTCCCGC
>DASRWT010000051.1:0-40344 GCA_035654455.1 Candidatus Nitrosocosmicus sp. | reverse complement strand
TGCCCTCCTGAAGTGTCACCGCGTGGCAATGAGATACGCCCATCGGACTCTCTACTAGCATGACTCTCCTCGCCGCCGCCGCCGAGCCTTCGTGGTGCGGCGAGATGGAATCTCCCTTCTCGGCGGGTAGATCGTGGTCGCGATAATTCCTCCGACCCTGGCAACGGCGTGAAGAAGCTCGGGACTGAGGGACGTCTCACAAGCGGCCGCGGGCGCGCCGGCCCGCTTCGGATACCAGCGGCCGGAGCCCAGAGGCCGTTCGTACAGAAGACTCACGAACTCGCCACCCTCATACCCGACGTTGAACACACGTGACTCCGCACGCTTCCACAATCGCCTGGCGGCGGGCGGCAGTGCGTCTACCACCTTGAGCAGAGCCCAGATCGTCCGCTCCGGCGACGTCGGCGCTCTGGCCGACATTGATTCGATCCTCGCAAGAAACCTGCGTCGCACTTTTCCCACGTGAAGGACTACACTTCGGCCTTCCATGGCGTCAGCAAATGGAGCGAGATCCTCGCGCGACCACACGTCGAGGTCCACATTGATAAAGTGCGGGCCCCTAGGTTCAGCTTTCATTCAGAGGTACGTCACACGGGTTGCCACTTGGTCTGTCTCGACCACTCCAGCGCCGCCTCCCAGATGAGATCGTAGACGGGGTCCTTGATGTCGTAATACGCCTCCAGGTCATCGGCGTGACGCTTGACGAGCTCCCGCTTGATGAGCTGGATCGTTCGAGCAGAATTTGGGTGAGTGCGCAGATAATCACGAAACAACAAGGCATACTGCTGGTTGGGATTGCCATTTATCCGAACGTGCACGTTTGCCGGCCGCCGGCCTTTGGGCTGGTTGAAAAAACACTTGGCCCACAACTTGGGATCATCGTCTTGGCCCAGCGGCACATGATCCTGCGTGATGGCTTCCCAATGCTCGTAGCCCGCTTCGATTAGCCTTTGCCTGACTTCGGGCGTCAGCGCTTCAACGGTGATCTGGATGTCGATGACGTCTTTGGCGCTCAAACCGGGTACAGACGTTGAGCCGATATGGTCGATCCGAAGCGCCAGGGGTCTCAAGATTTCCAGGAGCGCCCGCCGAATATCCTCAAACTCTGTGGGCCACGCCGGGTTGTAGTCGTCGATGACGATCATAGTGAGATGGTAGCCGACCGTGTCGAAATAGTGGGCAGGCGGCGGCGCAATGTTCTTGACGCAAGCGCCTTGAAGGCGGACCCAGCAATCCTATCTCTTTCAGTCGAACGTGATGTTGGGCAGCCGCCGGCACCTCATTCAATCACCTGGTTCGCCCGCAACAGAAGAGAGGGCGGGATCGTGAGCCCAAGTGCCCGGGCAGTCTTCAGGTTGATGACCAAGTGGAATGTGTCCGCTTGCTCCACGGGCAGTTCACTCGGCTTCGTACCCTTGAGAATGCGAGCCACGAAGTGCGCCGCGCGCCGGTAGACGTGACCGAGATCGGGCCCGTATGCGAAGAGACCGCCCGCCTCCGCAAGATCCTTGTAGATGGAGACGACGGGCAGCGAGCGGCGTGCCGCGTGTTTCAAGAAGGGTTCCCGCAACTTCGTCATTGCCCCGTCGTCCATGACGAATACCGCCTGAGCGGCAGCACGGCCGGCCGCCCTAAACGCCGCTGGAAAGTCCCCCGCATCTCGAATGGGAAGACGCTGGAACTGGACTCCTAGTTCGGCGCTTCGACGCTCCGTCTCCGTCACGACCAAGAGTGCGCCTGGATTGTCGGCTTTATAGAATGCGGCGACGCGAGATACGTTAGGGAGTGTCTGACAGAGTGCCTCGATCGCTTTGGCCCCGAGCACGTCGGGCATGAAGCTCAATCCGGTAACGTTCGCCCCCGGATGCGCCAGGCTCTGGACCAGGCCAGTCTTCACGGGATCGGCGACCCGCATGATGACGATCGGGACAGTCTTCGTCGCGCTCTGGGCGGCCTTGGCGGCCGGCGTGTTCACGGCGACGATGATGTCGACTTTCAGGCGCAGGAGATCGGCGGCCAGCGGCGGGAGACGATCGCTCCCGCCTTCCGCAGTCCGTACCGCGATGAGGACGTTCTTTCCCTCGACGTATCCAAGCCGCTCCAGTTCGTCGCGGAACGTCTCGAGCAAACCCGGTTGTATGTCCTGCGCAAGAACGCCAACGCGGTACACCGCAGTTGGTGGCTGCGCCGCACCTTCGAGCGGGAGAACGAGGACGGCAACACCGATGAGGAACGCTTGCCAGCCAATCATTCGACCACCTCAGTATGTCGTCGTCGTCAAGAAGATGAGGTCGACGGTACCGATCCGCGTTGCCCTGCTAGCCTTGCGCCTGAAGGTCGTAGAACCGTGCGCTCACCCAGCCGGATGAGCGGGTGTTCTCGAATGGAACGGGAATTTCAGCCAGTTTCACTGACGCCGTGCACAGTACGCGCCACAATCCCCGGGTGAGCGCTCGTCTCACGGTAAACTGAATCGAGACGACCTGGTTGGCAGATGGTACCGCAGAAACGTGGCGAAGTTGGTCGGTCGTGAGCCTGACGACGAGGTAGGCAATGGTCACCGCCTTATGCCCGGCTCTAGCGGCACGACTTTGGCGAGCCCGACAGTGCGGTCGAACAGGGGCACAGCCGCGACCTTGCCGACCTTTCAGGCTTTGCGGTTCATCGAAGCCATGCCCCGCTAACATTGCGCTGAGGGGCCGCACGCGAGCCCGCGGTCCGCTCCGGCGCGAAGCTGGACGTCATGCGGACAGGAAGGCATATGCCTGGATGAGCGTGAAGGTGGTCCCCCATGTGCCGGGGCGGCTCAGCTCGAGCTCTGCCTGCCGCACCAGTTCGTCCAGGTCGGCCTTCCCTACGAGCGTTTCGAGCCGTGGCCGGAGAGATGCCGCGAACTGCAATGGCAACCGCAAATATGGATGGCCAGGCGAGAGAGCAACAACGTGTGCATCCAGCCGTGGTTCGGCCCCGAGGCTTCCAAGGAGGGATCGGAGTTCACGACCCGCATTGAAGTCACCGCCCGCGACCCGGAATCCCTCCTTGATCAGGTCGATGAGCCGTTGCACTGCCGGTGCGTCGGGGTTCACCCGCCATGACGCCATATCCGGATCCTCCAAGACGATCCAGCCACCGGGCTTCACCAGCCTCCTGTAGACAGAGACCTGTTCAGGTGCCCGTCCAAGGGGCGCGATCTGGAAGCGAGAGTGGACGAGATCGAACGAACCGGCCGGAAGCCGGCTAGCGAAAAGATCATCCTTCAGGAGCGTGACGTTGGCGAGAGCCTCCGCCTCGACGAACGATCGAGCCCCAGCGAGCATCCTGTCGTCGATGTCGGCTCCCACGACGTTCCCCTGCGGACCGACCCATTCACTGAGAACGCGCAACCACCCCAGCACTCCGCACCCGACGTCTAAAGCTCTGCGCCCTGAACCGCTGGGTATCTGGGCCAGGAGCGTTCGACCCGCCGGCTCCCAAACCCTCGACTGAAGTTGAAGCCGCTCCAGTTCCGTTGGCTGACCAGCGAGAAGGTAGGATGCCCCTTGCGTCATTCAAGGCCTCCTGAGGCTGAGGTCATGAAGCCTGAGGTCAGGCGCGGTCGTTTTCAGGGCGTCTCGTCCGGCTGAATGAAGCCGAGGATGTAGCCATCGGGATCCCGGACGTAGAACTCTCTTCCGTAGGGCATGCTCCGAAGCTTGACTGCGAATACGGCGCCGGACGACGCCAATACCTTCGCAAGAGCCTCGGCATCCTCAACACCGAAGCAGGCGTCCAGATGGCCTGCCGCCTCGAACGCCTTTTGATCACGCTCCGGCGGCGCCGCAAGATTCAGGTGCACACGGCACCCGTCGCGAATAACGCTCGCGTAAAATCCCTCATAGACGAACTCGAGATCGAAGCCGAGTCGCTCGCGGTAAAACGTCAGCGAGCGCTCCAGGTCGGCTACTTGCAAGACCGGAGCGACGTATTTGAGCCTGCTCACAGAGTCACGCATGCGCCCTCCGTGTCTCATTCACGACGCCACACGCTTGCATTTCGCCCGCGCATCCTCGCTCTGGTTAGAGTGGATTGGGCCCGACGATCTCCCAGCCGTGACGCTGGAGCAACTCGGCTCCCGCGCGCTCATGCGTCCGCTGCTGATGCTCAACCAGCCCACCCGCTGCGGCCGGGGTGTAGAGGAACAGCACCCGTCCGGCTTCCGCGCCGCTGTTCTTCCAGGCATGCTGGACCCCGCGCGGCACGAAGGCGCAGGTGCCGGGACCACCGACGGTGACCTCGTCGCTGATCTTGAATGTGATCTCGCCGCTCAGGACGTAGGCCACCTCGTCGCTGTCGTGATGCAGATGGAACCAGCTCTTCGTCCCTGCGGGCACGATCTCCTCGAACAGCATGATGCTGCCCCCGGTCGCTCCGCCCAAGAGCTTGAGCACCAGCGATCGGCCTTGCGATACGTTCCAGACCGAGCCCTGTCCCGGCAGTACCACGACCCCTTGTGCACTCATCGCCATCTCTCCTCCGAGTGCCATGATTGCATCACCACTTTAGGCGATCTCCAGACCTTCTAACGCTCGGTCAGCGCGTGGGCCGCCGATACAAGCACGTCCTTGGCCGGAAACTTCGCGCAGTAGTCGGTGGCGCTTGCGCCCTCCGCGCGGAGCCACCGGACGAGGCCGTCTCGGTCGATCAGAAACTCGCCAACAGATTGGTTCCAGGCGCGTTTCCCGTCGTTTCTGTCGGTGTCAGTCGGTGTGAAGCCATCGGGCCGCGCCAATACCTTTGTCCCCTCCCAGAGGGGCAAGGCTTCGAATAGTTCGCCGGTGGGGTTGACGCGCATGGCGCTCACGACCTCCCAGGCTCCCTCAACCTTCGGTAGTCCATACGCTCGATGAGTAACGAGGGCGGGGTCAACGGCGATCGCCAGGCGGGTGGGATGATATCGATAGTAAAGGCGCGCATTGTCCAGCGTGGTAGCGATGACGGCAAGCGTTTCGATACCGAGGGGCCGAAGGCGGTCGGCGACCTCGCCAAGTGTCGCGACCGCGCGTCGACAGAACGGACAATGGAGTCCTCGGTACAGACCAAGGGTAGAGGGGTTTTCCCGCGATAGTCAGCGAGTGATACCGGCCGAGCCGTGTCCATCATCGTCAGTGTGAAGTCCGGCGCGGGCACGCCTATTTCGAGTGGCCGTCCCGTCCCGAGCGTCTCCATGATGCCTCCTCGCCTTCCAAGATCGCTGTCCAACGTCCCACATGAACCGGGCCCGGAAGCCTCAGCGGAGCGGAGGCGTAGGGCGTCGGCTCGATGCGGAGGTTAGACGGAACGGAGGTCGATGATGCACGCAGTGCCTCGCCGTCAGTCGGTGTCTACTTAACTCCCACAGCGATATGTGCTTCACCCTCGAGCCCAAAAGGTCCGTCCCCCTGATCCGCTCGTATGCGCCGAACGAATGCCGTGCGAAACGCTTCGCGTTGGTCGGATTGCAGGCTGCCCAAGATGCCACTGAACGCCGGAGACAAGCTGGGCAGCGCCTCGAATAGAGCCTCTGGACTGGCGAACGTCCAGAGATGGGTGACACTGAACATGTTGACACGAGGGAAACCTCCCGCGTGCATCTCGGCCTTGAACACGCCGCGATCGGCAAGGGATAGCCACGGCGGTGGCTTCGTCGGGGTTGGGAGATCTGGGACGGCCTCTCTGAGCGTACCGAGGATCGCTTGGGCAAAGCCCAGTCGTTCCATTGAGCTCCAACTCGCTACAACGGACAGGCCCTTCGGCCGGGTCACGCGCTGGAGCTCGCGAAAACCGGCAGCACGGTCCGGGAAGAACATTAGAGCGAAAATCGAAAACACCGCGTCAAAGCGATTGTCCGCTACATCGAGGGCCTGACCATCCATGACACCAACTTCGATGCCGCGGATGCCCTGTGCCTGGGCCTTACCCTTGAGGTAGTCGACCATTCCTGGTGAGAAATCCGTCGCCAGGACTTCCGCCCCCAGAGCAGCAGCGGCAAAACTAAGCACCCCAGTCCCAGCTCCTACATCCAACACGCGTTGCCCAGGTTGGACACTGGCGAGCCGCAGAGCGTCCTGGGCGAACAGTCCCGTGAATGGCGCCACCATTGAGTCGTAGGCGCGCGGCACCGGACTCCATCCTTCTGGTCGCTGATCAGGTCCCAGATTAGCCATAGACCCTCCAGATGTTCGGGCACTTACTCCGACTTGCTCATTCGAACTCCCTCGAACGGTTCTCTTTAGCGGCACGCCGCTTTCGGCGCGTCCGCTGCAAGAGACGGTTCGGCAGCAGGTTCACGACGACGTCTTCACGGCAAGAAACTCGCCGTTGCCCACTGGACAGCCGATGTCATGCGTTTCCCAATCACCTCGCCAGCGCCGCCCAACGTCGCGGTGAGCAGCCGCGCGCGAGCGAATGCGAGCCGCGGTCTGCTCCACTCCGATGCTCGCAAGCGGCAACTAGCCACCGCGCGTACAAGCCCCTATCAGGTCTCTACTTTGTCTCATATGCTCATCGGGACGTCTGCTGCCCGAGCTCTTGGGCAAGCCCGATGAGAATTCCTTCGGGCCCCCGGATGTAGCAGAGCCGATACGTGTCTTCGTACTGGACCACTTCGCCGACAAGCTCCGCGCCACGCTTGCCGAGGCGGGCGAGCGTATCGTCGATGTTCTCCACGGTGAACATGACGCGTAGGTAACCGAGAGCGTTCACCGGGGCGCGGCGGTGATCGGCGACCACAGGCGGCGCGAGGAATCGGGACATCTCGAGCCGGCTGTGACCGTCTGGCGTACGCATCATGGCAATCTCTACGCGCATGTCGCGCAATCCAGTAACGCCATCTGCCCAGTCTCCTTGAATTGGGGCGCGCCCCTCGAGCTCGAGGCCAAGTTCGGTGAAGAACCCTATGGCGGCGTCGATGTCTTCTACCACGATGCCGACGTTGTCCATACGCTTGACCGTCATGATGCTTCCCTGGCGTCTAACGCGCCGGGTCAGCGGAGGCGCGCAGCGCCCGCCGCTGCATTCGGAGGTTAGAGGGCGTGTCTGGACGGCGACGTCGGTCACTTGCGCTGGGATGCCCGTTGGGCATCAGGCGCGTGGGGGTACTCGCTGCTCGATGGTACCTTCCTCAATCATCCGCCGTCGAGTGCGCTCGTGCCATTCGGATCGCTTCATGTGGCCCCGGGTGCCCTCGACCATCGCTTCGGTCAGTCGGTAGATCTCGTCGTCCGCGAGACTGAGATCGAGCGGGACAGACACGGGAGGCATGTACCACGGCGTCTGCACAAATAGCTCAATCCGGTTGCCTTCGGGATCTGAGAAGTAGACAGACCACGATCCCCCGTGATTCGTCGGATTGATCGTAGACACGGGGGCGTCCACAAGCAGCGTGTGGATGCGGCGAAGCTCAGTGAGCGAGACCACCCGAAACGAGATCTGATTTATCGTGGAGGCGTGCGCTGGATCACGTCCTGGCACCAACACGATCTGATGATGTTCGTCGGGATTGCGCGACAGGAACACGACGTCGGCGCCGCGGATCTTCGCTCGGTCGGTAATGGAGAACCCGAGAACGCGGGTGTAGAAGTCCTCCATCTTCGCGGTATCGGTAACGTAGATCCCCATGTGGGCGAATGCCATCCTGGGTGCTTCTTTCATGACGGACTCTCCTCGCGCGGCGCGCGCCATGTAGAAGGCGGTCACGAGCTTACCATCCGCCACCCCTGCCACCCGCTGGGAAGACGGCCGTCGCTCCAACGTGCACATTCACCTGCGGGCAGGCGAGCGAACGCGAGCCCGGCCGGCGGGTGGAATGCGTCGTTGGGCAGCCGTTGGTTACTCAACCACGCGATCCGCGCGCAGCAACAGCGACCGTGGGATCGTGAGGCCCAGCGCCTTGGCGGTTTTGCGGTTGAGCGCCAGTTCGTACTTGGTCGGCTGTACTACCGGCAGATCGGCAGGCTTGGCCCCTTTCAGAATCTTGTCGGTGAAACTGGCGACGCTGTCGTACACGTCGGCGTCGGAGGCGGCATAGCTCATCAGCCCGCCTTCTTCGACAAACTCCGTGAAAATCGAAGCCGCCGGTAGCCGGTACTTCAGCGCCAACGTGGCGCAGGATTTGAGGTCCAGCGTCGGTTGGACGATGACGGCATCGGGCCGCGCTCTCTGAAGCGCAGCGAACGCAGCATCGACTTCCTGCGGGCTCTGGAGCATCATCACATCGATCGCGATGCCGGCATCTTTCCCGCCGAGCCGTATGCTCTCGGCGAACGGCGTCGAGAAGGGGTCGGGCGCGTTGGCCAGCGCTGCCACGCGCCGCGCCGAGGGCAGCATGTCCCGGATAAAGTGGATTGTCTTGCGAGCCAGCTCTGAGCCGACGCTGGCGACGCCGGTGACATTGCCGCCCGGGCGCGCGAGACTCGCGACGAGTCCAGTTTCGACCGGGTTCCCACAGGGCGCGCAAACGATGGGGATCACGTGCGTCGCCTGCTTGGCGGCAGTTCCTGCCGGTGTCAACCGGGCCACAATGACATCCACCTTGAGCCGTACCAGCTCCGCCGCCAATTCGGGAAGGCGGTTTCTATCTCCTTCATCCGACCGAAATTCGAACCGGATGTTCTGTGCCTCTACGTAACCGCGCCTACGGAGCGCCTCCCGGAACTGCCGTCGGAATTGCTCCACCCCGAGAGACTGGACCATCAGGATCCCGATCGTCTGACCCTTCGCCGGCTGCGCCTCGACCGCGAGCGGCGGTGTGAGCAGGCTGGCGCTTACTGTCTGGAGGAACCGGCGTCGATCCACTATTTGATCACCTGGTCGTGGTCTGTGTAGGGCGGGGGACCGAGTGAAGGGGGTCTGCGTAGCATTGCTGGGATGGCCTCCTTTTCTTCAAGGATAGCCCAGGTGGTGCGTTGTTGGGTGGCGTCTGGCGGCGGGACGGGGTGGAATAGGCATACCGGTGTAGCGCGGTAGGGGTAGCGGGCATGGGGGTGGTGGGTCAAGGCCAATGCGGTCGGCGGGGCTGCGGACGCACTCGAGCAGCCGCAGGCCCGCGCCGTAGAGCAAGAGCGCCATGAGCTGCGTCCTGCTCGAGGACAACGCGGTAGAGAAGGAGGAGCGCTCGAGACCTCGGGCCCGCCCATCTCGGCGGGATGGCGCTTGTCGTGGAAGAGGGGGTCAGTCGGCGCTCGCTCCCGACTCGCGCGCGGGGAAGCGGCCCGCCGTCCTCGCGCGGGCCTTCGACGCTTCGACCTCGCGATCGCGCGGCGGGGAGTTGGTGACCAGCGCGCTGAGGAGCGTCCGGGCGGCCCGGGTCACCTCGTCCACCCCCCGGGCAAAGGCGAGTTCGTTGATCTTGGAAGGTCGCGAGAAGCCGCTCAGCTTCCGCACGAACTGGAGCGACGACGCGCGGATCTCCTCGTCCGTGGCCGGCGGCTTGAAATTGTGCAGCGTCTTGATGCTTCGGCACATGCACGATCCTCCTCGGAGGCGATTCAGCGGGGCAGGACGGCGGCGATGGGCTCCAGGTTCCTGGGATCGGGCTTGAGCGCGCCCACCTTGAAGGACAGCACGGTCTTCACCACCGCGTCGTTCACCGGCGTGGGCACGCCGAGCCGCTTGCCCTCGGCGCAGACATAGCCGTTGAGGTACTCGATCTCGGTGCGGCGGCCGCGCATCACGTCTTGCAGCAGCGAGGGGCGGCCGCCGGAGAAGGATTTCGCGCTGGCCGCCATGTCGGAGGCAAGCTCGGCATAGCCCTGCCCCGCGGCGGCGTCCACGAAGCGCTGGGCGGCGACCCCGAAGATGGGCTCCACCTCGAACCCCGCCGCGCGGCCCACGCGGATGGCTTCCGCGGCCACGAAGATGGCGATGCGGCTCGGCACCGGCTCCGTGCGCACCTCGGCCGAGCCCAGGCCGGACAGTCCGGCCAGCGGATTGGCCATGCAGTTCACGGCCAGCTTGGACCAGCGCTCGCCGAAGAGGTTGGTCGTCACCTTGGTGGCGGCCACCGCGGTCATTATCTTGGCCAGGTTCTGCGCGCGCGCGGTGTCCTGGCCGTCCAGCTCGCCGATCTTGAAGCCCACGCTGCCGTTGTCCGTGCGCATGGCGTGCCCGGGCTCGTACATGCCGGCGCCGATGGTGATGACGCAGCCGAGCGTGCGCTCTTTGCCCGCCACCGCAGCCACGCGGTGATCGTTGATGCCGTTCTGGAAGTCCACCACCACCCCGTCGGGCTTGCGGAGATACTGGATTGCGAGCGCGGTGGCCCACTCGGTGTCATAGGACTTCACCGCCACGAAGGCGGCCTCGAAGGGCTCGGCGATCTTCTGCAGCTCGTGGATGTGGATGGCGTTGACGGGGATCAGGTGCTCGCCGCAGGTGCCGGACAGCCGCAGCCCGTGCTTGCGCATCTGCTCGACGTGCTCGGGCCACTGATCGGCCATGGTCACGTCGTTGCCCGCCTTGGTGAGGAGCCCGCCCACCACGCAGCCGATGGCGCCCGCGCCGATGATCCCGATCCGCATGTCGATGCTCTCCGCGCGCCCGCGCTACGGGCGCTCGCCCAGGGTGATCGGGGCGGTGAAGATCTCGCCGTCCCGGAAATAGACCACACGCGCCGTCTCGCCGGGGCGCCGTCGCCCGAGCGCGGCCACGAGATCCTCGAAGCCCCCGACGCCGCTGTCGTCGATGCGGAGGACCACGTCGCCGGGGCGGAGCCCACCGCGCTCGGCCCCGCTGCCGGGCACGATGCCGCCGATCAGCACGCCCTCGCCGCCCTCGCGATCGCCCGTCACCCCGAGGAAGGCGCCGCCCGCCGGCCGCGCGCCGGGGGCCTCGCGCGCTCGCCCGCCCGCCGGCGGCGCCACCTTCGCGTAGACGGGGCGGGGGGCGGAGGCAAGCGCCGCCACCGTGCGCAGGCCGACGGCGGCGATGCGCGCCATGCCGGCGGTATCGAGCCGGTCCGCGGTATCCGTGGGCTTGTGATAGTCGGGATGCCGCCCGGTGGTGAAGAAGAGGACGGGCACGCCCGCCGCGTAGAACCGCGCCTGGTCGGACGGCGCGAAGGGGGATTCGCGATACGTCACCGCCAGGAGCGGCTCGCTGGCGGCGGCCGCGGTCGCGAGCGCGCGCAGCGCGTCGCCGCTCTCGACGCCCGAGACGGTGACGCGCCCGTCGCGCAGACGTCCCACCATGTCGAAGTTGACCATGGCCGCCGCGCGCTCGAGCGGCAGCACGGGATGTCGCACGTAGTGGCCGGAGCCGATCAGCCCCATCTCCTCGCCGGAGAAGAGAACGAACACGAGCGAGCGCGGCGCGCCCCCGGCGGCCGCGAAGGCCCGGGCCAGCCCCAGCACCACCGCGGTGCCCGAGGCATTGTCGTCGGCGCCGTGGTAGACGTCGCCGCCGACGCGCCCCAGGTGGTCGTAGTGCGCGCCGATCACCACGGATTCGCCCGCCAGCGCGGGGTCCCTGCCCGGCAGGATGCCGATGACATTGTCCGCGCGGCGGTCGGCGGGCTCGAGGCGAATGGCCAGCCGTGCGGTGACGCGGGTGGCGATGACCGGCGCGGGGCTCCCCGGCGCCGCCGGGGTCCGCGCCAGAGCCGCCACCGTGGTGCCGGCGGGGGCCAGCAGGAGGTCGGCCGCCGCCGGGGTCACGGTCGCCGAGGGCAGGCCGACCCTCACCGCGGTGCGCTCCAGCGGCGGCAGCGTGTCGCCCACCACCAGCAGCGCCAGGGCGCCGGCGCGCCGCGCGGCGATGAGCCGCTCGAGCCGCGGGGCGCCGCCTTCGAGAACGAGCGCGATCTTGCCATTCAGGGCGGCGCCCATGCTCTCGGCGCTCTCGCCCGCCGGACCGCCCGCGCCCACGAAGACCAGCTCGGCCTCGACGTCAGCCGGCGGCGCGCCGCCGTGCGGGATCCAGTCGCGCGATACGTCCAGCGCCAGCGGCGCGGCGCCGGTGCGGGCCAGCGCATTGCCCGCGCCGAGGCGGGTGCCGGGGCGCAGCACGAAGGACTGGCCCCAGCCGCCGGCATCGCCGCCCGGGCGGAGGCCGGCGGCGGCCAGGCGCTCCTCGATGTACTGCGCGGCCAGCGCGCCGCCGGGTGTGCCGGAGCCCCGGCCCTCCATCGCGGGCGCCGTCAGCGCCACCGTGTGGGCGGCCAGCTCCTCGGCGCTCGGCGCAACGGCGGCGAGCGGGGCGGGTGCGGTCTGAGGCAGGCCGGCGCGCGAGGTCAACAGCAGCGCCAGCAGGACGACCCCGGAGATGGAGGCGAGGCGGCGGATCACGCTGACATTCTATACTGCGGGGCATGACCACGCAGATGACGCGCTATTTCTGCCACGAGCAGCCCGATACGCTGATCCTCGAGACCCGGGTGGTGAATGCGCGGCCGGGCGCGGTACTCCTCGAGCGGAGCCCGTTCCATCCCGGCGGCGGCGGCCAGCTCGCCGACCGCGGCGTCCTGCGCTGGAGCGGCGGCGAGGTGACGGTGGCAGGCATCGAGGCCGCGCCCGAGGGCTTCTGGCATCTGCTCGCCGATCCGGTGGAGCTGGCGGGAGCCGTGGAGACCGTGGTGGATCCGGCCTTCCGCTCGATGATGGCGCAGCTCCACACCGATACGCATATCCTCAACGCGCTGGTGTTCCGGGATTTCTCGGGCGCGCTCGTCACCGGCGCCCAGCTCAACGCCGACGGCACCGCGCGCATGGACTTCGACCTGCCCGAGGCCGACAACGAGCGGCTCCGCGCGCTGGAGGGGGAGATCAACGACGTCATCCGGCAGGACCTCCCCGTCCGCTACGCCTATGTCACGGAAGCGGAGGCGCTCGGCGAGCGCGGCCTGGTCCGAAACCGCTCGGTGGCGCCCCCGCCCGCCGCCGACGGGACGATCCGGATCGTCGAGATCGTGGGGCTGGATCGGCAGGCCTGCGGCGGGACGCATCTGGCGTCCACGCGGGGCTCGCGGCCGCTCCGCATCCTCAAGATCGACAACAAGGGTCGCCACAACCGGCGCGTCAAGATCGGCCTCGCGGACTGAGCCGGGGGCCGTGCTCTCCATCATCGTGCCCTCGCTCCGCGAGGCGGAGAACCTGGCGCGCCTGCTCCCGGCGCTGCGCGCGGACGCGCCCGGCGCCGAGCTCATCGTGGCGGACGCGGGGAGCGACGACGGCAGCCGCGAGGTCGCCGGGCGCGTGCCCGGCGTCACCGTGCTCGCCTGCGAGCGGGGACGCGCGCGCCAGATGAACGCCGGCGCGCGCGCGGCGCGGGGCGACGTGCTCCTCTTCCTCCACGCCGACACCGCCCTGCCCGCCGGCTTCGAAGGGGCCGTCGCGCGCGCGCTCGCCGACCCCGGCGTGGTGGGCGGGCGCTTCGACGTGCGCCTGGACAATCCCGGCTGGCCCTATCGCCTCATCGGCGGGCTGATGAATCTCCGCTCGCGTCTCTCGGGCATCTCCACCGGCGATCAGGCCCTCTTCGTGCGGCGGGAAGTCTTCGAGGCCCTGGGCGGCTTCCCCGACATCCCGCTCATGGAGGACGTGGAGATCACCCGGCGGCTCAAGCGACGCGGCCGCCAGGCGGCGCTGCGCGAACGGGTCACCACCTCGGCCCGCAAGTGGGAGCGCGAGGGGGTGGCGCGCACCATCGGGCTCATGTGGACGCTGCGCCTGCTCTATGCCTGCGGCGTGAGCCCGGCGCGGCTGCACCGCTGGTACTACCGCAACCTCGTGCTGGCCGCCGGCGCCCTGCTCCTCGCACTCGGGCCCGCGGTCGCGGGCGCGCAGACGCCGCCCGTCGCCCCCTCGGCTGCGCCACCGGCTTCGGCGGCCCCGCTGGAGCTGCTCCGCCTCGCCGCGCCCCCGCGCCCCGACGCGCTGCCGCCGGGCTGGCAGTCCCTCACCTTCTCGCGCGTCACACGCCACACGCGCTATGCGGTGGTGCCCGACGGCGCGGGCTGGGCGCTCCGCGCCGACAGCGAAGCGGCGGCCTCGGCGCTCTATCGCCCGCTGGATCTCGACCCGCGTGCCTATCCCCTGGTCTCCTGGCGGTGGAAGGTCTCGCGCGTGCTGGACAAGAGCAACCCCTTTCGCAAGGCCGGCGACGACTATGCCGCGCGTGTCTACGTGGCCTTCCGCTACGATCCGGAGCGGGCGGGGATCTGGGAGCGCACCCGCTTCGAGTTCTACCGGGCGTTCTACGGGGAATATCCGCCCGGCGCCGTCATCAACTACATCTGGGAGAGCCGGCTGCCGAAGGGAACCGCGCTCCCCAATGCCTATACGGACCGCGCGCGCATGCTGGTGCTGGAGAGCGGGGCGGAGCTGGTGGGCCGCTGGGTGCCGGAGGCGCGCAACCTCTACGACGACTACAAGCGGCTCTTCGGCAGAGAGCCCACGCGCCTCGTGGGCGTGGCGGTGATGACGGATACCGACGACACCGGCGAAAGCGCCACCGCCTGGTACGACGCCATCACGCTCCGTTCCCGCGAATAGCCCGGAGCCGGGAGCCCCGCGCGGCGCCGGTCAGGCGCTGCGCAGGGCCTCCCGCACGCGCGCGAGCCGCTCGAGCGAGCCCAGCACTTCGCCCTGCTCGTCCGTGAGGTGCCGGACGATGACATCGGTATAGCCCATGGCGGCCAGCGCGCGGAACTTCTCGGTCACCTGCTCCACCGAGCCCCAGACCAGCGCCGCCGGATCGAAGCCGCGATAGCCCCGCTTCACGATGGGGCCGGCCACTGCCTCCGCGGCGGCGGGCGAGGCGCCCACGAAGATGTCGCGCCGGATGGCGACGGCCGCGGGCGCGCGGCCATGCTTCGCGCAGCGCTCGCGGTAGAGCTCGGCCTGGCGGCGCGCCATCTCCGGCGTCTGCCCCGGCGAGGCCAGCCAGCCGTCGGCGATACGCGCGGCGCGGTCGATGGATACGTCCGCGCTGGCGCCGATCCAGTACTCCACCGACTCGGCGGGGCGCAGCGCCACGCGCGCGCTCTCGAGCCGGAATCGGCCCGACGAGGAGACCGTCTCGCCGCGCAGCAGACGCTGCACGAGGTCGAACGACTCCTCGAACGCGGAGGGCCGGTAGCGGATGTCCGCGCCCATGGCCGCGAACTGCTTGCCATCGTCGCCCAGGCCGCACTGGAAGATGAAGCGCCCCTGAGCGATGGCGGCCAGCGTGCCCACCTGCTCCGCGATCAGCAGGGGATTCCACAGCGGGAGGAGGAAGAGGCATCCCGCGGGCGCCGCGCCCCACTCCGCGAGGAGCCGCCCCATGATGGGCACGTTCTGGTAGTAGGGGCCGGGAGTGGCGTGGTGATCGCCCACGAAGAGCGAGTCCAGCCCCGCCTGCCGCGCCGCCGCGGTGCGCTCCACCATCCAGCGCGCGCCCACGCGCGGATCCGCCACCGCGCGTCCGCTCGTGAGCGAGATCCCGATTCGCATGCGCGCCTCCGCACCGGATGCTAGGCGGCGGGGTCGTCCGAGTCAAGCGTGATAAGGTCGATGGACAGTGCGGCAGCCCGCCCACGCATTTCCCTGGTATCTCACCGGCGTCGCATCCTGGTTCTCGAGCTTCGGGATGCAGAACATCGTCTTCCCCTGGCTCGTCACCGTGGTGCTGCACGAGTCGCCCTCTCGCGTGGGCGTGGCGTTGATGTCGCTGATGGCGCCCTCCATCCTCTTCATGCTCCTGGGCGGCGCGGTGGCGGATCGCGCTGATTGCCGGCGGCTGCTCGTGCGCGGCCACTTCCTGGTGGCCCTGCTTCCGCTGGGCCTGGCCCTCGCCATCACCGCCGGCCGGCTCTCCTACGGCGCCCTCATCGTCTATGCGCTCGGCGTGGGCACCGTGGGCGCCTTCGTCCTGCCCGCGCGCGACGCCATGCTCACGCGCGTGGCCGCGGGCAATCTCGGCCGCGCGGTGGCCATCATGACCGCGACCCAGTTCGGCGCGCAGCTCGTGGGCATCGCCTCCGGCGGAGCGGCGGAACAGGTCGGCGCCCCCGCGCTGCTCCTGATCCAGGCGGGGATGCTGGCGCTGGGCGGCCTCGCCGCCCTGCGATTGCCCCCCGGCCCGCCCGCGTCGGCTCCCATCGTCGAGAGCCGGCTCGCCGCCATGCTGGACGGCGTGCGCGCAGGCGCGCGCTCAGCCGTGATCGCGCCGGTGCTGGGGGCCCAGCTCGCGGTGGGCGTGCTCTACGTGGGCGCCTTCTTCGTGATCCTGCCCCTCATGGTCCGCGACGACTACCACGGCGGCTCGGTGGAGCTGTCGCTGGTGTCCATCTGCTTCTGGGGCGGCACCATCGCGGCGACGCTCGCGCAGATCAAGCTGGGCGCGCTGCGCCGGCCGGGTCGCGCCATGATCGTCGCGCTGGCCTTCGGGGCAGTGATCCTGGCCGCCATGTCGATCGGCCTCCCCTTTCGCGGCCTCTTGCTGCTGTGCCTGCTCTGGGGGCTCGGCGCGGGAGTGGTGATGACCCAGGGCCGCACCATCGTGCAGATCGCCGCGCCCGAGACGCACCGCGCGCGGATCCTGTCCATGTTCCAGCTGGGGCTCATGGGCGGCGCGCCGGTGGGCGCGCTCCTCATCGGCTATCTCGCCGCCCTCACCGGGCCGCGGCAGGCTGCCGTCTATCCCGCCGCCTGCATGCTGGTGGTGCTGGCCGCGCTCCTCACCCGCTCGCGCCTCTGGCGCCACGCCAGCGCGTGAGCGCGCCTTCAGGCGAAGCGCCAGCCGTCGAGCGCCTGGGGCGCCGCCGGGATGATCCGCAGGGGAAGATCGCGGGCGGCGATCAGGCCGTGCGCGGCGAGCAGCGCCAGCGCGCCGCCGCGCGAAGGCACGCGCACATCCTGCCACCACGGCATCACCGCGAGGCGGCGCGCGAGCGCGTGCGCGGAGGCGGGCAGCGTGAGGGCGCCGCCGGGCACGCGCAGCGTGAAGCCCGCCGCGCCCGGCCGCAGCGGCCCCGCCAGCGCGGGCGCCTGGGCCCAGAGCCGGTGACGGCTCGCGGGCGGCACGCGATCGGCGCGGCCCCCCGCCACGTCCCAGTCCAGCAGCGCCGTAGGATCCAGTCTGGCCCGTGACCCCGGCCTCTTCCACGTCAGCGACAGCGCGAGCGAGCGCCCGTGATAGATCACCCGGTGCGGCGTGCGCGGCGGCAGGTAGAAGAGCGTGCCCGGGGCCAGCGTCCCCGACCACCAGCCGGTGGAGGGCCGGGGGCCCGCGGCGCGGCGCGCGGGAATCACGCGCGGATCGAGATCGTCGGGGGCGCCGCGCGGCACCGGCGGCCCGATGGTGAGGTGACGCCGGCCCTCGAGCTGCAGCCAGAAGGCGTCCGTCTCGCCGTCGTGGTGGAGGCCCATGGCCTCGCGCCCGCGCCCCTCGGCCAGGAAGAGAAAGGAGGTTTCCTCCCGGCCGCCGCCGAGGAAGGTCGCGCGCAGCGCCACCATGAGCCGCATGAGACGCGGCAGCACCTGATGCACCTGGGGGAAGAATACCGACTCCCCCGCGGCCAGGGCGCGCGGCAGGCGGCGGCGATCCGCCGAGCGATCATAGTGGCGCTCGAGCGCGGTCTGGAAGGGTGAGCCCGCCTCCGCGAGGGCGAGGCAGTCGCCGAATGCGGGCGCGATGGCGCGCCAGGCATGGTCGCGCGGGGAGAGCAAGGCGGGCCGCGCGCCGAGCCGGCGCCGCCGGAAGGCCTCCTCCGCGGCGGCGCCGGCGAACCAGGAAGCGAGCGGCGAGCGCATGGGGGACCTCCTGGGGTTCGGTCGGGGCGCCCGTGGAAGTCCGGGCATCGGGTAAGATAGCAGAGACATATGGCCAGCGAAACCGCCGCCACCCAGTACGCCTACGTCGAGAGCCCCATCGGCCGGCTGCTCCTGGCCGGCCGGGCGGGCGCGCTCTCCCTCATCTACTTCACGACCGGCCGCGGAAGCCTGTCGCCGGATCCGGCCTGGGAGGAGAATCCGCGCCCCTTCGCGGAGGCGCGCCGCCAGCTCGACGCCTACTTCGCGGGGCGTCTCGAGGTGTTCGACCTGCCGCTGGCGCTGGACGGAACCCCTTTCCAGGTGAAGGTATGGCGCGCGGTGGCGGAGATCCCGTACGGAGAGACGCGCGCCTACGGGGACGTCGCGCGACGCATCCGCCGGCCGAACGCGGTGCGCGCGGTGGGCGCGGCCAATGGCCAGAACCCCATTCCCATCATCATCCCCTGCCACCGCGTCATCGGCAGCAATGGGAGCCTCACCGGCTATGGCGGCGGGCTGCCCATCAAGCGGGCGCTCCTCACCCTCGAATCACGCCAGCGCTCGCTCGTTCCGTGACCGAGCCGATCCCCGCGCCCTTCGATCGCTATCGTACCCGTGTGCGCCCGGAGTGGATCGACAGCAACCGGCACATGAACATGGGCTACTACGTGGTGGTGTTCGACCTCGCCACCGATGCGTGGCTGGACTGGGTCGGGCTCGACGCCGCGCATCGCGAGGCGGAGAAGGCGACCACCTTCTGCCTCGAGGCTCACGTGACCTATCACCGGGAGGTCCGCGAGGGCGATCCGCTGCGCTTCACCACGCGACTCCTCGGCCACGACGTCAAGCGCATCCACTACATCCACGAGATGTTCCATGCGGACGAGGGCTATCTGGCCGCCACCAACGAGCTGATGTCGCTCCACGTGAGTCAGGCCACGCGACGTGGCGCGCCGATGACGCCGGCCATCCTTGAGCGCCTGGCCAGGATCCAGGCGGTGCACGACGCGATGCCGCGCCTGCCGCAGGTGGGCCGCGTCATGGGCCTCGGGGCGCGACCGACCACGAAGTAGCGCGCGAGGCCGCCGCCAGGGTCGTGGCGCGGGTCAGCCGCGGGTCGGGCGCGCCACCACCTCGAAGAGCGCCTGATCCCCGCGCGGGGCAGTGACGTCGCCGATCAAGGCGGCGGCGCCGTCACCGCTTGCGCGCAGAGCGGCGAGCGCCGCCTCCGCGCGCTCGGCGGGCACCGCGAAGAGCAGGCCCCCCGACGTTTGCGGGTCGAAGAGGATATCCAGCGCCGGATGCGCCTGCGCGCTCGCATGGACGCGCAGCGCGCGCCGTGATCTGGCATTCTCCGGGTGGAAGGTGCTGCGATCGCCGCGGGCCAGCAGCGCGGCGGCCCCGGGCAGCAGCGGCAGGGCGGCCAGATCCAGCACCGCCGCGCACTTGCTGGCGCGGAGCATCTCGCCCAGGTGGCCGGCGAGGCCGAAGCCGCTCACGTCCGTGCAGGCGGTGGCGCCATGCGCGCGGGCCACGCGCGCGGCGGCGGCATTGCTCCGCAGCATGGAGGCGACCGCGGCCTCCATCCACTCGCCGCGCGCGCGGCCCCGCATGTCGGCGAAGAAGAGCACGCCGGTGCCGAGCGGCTTGGTGAGAATCAGCCGCTCGCCGGGCGAGACGCCGCCCTTGCGCATCAACGCGTCGGCGGAGGGCGCTGTCCCGTGCACCGCGAAGCCCACGTGGAGATCCGCGCCGCTGGTGGTATGCCCGCCCACCAGAGTGATGCCGTCCGCGTCCAGCGCGGCGCGCGCGCCCGCCAGCGTCTGATACAAGGTCTCCTCCGCGCGCGCGGGCTCGAGCTCCGGGATCTCCACCGAGGCCAGCGCCCAGCGCGGCGTGGCGCCCTTGGCCCAGAGATCACTGGCGGCGTTCACCGCCGCCACGCGGCCGACCAGATAGGGATCGTCGGTGAAGGCGCGGAACCCGTCCACGCTGGACACCACGATCTCGCCGCGCTCGGTGGCCACGGCTGCCACGTCGTCGGGCACGCCCAGCCCCAGCACCACGCTGGGATCGCTGGCCACGCCCAGCCGCTCCAGCGCGCGGCTCAACGTGGACTCGCCCACCTTGGCCGCGCAGCCGCCGCAGACCATGTCGTCGCCGCCCATGGCGGGCGCCGCCGAGAACATGGGAGTGAGGGCGCCGTCGTCCCGCAGCACCTGGAAGCGATCCACGAAGCGCCGGTCGATCCGGTCCTTCAACTTGAAGACGGAGGCTCCCTCGACGCTCGCGCCCCACTTGCTGCCGATGGCGCGGCCGTCACCCAGGTTCAGCAGCGAGAGGAAGTCGCGCTGGGGCCGATAGGGCTCCAGCGGCTGCCCCATGAGGCGCGCGCGGAGATTGGCGGTGAGCACGGGTCCCTGGCGCACGGCATAGACCCCGGCCTTGGCCAGATCCTCCGCACCCTCCAGGCTCGCGCAATCGCCTACGGCAAAAATGTCCTCGTGCGCGAGGAGCTGGAGTGTCCGCCGCACGCGCACGAAGCCACGCTCGTCCAGCGCCACCCCGGCGCCGTGGAAGAGCGGCAGGCTCGCCGCCCCCGCCACCCATGCCAGCTCGTCGAACGGGATGCGCTCGCCGTCCGCCAGCACCAGCTCCGTCGCGCGCGCCTCCGCCACCTTCGCGCCCAGGCGGATCTCGATGCCGCGCGCGCGGGCATTGGCCTCCACCCGGCGCGTGGCGCCGGCGGGATAGCCGGGGAGCACCCGCGAGCCCGACTCCAGCAACAGCACGGAGGCGTCGCGCACGCCCTCGCGCTCCAGCCGAGCGCGAAAGGCGAAGGCCAGCTCCACCCCGCCTGCGCCCGCCCCCACCGCCACCAGGCGGCAGCGCCCACGCTCGCGCGCCCGCGCGAGGAGGGCCTCCACGTGCTCCACGAAGCGGCCAATGGGCCGCGTGGCCAGCGCATGCTCGCGCACCCCGGGCAGCGCGAGGCCGGCCACCGTCGAGCCCACGTCGAAGGCGGCCGTGTCATAGCGGATCGGCGGCCGGCCCTCGAGATGGATGAGCCGCTCGCGCGGGTCCAGGCCCACCGCCGGCGTCACGATGAAGCGGGCGCCGGCGCGCAGGGCCAGGGGCCGCACGTCGATCTCGAGCTCGTCCCGGCGGTACTGGCCGGCCACGAAACCGGGCACCATCCCCGAGTAGACGGCGGTGGGCCGGTCCACCACCACGGTGAGTCGGATCCCGGGCAGGGGGCGCATGGCCCAGGCGCGGAGCACCTGGACATGGGCATGACCGCCCCCCACCAGCACGAGATCGTGGCGAATTTCGCCGCCTGCGGTCATCATGACGTCGTGACCGAGCGTATCACGGCGCTGCTGTTGCTCCTGTCGCTGGCCCTCGCCGGCTGCGGCAAGGAGCAGACCAATTTCTCCCAGGAGCCGGGCTTCGCGGACTACTTCGCGAAGCATCCGCCCGCCTCCACGCCAGCCGGCCCGGCCGAGCAAGCCTTGCTGCGGAAGCACCGGCCGCGCTTCCTGCTGCCGCCCGACCATCCCGGGATGATCGACTTCTACACGGACTATGTCCCGGAAGGCCATCTCACCGACGGCACGGGCCGCCGCCTGCCGGGCCCGATGGATCGCCGCGCGCTGAACGCGCACAAGAGCGATCCCCGCGCGGTCTTCGTCCACGAGCCCTCGGGACGTCCGGCCACGCCCACCGTGTACGGGCGCGTGGACCAGGAGGATGTCCCGTTCGAGACGGAGAGCGGCCGCGTGGTCGAGCCCTTCACCTTCCTCACCTATCACGCGGTGTTCCGTTACTCCGGCCTGCCGGCGGGCATGCTCAACTGGCAGGAGTCACTGATCCGGCTCGTGGCCTCGCCGGACGACTGGCATCAGCTCGACCACTACACCGAGGCGATTCTCGCCCTCGACCGTGGCGGAAAGCCGGTGGCGGTGATCCTGCACCAGCACAACCACATGCACACGTATCTGATCGGCCGCGATATCATCCTGCCCGCCGACGGGCGCATGGTGCTGGACGTGGCCATTCGCTCCAACGAGCTCTACCCGCATCAGCCCGGGCGCGTGCCCCGGCGCGTGATGGGGACGCCCGGCGCCTCGTCGCTGCGCTATCTGATCTCCGGCGAGAAGCGGCCGCTGCTCGGCTCCGACGACCTCACCGAGGGCCGGCTGGAAAAGGACTACCGCCTGCAGTTCCTGCCGCCCGACGACGCCTTCTACCTCTTCCAGGGCTTTCTCGGCGAGCGCCGGCGCATCCCCGGACGCAGCGGCCCGCCCGGCGCCTCCTACAACATCGCGCCCGCGCTGAAGCCGCTGGCCATCCAGCTCACCGCGTTTTACTGGCGAGAAGGCGACGCCGGCGATCTCGATCGGCTGGACGCGGTGCTGGCCCAGGACCGCGGCCTCGTGGAGTTCTCGCGCGTCCAGTCGCCCATCTTCTACCACGACTGGCGGCGGATCAGCCCCGCAGGCCGCTGAAAAAGGCCCATCTGCGTCGTTGGCGCCCTCGGCCGCACGCTCAACGTAGAGGACTACGCCTCGCGTGCGCCTCTCGGGCGCCGCCTCGCATCTGGACCTTTTTGAGCGCCTGCATTTCCCGCGTGGGCTAGCGCGCGGCGGCGAAGCGGTCGGCGCGGAAGGGCGTCAGGTCGAGCGCGGGGGCGCGGCCCAGCACGAGCTCGGTGACCAGGGCGGCGCTGTACGGCCCGAGCGTGAGGCCGGACGGTCCGTGACCGGTGGCGACATAGGCGCCCGCCACCCCGGGGACCGGGCCGACGACGGGCAGGCCATCCGCCGACAGCGGCCGCAGGCCCACACGCGTCTCCAGCATGGCGGCCCCGGCCAGGCCCGGGGCCACGCGCAGCGCTTCTCCGAGCACCTCGTGAACCCCCGCGGCGGTGACGCGCGGATCGAAGCCCGAGCCCGTCTCGCGAGTGGCGCCCGCTACCACCCGCCCACCGGCCCACGAGACGATGTAGTGATCGTGGAAGGCGTGCACCACCGGCCAGTCTCCGGTGGCGCAACCCGGAACTTGCAGATGGATGATCTGTCCGCGCTGCGGCGCGACGGCGATGGTGACGCCCAGCGGTCCGGCCAGCTCCGGCGTCCACGCGCCCCCCGCGATGATCACGCTCCCCGCGCGATGGACCTCGGCGCCCGTCGCGATCCCCACCGCGCGGCCACCCTCCACCATCAGGCGGTCCGCGCTCCCGCGAACGCAGGTGACCTTGCGGCCGGCGGCGGCCTTGAGCAACGCCTGGTTGAGCAGCCGCCCGTCCACCCGCGCCGCCGTCCGGTCGTGCAGCGCCCGGAGCGGGCGCGCGAGCGGGGGAAAGAGCGCCCGCGCGTCATCTGGTGAGACCTCGTGAACTTCCTCCGCGGTGGGGTAGCCGTGCTGAGCGCGCCGGGCGCCCAGGGCGGCGACGAGCGCGCCGAAGTGCGCCAGCTCGTCCTCCGTCACCGCCACGCGCAGGTCGCCGCACCGCGCATAGCCCGTGTCACCGCCGCCGTCCTCCGCGAGATAGCCGAGGAGGGTCGGGTAGAAGTCCCCCGAGCGCAGGCCGAGCTCGAAGAGCGCCTCGCTCCGCGTGCTGGTCCGCGGCGCGATGATGCCCGCGCCCGCGTCGGTGGCCCGGCCCGTGTCGACACGATCGAGGAGGAGCGTGCGCAGCCCCCCGCGCGCGCAGAGGTAAGCCGCGGTGGCCCCGACCACCCCGCCGCCCGCCACGATCACGTCGTGCATGGCGGATCAGCTCCCCAGCGCGGCCACGACGCCGCGCCACAAGGCGAAGGCCTCCACGTTGGAGTCCGCGGGCTGCTTGTACGCGGCCGTGTGCACCATGACGAGCCGGCTCGCCGGATCGACGAAGATCGCCTGGCCGTACACGCCCAAGAGGGCAAACATCCGCCGCTCTCCCGGCAGAATCCACACCTGATACCCATACCCAATGAACCGCCGGGCGGTGCCAGGCCGGAGATGCGGCTGATCGTCGCGCACCCGCGTGGCATCGCCGATCCACGCGGCGGGGATGAGCTGGCGCCCACGCCAGCTCCCATCGTGCGCGAGCAGCAAGCCGAGCCGCGCGTAGTCGCGCAGCACCGCATTGAGACAGCAGAAGGTCACTTCCTGGCCCGTGCGGTCGATGAGCCAGGTGGCGTCCGCCTCCGCGCCCATCGGCTCCCAGATCTTCTCGTGAAGATAGTCGGCCACCGGACGCCCCACCGCGCTGCGAAGAACCAGCCCCAGCACCTGGGTCTCGACGGAGGCGTAGGAGAACATGGTGCCGGTGGGCCAGTCCCGCTGGTTATAGGGCTTGACGGCCGCGACTCCGCCCGCGCCGTCTTGAAAGACCGTCTCGATGAAGAGCCGCGACGCATCGTCCGCGCCCGAGTAGTTCTCGGAGAAGTGGACGCCCGAGGACATCTGGAGCAGGTGGCGGAGCGACGTGCGGCCGTACTCGGTGTCGGCGAGCGCGGGCACATACGCGGCGGCAAGATCGTCCACCGAGCGGATATGGCCCTCGGCGATCGCGACGCCGATCAGCATCGCCGTGACCGTCTTGGCCATCGAGAACGAGGTGAAGCGATGCCGGTCGTTCCGCGCGTACTGATAGCGCTCGACGAGGATGGTGTCACCGCGCGCGATGAGCAGTCCGGTGGCGGGGTTTCGCGCGATGTAGTCGTCCAGGGTGTGGGTCGTGACCCCGGCCCGGTAGCGCAGGAGCGGCTCGGCGGCGGCGCGGGACAGCCGCGACGGCGTGGCGGCGCGACGGACCACCCGACTCTCGAAGAACTGATCGTAGTGGCTGAAGGCACCGACAAGGAATGGGGGGCGCGAGATGATCTTGACCGGATAGCCCTCGCGCGCGCCGTACCCCTCGGCGTCGTGGCCGCCCACGGCGAAGCGGGGGCCGGCGGCGGCCACCGCGCCGGCCGCGATCGGGCCCGACGGCGCCGCGGTCGGCGCCGCGCAGCCCGCAAGCGCGACGGCGAGGATGGCGAGGACGAGATCGCGCACGGTGACTATCCCTTCTTCGGGTAGCCCAGGGCCTTCAGGTAGGCGGTGAACTCGTCCAGGATCGCCGGATCGTCGATGGTGGCAGGCACGGTGTAGTCCACGCCATCGGCGATGCGCTTCACGGTGCCGCGAAGGATCTTGCCCGAGCGGGTCTTGGGGAGGCGCTTGACCAGCGTCACCACCTTGAAGGAGGCCACGGGGCCGATGCGCTCGCGCACCATCTCCACCAGCTCCCGGGTGATCTCGGCCTCGGCGCGCGTGACGCCCGCCTTGGTGACGGCGAAGCCCATCGGGATCTCGCCCTTGATCTCGTCGGCCACCCCCACCACCGCGCACTCGGCGATGTCGGGATGCGCGGAGAGCACCTCCTCCATCGCGCCGGTGGAGAGGCGATGCCCCGCCACGTTGATGATGTCGTCCACGCGGCTCATGATGTAGAGGTAGCCGTCGGCGTCCTGATAGCCCGCGTCGCCCGTGAGGTAGTGGCCGGGATGCCGCTCGAGGTAGGACTTCTCGAAGCCGGCATCGTTGTTCCAGAGCGTGGGCAGCGAGCCCGGCGGCAGCGGCAGCCGCACCGCGATGCTGCCGATCTGGCCCGGGGGCACCTCCTGGTTGTCTTCCCCGAGCACGCGCACGTCATAGCCCGGCACCGCCTTGGTGGGCGAGCCCGGCTTCACCGGCAGCATGCCGAGCCCCACGCAGTTGGCGGCCATGGGCCAGCCCGTCTCCGTCTGCCACCAGTGGTCGATCACCGGCACCTGGAGCCGCTCGCGCGCCCAGAGAAGCGTGTCCGGGTCGCAGCGCTCGCCGGCGAGGAAGAGGGTGCGGAAGCGCGAGAGATCATACTTCGCGATATGCGATCCCTGCGGGTCTTCCTTCTTGATGGCGCGGAACGCCGTGGGCGCGGTGAAGAGCGCGCTCACCCCGTGCTGGGACGCCACGCGCCAGAAGGCGCCGGGATCCGGCGTCCCCACCGGCTTGCCCTCGTAGAGAATGGTGGTGCATCCGCGCAGCAGCGGCGCGTAGACGATGTAGGAGTGGCCCACCACCCAGCCGATATCCGACGCGGCCCAGTAGGTCTCGCCCGCGCCCATGCCGTAGACATTGCTCATGGTCCACTTGAGCGCGACGGCATGACCGCCGTTGTCGCGCACCACGCCCTTGGGGATGCCGGTGGTGCCCGACGTGTAGAGGATGTAGAGCGGGTCGGTGGCCGCCACCGGCACGCACTCCGCCGGCGCGGCGCCGGCCGCGGCCTCGCCCCAGTCCACGTCGCGGCCGGCCACGAGCGCGCAGGGCTCCTGCGGCCGCTGGAGGATGATGCAGCGCCGCGGCTTGTGGCTCGCCATGTCGATGGCCGCGTCGAGGAGCGGCTTGTAGGGAATCACGCGATTGCCCTCGATGCCGCAGGAGGCGGAGAGCATCACGGTGGGCCTGGCGTCGTCGATGCGGGTGGCCAGCTCCCGGGGCGCGAAGCCGCCGAACACCACCGAGTGGATGGCCCCGATGCGCGCGCAGGCGAGCATGGCGACCACCGCCTCCGGCACCATGGGCATGTAGATGATGACGCGGTCGCCCTTGGCCACCCCCTGCCCGCGCAAGGCGCCCGCGAAGCGCGCGACCTCATCACGGAGCGCGAGATAGGTGTAGACCCGGGTGGTCTGGGTCACTGGTGAGTCGTAGATCAGCGCCGCCTGCTTGCCCCGCCCGCGATCCACGTGGAGATCGAGCGCGTTGTAGCAGGTATTGAGCATCCCGCCCGAGAACCAGCGGTAGTACGGCGGCCGCGAGTCGTCGAAGACCCGGTCCCAGCGCCGGTCCCAGTAGAGATCCTCCGCCGCCGCGGCCCAGAACCCCGCCGGGTCGCGCTGCCAGCGGCCATACACCTCGTCGTAGACACTGCGCATCGCCCAGCCCCCCATTGAGACCCTGGATGATCTGTAACTATCTATATAAATGACTAAGTATTCCTAGTTTAGTACGTCCTAATTAGTTCTTGATTGACGTACCTAATTCTTCGTGCGCTAATTCATACGTGGTTCCACGCGGCCGACCGTCCCGGCAATCGATCTTAAACGACCTTGACCGGGCGAAAGCCTCCCTCGTCGAAGTTGGCGGGCTGCCCAAACCCGAGGAGGCGCGAGTCATCTGGGAGGGCATCTGGCAAGAGGAGACCCATCATTCGACGGCCATGGAAGGCAATACCATGGTCCTCAGCCAGGTAAAGGCACTTCTCGAGGAGGGTCGCGCGGTCGGGAACAAGGACTTGAGGGAATATCTCGAAATTCAAGCTTATGCAGAGGCCGCGTACTGGGTCTACGACCAGGCGGTCAGGACGGACGATTGGTCGGGGCGCGAGCTGATCAACCTGACGGAGCTTCGCAAGATCCACGCTCTCGTAGTCGAACCAGTGTGGCGGCACTTCCCGCCCCCTGGCCAGGAGGTGGATGAAGGACCCGGTTCCTTTCGCCGTCACGAAGTGAAGCCCCTTCTATCAGGGGTCACCCCGCCTCCCTGGCCTGAAGTTCCTGTGTTGATCTCGGACTGGTTGAAGCGAGCGAACTCGCGTCCTCCGTCCGAAGTTCACCCCACCGTTCACCTGGCGGATACTCATGCGGGATTCGAGCGCATTCATCCCTTCCTGGACGGGAATGGCAGAACCGGCCGGCTCGTGCTCAATCTCATGTTGGTCCGGAGCGGCTACCCTCCGGCGGTCATCTACAAAGCAGAGCGCGCGAAATACCTTCGCGGTCTTCGACGCGCCGACCGTGAGAAGGATCCCCTTGCCCTCGCCGAGCTGCTGGCTCGGGCCGTCAAGCACAGCATCGACCGGTTCGTCCTGCCTGCCCTGGCCGGTCCGCAAAGAATGGTGCCCATCAGCGCCTTGGCAGGTGGAGGATTGAGCCTCGTAGCACTCCGCCGAGCTGCGGTGCGTGGACGTCTGAAGGCGATGCGGCGGCAGGACCAATGGATTTCCACCAAACACTGGGTGGACGAGTACCGAAAGTCGCGGCGGCGCGGGCGCAGGAGGACGTTATGAGAGAGAAGCTCATGGCCCGGCGCGTGCTGCCGCCGGGCCATGATCGCCGGTCTACCGACTTGAATCGCGCTTACGCGTGCTTCGCCTTCTCCTCGCGCCAGCCCCGGATCTGCCCCGCATGCTCGCGGTAATGATCCGTGCTGATGCCCGACACCAGGTCACCGGCCCCACCCGCGATATAGGCTTCCTCGGGCAGCGCCGCCGCGGCGGCCACGAAGGCCGCGTGATTGGCGGCCAGCTCGGCCAGGATTCCGGGGACATTGGCGCCCAGCCGCGCCTCGACGAAGCGCGCGTTCCAGCCGTCCCCATCGTCGTAGGTGCCGGCCGCATAGGGCGGCTCGCCCCGGCCTACCCGCTGGAGCGCGGGGATCATCTCCCGGTCCCAGGCCGCGATGTGGATGAGAATCTCACGCGCGCCCCAGGTGCCGAGCCAGACCCGGCTCATCTCGAGCTCGCTGAGGCCGGCCACGGCCTCCATCAGCTCCGAATAGGCCTCGTCCGCGTCCTTGAGCAGCTTTCGCTTGTCCGCCATACGTCCTCCTCTGGCTCGCCTGAGCCCTCATCGTTGGTCTCACCGCCTAAGACCCCGGCCGGCTCTCGGCGTGAAACGGCCGGATGCTGATCGACGAATATCTGCCCCGGTGGGACGCGGTGGAGCGGCACGGCCTGGTCATCCGGGCCACGCCGGCGCGGGTCTGGGCGGGGCTCCGGACCGCCGACTTCGGCCGCTCGCCGCTCATGACCGTCCTGCTGGGCCTCCGCGCCCTGCCCTCCCTGCTCGGCGCCCCCCGGACGGTTCGCCGCCTCCGCGAGCGCCGCGCGGGGCGGCTCACCCTGGATACCTTCTTCGCGCGCGGGTTCGTCCTCCTGGAGGAGCGGCCGGAGCGCGAGATGGTGATCGGCCTCGAGGGCCGGTTCTGGACCGCGGCCGGCGATCTGCGCCCCACCGACGCGGAGCGGTTCCGGGAGCCGCCGGCGCCGGGCCTGGCCCGGGTGGCCTGGGACTTCCGCGCGGAGCCGCTGGCGAATGGCCGGGTACGGCTCACGACGGAGACGCGCGTGCTCTGCGCGGACGCGGCCACGCGCCGGCGGTTCCGCGCCTACTGGCTGCTCGTGCGCCCGGGCAGCGGCCTCATCCGACGCGCCATGCTGCGCGCGGTCCGGCGCGCGGCGGAGTCACCGGAACACTGATAGGTAGGGGAGAGCGCGTGCCCGGATCGGCGAAGGGCCGTGCTAGACTTTGACCTTGGCGGTGAAGCCGTCGACGCGCATGCGAACCCCGTACAGCCCGGCAACTATCCGCAATATTCTCTGCGTGTTCCCGCGCTATACCCCGTCCTTCGGCACCTTCCATCACTCGTATAGCCTGCTCGGGGGCGTGCGCGCCTTCATGCCCCCGCAGGGGCTTCTCCTCATCGCCGCCTATCTTCCCGAATCATGGCCGGTCCGATTCGTGGACGAGAACCGGAGTCCCGCGACCACCGAGGACTTCCGCTGGGCGGACGCGGTCATGGTGTCCGGGATGCACGTGCAGCAGCGGCACATCCAGGACATCACGCGGCGCGCGCATGCGTGCGGGAAACCGGTGGCTATCGGAGGACCCTCGGCCTCCGGCTGTCCGGAGATGTACCCCGACGCCGACTTCGTGCACGTGGGCGAGATCGGCGACGCCACCGACCGGCTCATCGAGATCCTCGACGGGCTGGCCGGGCGGCCGGAGGGGCTCCAGCAGGTTTTCACCACCCAGGACCGCCTCCCGCTCAATCAGTTCCCGATGCCGGCTTACGAGCTGATCTCCATTCCCGACTACTTCCTGGCCAGCGTGCAGTTCTCGAGCGGCTGTCCCTTCACCTGCGAGTTCTGCGACATCCCCGCGCTGTACGGGCGGAACCCGCGGCTCAAGAACCCGGAGCAGGTGGTGGCGGAGCTGGACCGGCTGCGCATCGGCGGCGCCCAGTCCGTCTACTTCGTGGACGACAACTTCATCGCCAATCCGAAGGCGGCGGCCGATCTCCTCCCGCACCTCGTGACCTGGCAGAAGCGCCACCGTTACCCGCTCCGCATCGCCTGCGAGGCCACGCTGAACATCGCCAAGAACGAGAAGACCCTCGAGCTGATGCGCGACGCCGGCTTCGTCACCATCTTCTGCGGCATCGAGACGCCGGAGCCGGAGGCGCTCCATGCGATGTCGAAGTCGCAGAACCTGCGCCTGCCCATCCTCGACGCGGTGGAGACCATCAACAAGTACGGGATGGAAGTGGTGTCCGGCATCATCATCGGGCTGGACACCGACACCCCGGACTCGGCGGACCGCATCATCGAGTTCATCCGCGCCTCGCAGATCCCCATCCTCACCATCAATGTGCTCTATGCGCTGCCGAAGACGCCCCTCTGGGACCGCCTCGAGCGGGCGGGGCGCATCCGAAACGAGGACGGGCGCGAGTCCAACGTGGACTTCCTCCTGCCCTACGACACCGTGCTGGGCATGTGGCGCAAGTGCATCGAGGCCGCCTATGAGCCCCGCGCCATCTACGGGCGCTATGCGTATCAGCAGCGGCACACCTTCCGGAACCGGCCCTGGTATCCGATGGATCCGCGCCGCCTCGCGCCGCACAATGTCCGGCGCGGGATCGGCATCTTCGCGCGGCTCTTCTGGCGGCTGGGCGTGCGCAGCAGCTACCGCGCGGATTTCTGGCGCATGGCCGCCCGCACCCTGGGGCGGGGCCGCTTCGAGGAGTTCGTCCAGAGCGCGGTGGTGAGCCACCACCTGATCGAGTTCGCGCGGCAGTGCCTGGCGGGCATGCCGGAGCCGTCATTCTACGCCCCCTCGAGGACGCTGGCGCCCGTGCCCGCTGCCGAAGCGTAAGTGTTCGACGCCTGGGGCCGCTTCGTCCACCGGAACCGTCTCCCCGTCCTGCTGCTCTCCCTGCTGTCGCTCCTCCCCGCCGCGTTTCTGATTCTCCGCGGCGGCGAGTTCGACAACAACCCCATCCCCCGCTCCACGGAGTCGGGCCGCGCCGCCGGCCTCATCGAGCACGAGCTGCCGAAGAAGCCGCCGGCCTTCACCCTGATCCTCAGCCATCCCAAGCTGCGTGTGGAGGACCCCGCCTTCCGCGCCGAGGTCGACCGCGCGCTGGCGCCGCTGCGCGCCGATGCGCGTGTGGCCCGGGTGAAGACGCCCTACGATCCCCTCACGCCCATCGAGGTGCCGCAGATCTCGCGCGACGGGCACCGCGTGATGGTCACCGTGGAGCTGAAGACCGGGCCGTCGGAGTTCGCCGCGCTCAACCTGGGCCAGAGCGAGAGCGGCGCCTTCAAGACGCTGCGCCCGCTGGTGCGCTCGGACTCGCTCGAGGTGCTGTCGGCGGGACCGATCGCGCTCAACCACGACTTCACCGAGACGGCCACCCGGGCCATCCGGCGCGCCGAGCGCGTGATCTGGCCGGTGGTTCCCCTCCTCCTGATCCTGGTGTTCGGCTCCCTGATCGCGGCGGTGCTGCCGCTGGGCGTGGGCGTGCTCGGCGTGGCCACCGGACTCGGCTTCACCTATCTCCTCTCGTGGGTGCTGCCCGTCTCCGTCTACGCCGTCAACGTGGTGTCCATGGTCGGCTTCAGCGTGGCGGTGGACTATTCGCTCTTCGTGATCAGCCGCTTCCGTGACGAGCTGGCGGAGCGGCCGGCGGAAGACGCGATGGCGCGCACCATGGAGACCGCCGGGCGCGCCGTGCTCTTCTCCGGCCTCACCGTGGCCATCGGCCTCCTCGGCATGCTCTGCCTGCGCCTGCAGAGCCTCGCCTCCATGGGCCTGGCCGGCACCGCGGTGGTGCTGCTGGCGGTGCTCTTCTCGCTGACCTTCCTGCCCGCCCTGCTCTCCATTCTGGGCCCGCGGGTGGACGCGCTCCGCCTGCCCTTCCTCTCCCCGGTGCAGTCGGCGCGGAGCCGGCGCGCCTGGCGGCGGCTCGCCGCCGCGGTGATGGCGCATCCCTGGCACGTGCTTATCCCGGTGGTGGCGGTGCTCCTCCTCGTGGGCTCGCCCTTCCTGCGCCTCCGGCTGGGCGCCAGCGACGCCAGCGTGCTCCCGCCCACGGCGGAATCAAGGCGCGGCGAGGAATTGCGGCGCGAGTTTCCCTCGGGTGACGCCAATCAGGTGGTGGTCGTGGTCCACGACGCGCAGGGACGCATGCGCTCTCCGGAGTCGGTGGGCCGCGCCTTCGACTTCGCGCGCTGGCTCGCGAGCGTGCCGGGCGTGAGCCGGGTGGAAGGGTCCGTGTCGCTGCATCCCGACATCACCCGCGCGCAGTACCAGCAGATCTTCACCGCCGCGCCGACCGAGCTCCCGCCCTTCATCCGCGACGCGGTGGCCCAGACCGCCAGCGACCGGCTGATGGTGCTGGTGGCCTCCACGCCGCTGCGCGCCGGCTCCGGGGAGGCCCACGATCTCGTGCGGACGATCCGGGGCACCCATCCGCCGGCGGGCGGCGAGGTGCTCGTCACCGGCCAGACCGCGCTCGACCTGGACTTCGCGCAGGCCATCGGCCGTCATGCGCCCCTCACCGTGGCCGTGATCATGGTCGCCACCTACCTGGTGCTGTTCCTGCTGCTGGGCTCGCTGCTGCTGCCGCTCAAGGCGGTGGTGATGAACGTGCTCTCCATCAGCGCCTCCTACGGAGCGCTGGTGTGGATCTTCCAGGATGGGCACCTCCGCGACTGGCTGGGCTTCACGCCGAGCCCCATCGAGACCTCCACCCCCATCATCATGTTCTGCGTGATGTTCGGGCTCTCCATGGACTACGAGGTGCTGCTGCTCAGCCGCGTGCGCGAGGAATACGAGCGCACCGGCGACAATACCCTGGCGGTGGCGAACGCGCTGGAGCGGACCGGGCGCCTCATCACCGGCGCCGCCGCCATCATGGCGTCGGTGTTCCTCGCCTTCGGCACTGCCGACATGGTGCCCATCCAGGCCATCGGCATCGGCATGGGCATCGCGGTGGTGGTGGATGCCACCATCGTCCGCGCCCTCCTCGTCCCCGCCACCATGCGGCTGATGGGCGAGTGGAACTGGTGGGCGCCCGCCCCGCTCGCGCGCCTGCACCGGCGTCTCGGCGCCCACGCCCGGCACTAGCCGCCAAGCCGAGCGCCGTCTCGGGCTATGATGGCGGCATGCCCGAGCCATACGAGATCGTCATCATCGGAGGGGGCGCCGCCGGCTATACCGCCGGCATCTTCGCCGCGCGCGAGCGCTGCCGCGCCTTGCTGCTGGAGCGCTTCTCCTCGGGCGGCCAGGTGCTCAATTGCGAGCACATCGAGAATTTCCCCGGCTTCCCCGACGGCATCGCCGGCTATACGCTGGGGCCGGTGCTCCAGCAGCAGGCCACCGCCGCGGGCCTCGAGGTGCAGATGGGCGAGGCCGCCTCCGTCCGGCGCGAGGGCGACGTGACGGTGCTGGAGACCGACGCCGGCGCGGTGCGGACGCGCGCCTTGGTGGTGGCCGCGGGCTCGAGCTTCGCGACCCTGGGCATTCCCGGCGAGGAGGAGTTCGTGGGCAAGGGCATCTCCCACTGCGCCTCTTGCGACGGCTCCTTCTTCATGGATCAGCCGGTGGCGGTGGTGGGCGGAGGCGACGCGGCCCTCGACGAGGCGGTGCACCTCACCCAGTACGCGTCCCAGGTCACCGTCATCCACCGGCGTGACGCGCTCCGCGCCTCCGCCGTGCTCCAGGAGCGCGCGCGCGGCCACGCCAAGATCAAGTTCCGCTGGAATGCGGCGGTGCGCGCCATCGAGGGCGCGGAAGGCGTGCAGCGCCTCGCGGTGGAAGACCTCGGCTCCGGCGAGCGCGCGGCGCTCGCGGTGAGCGGCGTCTTCATCTACGTGGGGCTTCGCCCCAATACCGAGTTCCTGGGCGGCCTTCTGCCGCTCTCACCCGGCGGCCATATCGTGACCGACCTCTGGATGCGCACCGCGGTGCCGGGCATCACGGCCGCGGGCGATATCCGCGCCCAGTCCGCCCGCCAGCTGGTGACGGCGGCCGGCGACGGCGCCACCGCCGCCCTGGCCGCCGTGCGCTACCTCCGCACAGGAGAGTGGGCGGGCTAGAGCGCGTTCACCGCCGCCAGCACGTCAGCGGCGTGGTCGTCCACCTTCACATTGTCCCAGCGGCGCGCCACCTTGCCGTCGGGCTCGATCAGGAAGGTGGTGCGCACGAGCCCCATGAACTGGCGCCCGTAGAGCGTCTTCTTCTTCCACACCCCATACCGATCCGCCACCTCGTGGTCGGCGTCGGCCAGCAACCGGAAGGTGAGGCCATGCTTCTTGGCGAACTTGGCCTTGCTGGCGGTATCCAGGATGCTCACGCCGAGCACCACCGCCTTGGACTTGGCGAAGCGGGGCAGGTGGTCCTGGAAGGCGCAGGCTTCCTTGGTGCAGCCGGGCGTGTCGTCCTTCGGATAGAAGTATAGAATCACGGGCTTGCCCGCGTAGTCCTTGAGGCGGTGCAGCACGCCGTCCTGGTCCGGGAGCGAGAACGAGGGAGCCTTGTCGCCGCTTTGGATGGTTGCCATGCCTCTATAATGCCACGGTGAGCGCGCTCCGGCAGTTCCTCGAGCAGAGCCGCGCGGTCCAGGTTCTCCTGCTCAACGAGCTGACGATATTCCTCTCCTTCTACATGCTGTTCCCGTACCTCGCCGTCTACTTCCGCGAGCACCTCGGCTTCTCCGTCTGGATGGTGGGGCTCATCCTCGGCATCCGCACGCTGAGCCAGCAGGGCCTCACCGTCATCGGCGGCACCCTCGCCGACCGGCTCGGCTACAAGCCGCTCATCATCGCGGGCCTCGGCCTCCGCGCCGCGGGCTTCGCGCTGTTTGGCTTCGTGGACTCGCTGGCGGGCACGCTCGCCGCGGCCGTCCTCACCGGCCTCGCCGGCGCCATGTTCGGCCCCGCGCTGCGCGCCTATCTGGCGGCGGAAGCGCCGGCGCGCCGCACCGAGGTATTCGCGCTCGCCAATCTCGCCGCCCAGGTCGGCACCTTGCTGGGACCGCCGGTGGGCGTGGCGCTGCTGGTCTTTTCCTTTCGCGTGACCTGCGTGGTGGCGGGGATCATCTTCCTCGGTCTCATGCTCCTGCAGTTCCGCTACCTGCCGCGCCGCATCGACCATGTGCCCGAGGGTCCGCAGCCCGTCCTGCGCGAGTGGGGCGAGGTGCTGGGCAATCGCGGCTTCCTCCTCTTCGCGGGGACCATGCTGGCCTACTCGGTGCTCGTGAGCCAGATGTACCTCGCGCTGCCGCTGGAAGTGCGCCGGGTCACCGGCAGCGACGCGGGCATCGGCGCGCTCTTCGTGATGTCGTCCATCATGACCCTGGCGGGGCAGATCCACGTGACCGAGTGGTGCCGCCGCCGCTACCGGCCGCCGGAGGCCATCGCGCTGGGGCTGGCGCTGATGGGCCTGGCCTTCCTGGCGCCGCTGGCCGCCGCGCTCGGCCCGTCCCTCGGCCTCCATGGCGGCGCCGGGGCCGCGCTCACCCGCCTCGGCCCCACCATGATCGCGATGGCACTGCTCTCGGTGGGCATGATGGTGGTGAGCCCGTTCTCCATGGCGATGGTGCCGCGCTTCGCGCGCGACCGCCTCATCGCCACCTACTACGGCTTCTATTCCATGGCCGGCGGCCTCGGCACCATGACCGGCAATGCACTGCTGGGCGCCGCGCTGGACGCGCAGAGCCATCCCGCGCTGGCCGCGCTGCCGTGGGCCATCATGGTCGCCATCGGCGCCGGCGCCGCGCTGGCCATGCGTGGTCTCGACCGGCGGCGGCTGCTCGCGTGAGCGCGCGACCACGGACGCGGCCGGCCGCCGCGCCGGCGCTTGCGCGCAAGGGCCGCGAGGTCTACCATTCGGCACACGCGCGGCCACTCGAGGGCCGCCGCGGAGACCACGCCATTCACAAGCGCCGCCGCCCGACCGCCACGCTCATCCTGCTCGTTCGCCACGGGCGGACACCGACCACCGGCAGCGTGCTGCCCGGGCGCGCGCCGGGCCTCCACCTCGCGGAGGACGGCCGGAAGGAAGCGGAGGCGACCGCCGAGCGCATCGCCAAGCTCAAGGCGGTGGCCGCCGTCTACAGCTCTCCCCTGGAGCGCGCCCGCGAGACGGCCGAGCCCATCGCCAGGCTTCGCGGGCTTGAAATCCGGATCGAGCCGGGCCTGATCGAGTGCGAGATCGGCGAGTGGACCGGCCTCGAGCTGGCCAAGGCGGCCAAGCTCCCCGAGTGGACGGTGGTGCAGCGGCATCCCAGCGGCTTCCGCTTTCCCGGCGGCGAGTCTTTCATGGAGATCCAGACGCGCATGGCCGACACGCTGCACGCCCTCGTGGCCCGTCATCCGGGCGAGACGATCGTCGCCGTCTCGCACGCCGATCCCATCAAGACCGCGGTGGCCCACGCGCTGGGCACGCCGCTGGACCTCTTCCAGCGCATCGCCATCAGCACCGCCTCGGTCTCCGCCATCGCCTATGGCCGCACCGGCCCCACCGTGCTCACCGTGAACTCCACCGGCGGCGACCTCACCGCGTTCTCCGGCTAATGGCGGCCTCCTTCGACTTCGAGTCGCCCGACTTTTTCACCACCGGCACGGTGGGCGTGCCGGGACGGCGCACCTTCTATCTCCAGGCGCGCGAGACGGGCAGCGTGGTGACGCTCAAGCTCGAGAAGGAGCAGATCCGCGCCCTGGCGGAATATCTCGCCAAGCTCCTCAACGACCTCCCCAAGCCCGAGGCGCTGCCGCGCGACATGGCGCTCCTCGAGCCGGTCAACGAGGCCTGGGTGGTGGGCTCGCTGGGCGTGGCCTATGACGAGGCCGCCGATCGCATCCTCATCGTGGCCGAGGAGCTGTCGGAGGAAGCGGAGGACGACGAGGAGGATGACGACGAGGAGACCGCGGAGGAAACGGCCGCGGAGGAAGGGCCTCGTGGCGCGCGCGCGCCGGCGGAGCCGCCGGAGCCCGCCGAGCCCGCCGAGCCCCGCGAGCCTCCGGACACCGCGAAGGCGCGCTTCCGCCTCACGCGCCCGCAGGCGGCCGCCTTCGTGGAGCGCGCACGGAGCCTCGTCCAGGCGGGACGACCCTCGTGCCGGCTCTGCGGGCTGCCCATGGATCCCGACGGCCATACCTGCCCGGGCACGAACGGGCACGTCCACCACTGAGTGCCCACGGCGCTCGACCTCCTCACCCGCGGCGCCATCGAGGTCAAGGGCCGCATGCCCGCCTCGTCCAACGTCACGCTGCTCGTGGACTGCACACTGGGCAAGGACAGCGCGCTGGCCGTCTACAAGCCGCGCAAGGGCGAGCGCCGGCTCTGGGATTTCCCGCCGGGTTTGTGGAAGCGCGAAGTGGCCGCCTATCTGCTCTCGGAGGCGCTGGGCTGGGGATTGGTGCCCCTCACGGTGCCGCGCGAAGGGCCGCACGGCGAGGGATCGCTCCAGCTCTTCATCCACGCGGACTTCGAGCAGCACTACTTCACCTTGCTCGACGACGCCGCGCACCACGACGCGCTCCGGCGCATCTGCCTCTTCGATCTCCTGACCAATAACGCCGACCGGAAGAGCGGGCACTGCCTCCTCGGTCCCGAGGGGCAGATCTTCGCCATCGACAACGGCCTGACCTTCAACGCGGACGAGAAGCTCCGCACCGTGATCTGGGACTTCGCGGGCGAGCCCCTCCCGGCGCCGCTGCTGGCGGATATCCGGCGCCTGGTGAAGACGGGCTTTCCCGACGCGCTCGGCGAGCTGGTGACGCCGCCGGAATGCGCCGCCCTGCGCGAGCGCGCCACCGCGCTCCTGGACGAGGCGGCGTTCCCCACCGATCCCTCCGGCATGCGCTACCCCTGGCCGCTGGTCTAGCTCGCCCGCTCGCGCTTGGCCGATTCCCGCCTGCTGGTCCCGCTGCTGCTCCTCGCCGACAGCCTGTACTACGTCTTCGCGCGCTTGCTGCTGCCGCACCTCCCGCCCGCCGCCGGCGCCTTCTACATGATGGCGGTGGGCGCGACCACCATCCTCGTGATCCTGCGCGGCCGGATCCGCCTGTCCACGCTCCGGCGGCACCCGTGGTTCTTCCTCGCCATCGGCCTCCTGGTGGGCGTGAACACGAACATGGGCTTCGTCGCCGTCCGCTACGTGGATCCGGGCACCGCCTCGCTGCTCTCGCGCACGTCGATCATCTTCAGCCTGGCGCTGGGCCTTCTCTGGCTCCGCGAGCGCCTGACGCGGCTCGAGCTGGGCGGCGCGGCGCTGGCGGTGGCGGGCGTGATCGTCATCAGCTTCCAGCCCGGCGACTACCTGCGGGCGGGCGCGCTCATCGTGATCGCCTCCACCTTCCTCTACGCGCTGCACTCGGCGGTGGTCAAGCGCTTCGGCGGAGACATCCCCTTCGGCGAGTTCCTCTTCTACCGGGTGACGTCGGTGGCGGCGGTGCTGTTCGTGCTGGCCGCCGCCCAGGGCGTGCTGGTCTGGCCGTCCGCGGTGGGCTGGGGCTGGCTGCTCCTGGCCGGCACCGTGAACGTGGTGGTGAGCCGGGGGCTTTACTACCTCGCGCTGCGCCGGATGGACATGAGCATGCTGACCATCATCCTGACGCTCACGCCGGTGGTCACGTGGGCCTGGTCCATGGCGATATTCGGCGGGCGGCCGGGTGTGGTGGAGATCGTGGGCGGGATGGCGACGCTGGCCGGCGTGCTCATCGTCACCGCCAGTCGCGCGGGGCTGCTCGGCCGCTCGGCCACCCCAGCTAGGCCGGCTTCCGCGCGATCGCCAGCCGCGTGAGCCCGGGAATCACGTCGCGCATGGTGATGTCTTTGAACCCGCTCGCCTCCAGCGTGGCGGTCACGCCGCCCGGAGTGAGGGACACGGCGTCGGGATTGAAAAGAAAGGTCATGAAAAAGAGCGCGGCGCCGCGCGGACCCTGGTGGTCGTCATTCACGAAGAAGTCGTGGACCAGGAGCTGGCCGCCGGGCTCGAGCGTGTCAAAGGCCAGCCGCCCCAGCCGGGGAATGGCCTCGCCCGACACCCCGCTGAGCAGATAGGAGAGCAGTACCGCGTCCTGGCCGCCCGGCCATGCGGACTGAAGCGCGTCGCCCGGGAGAACGCCGATGCGGTCCGTCAGCCCCGCCTCGGCGATATAGCGTTGCGCCACCGGCGTCACCGTGGGGAAATCCAGCACGGTGGCGCGAAGCGCCGGGAAGCGGCGGCACAGTGTGATGCTGAAGGCGCCGCTGCCACCCGCCACGTCCAGCAGCCGGGTCGCGCCGGCCAGATCCACCTGCTTGGCCGCCACCGCCGCCGGTCCCAGCGAGCCGACGTGCTGGGCGCGAGAGAAGTAGTCCGCCTCCTCCGCGTTGGCCATGAGGTCGTAGAGCGTGGCCGGCGCCCGCCCCCGCAGCGCCTCGTCGAGATTCTCCAGCAAGGGGTAGACCTGACGATCGATCTGGAAGCGGAAGTAATCGCCGAAGTACATGGGCGAGGCGGCGATCAGATACTGCTGGCTGGCCGGGGCATTCCGATAGCCGTCCCCCCTGCGCTCGATGAGCCCCAGGCTGGTGCAGGCGGTGAGGAGCGTATCCAGCCGGTTGCCCGCTATCCCCGTCTCGCGCTCGAGCTCCGCCAGCGACCGAGGGCCCTGGGCGAGCAGCTCGAAGATGCGCGCATTGAGCGCCGAGAAGAGCACCTTGGAGGCGATGAAGCCATAGGCGAGGTTCGAGATCTCCCGCACGTCCGTGATCGGGGGCATGAGGTCTCCTGTTCAGCGTCGCCGACTCTATTGGGGTGGGGCGATCCTGCCTGCCACGCTTCCCCCCCGTGGCAGGCGTCCGACCGCCAGTTTCTCACGCGTCGGGTGAAGCACGAGTATCTCGGCCTGTTCCAGCGTGACCCCCGTCAGGCGGCCGACGGTCAATCCGTGAGTCACAAGCACCAGCGTACCTGGTCCCCGCCACGAGGACACCATCTCCTCCAGCTCCAGGACCCGGATCGTGCTCGAACCCATATCAGGCAAGAGGGCCCACGACGTCTCGACCGAGCCGACCGCCATCAACTGCCCTGTCTCCATGCAGCGGCACACCGGCGAGGACACGATCCGGTCCACGCGCACGCCGTGCTTCCGGAATGCCTCGCCGAGCGCGCTGGCTTGCGCGCGCCCCGCGTCATCCAGGTTCCGCTGCGTCTTGCAGTCGTCGAGCCTGGCGCCGGGCGGGTCGCCGCCGTAACCGGGCGGCGCGTTGCCGTGCCGGATCAAGGCGACGTGGCCGCCCTTGGCCAGCGCCGCCCACGCCTCGTTCGAATTGTCGCCGGCGAGACCTGGCGCGGCCATCAGCAAGACGGCAAGAACAGATGCTCCCAGGGGACCGACCCGGTATCGACACCACGCTGCGCTCATGACATGCACCTCCGCCGCAAACTCGGCCATCGTGTCTCCCAGATGAGGCCGCCGGTCATTCCGGGCGCCGACGGAGGAGCTGATTGCCGATCATGGTCA
>DASRWT010000050.1:0-13013 GCA_035654455.1 Candidatus Nitrosocosmicus sp. | reverse complement strand
GCACTGGGCGCTCGCCGCTGCCATCACGCGGTCGCGCCGCACTGGCCTTCTCCTCAAGCTCTCGGAGTGATACCGTGACCGACAACGCACACGCCATCCGCACCGAGGTGACCCGGCCCTCCCCCGAGATTGTCAAGGGCTACGGGGACCTCTCCACCACCGCGCTGTCCGACTTCCTCGCCCTGGACAACGTGATGCGGCATGCGATCCATCCCCTGTGGGGTCCGCCCCCCCGCATCGCCGGCCCCGCCTTCACCGTTCGCACCCCGAAGCACGACAACCTCATGATGCACGCCGCCATCTACCTGGCTCAGCCCGGCGACATCATCGTGGTGGAGGCGGGCGACGAGGAGATGGCGGTGGCAGGGGGCAATGTCTGCGCCATCGCGCAGCGACGCGGAGTGGCGGGCTTCGTGATCGACGGAACGATCCGGGACGTGCGCGAGTCGCAGGACCGGGGCTTTCCCCTCTTCGCGCGCGGCCGCTCGCCCATTCCCGCCGGGAAGAAGGGGCCGGGGCAGATCAACGCGGCCATCCGCTGCGGCGGGGTGGCGGTGAGCCCCGGCGACATGGTGGTGGCGGACGAGGAAGGCATCGTGGTGGTCCCCGCCGCGCGCGCGGCCGAGATCCTGGCCAAGGCCTCCGCCAAGGCGGCGGCGGATGCCGCCACGAGCCTCGACGACTGGGAGAAGAAGCACCGCGCGGGCGTGGACGCCGCGCTCAAGGCGGGCGGATTCCGGGGCTAGCGGACCCGGGCGCCCCCTATCGGCCGAGGAACTTCCTCACGCTCCGCGCGATCCCGTCCACATCGAGGCCGTGCTTGGCGTAGAGGCCCTTGAGGTCGCCCGACTCGCCGAAGCCCGTCACCCCCAGCCGCTTGAGCGGGGTGGGCATGGTCTCCCCGAGAAGCTCCGCCACGGCGCTCCCCAGCCCGCCATTGATGCTGTGATCCTCCACGGTGACCACGCGGCCGGTCTTGCCCGCCGAGCGCAGGATGGTCTCCTCGTCGAGCGGCTTGATGGTGGCGACGTTGAGCACCTCGGCCCGGATCCCGTCGGCCTCCAGCCGCTTCGCCGCCTCCAGCGCATTCCACAGGGGCCCGCCGCTGGCGAGCACGCTCACGTCCGCGCCGGGGCGAAGCACCTCCGCCCGGCCGAACTGGAAGTGATACCCGTCGCCGTGCACCGCCTCGAGATTCTGGCGCGTGAGCCGGAGGTACACCGGCCCCTGATGCTCCACCGCCCACGCCACCGCCTGCTTGGTCTCCACCTCGTCGGCGGGCTGGACGATGGGGATATTGGGGAGCGAGCGGATGCAGGCGATGTCCTCCAGCCCCATCTGCGTATAGCCGTCCTCGCCGATGGCCACGCCCACATGCGTGCCCACGAGCTTGACCGGCGCCTGCGAATAGGCCACCGACACCCGGATGGTCTCGAAGCGCCCCACCAGGAAGCAGGCGAAGGAGCAGGCGAAGGGGATGCGGCCGGAGAGCGCCAGCCCGGCCGCCACGCCGATCATGTTGGACTCCGCGATCCCCAGATTGAAGGCGCGGCCGGGATAGGTCTTGGCGAACTTGGCGGTCATGGTGGACTTCGAGAGGTCGGCGTCGAGGGTGACGATGCGCTCGTCGCGCGCCCCGACGTCCAGGAGGGCTTCGCCGAAGGCGGCGCGGGAGGCCTTGGCTGGCATCACTTCTTCTCCATGGCGGCGAGGTCCTGAAGGATGGGCGCCGCCCAGGCCGGCGGCGCGCCGCCCTCCGCGGGAAGCCCCAGGATTTCCCGGATGGCGCGCACGGCCTCGGCGGGAGAGGGGGCCTTGCCGTGCCACTCGGGATTGTCCTCCATGAAGGAGACGCCCTTCCCCTTGATCGTATGCGCCACGATGAAGGTGGGCTTTCCGGGAAGCGCCTCCGCCTGATCCAGCGCCTTGTCGATCTGCGCCACGTCGTGGCCGTCGATCTCGATCACCGGCCAGCCGAAGGCCTTCCACTTGTCCACCACCGGCTCGAGGTCGAGGATCTTCTTCACGTGATCGTCGAGCTGGATCCCGTTGTAGTCGAGGAACACGCACAGATTGTCCACGTGGTGGTCGGGCGCCCCCAGCTTGGGCGCCGACATCGCCGCCTCCCAGATCTGGCCCTCCTGGATCTCGCCGTCGCCCAGGATGCAGTAGACGCGCGAGGGCTTGGCGGCGAGCTTGAGCCCCAGCGCCATGCCCACCGACATGGACAGACCCTCGCCCAGGGAGCCGGTGGCGGCTTCGATGCCGGGCAGGGCCACGCGATCCGGATGCCCCTGAAGAGGACTCCCGAGTTTTCGGAGAGTCAGGAGCTGTTGGTCGGGAAAGTATCCCGCCTTGGCCATGCACGTATACTGCGCGGGCACGCAGTGCCCCTTGGAGAGCACGAGCCGATCGCGGTCCTCCCAGGTGGGCCGCTTGGGGTCATACCGCATGCGGTTGAAATAGAGCACGGTGAGGATGTCGATCACGGACAGCGAGCCGCCGGGATGCCCGGAGCCCGCGTGGGTGAGCATGTGGATGATGCGCACCCGGCTCTCGCGCGCGATGTCGCGCAGCCGTCCGACGTCGGGATTCGCCATCTGTTACCCCTCCTCGGTTGCTCGGATCATACGGGCGGTCCCGGGGCGGCGCAAGCGAAGCGCTTCACTGGAACAGCTCGACCCACACGCGCTCGCCCGGCTCGATGTCGCCCCGCTCTTCCTCGATCACGATGAAGCAGTTGGCCTGTGCCATGGAGGAGAGGATCCCGGAGCCCTGCGGGCCGGTGGTACAGACCTCCCACCGCTCGGCGGCGTAGGTGAGGATCCCGCGCTTGAACTCGCGCCGGCCCGTCCGCTTGCGCATGCGCTCGATGGCCACCGCGTGGAACTGGGGCGGGAAGAGCTCGCGGCGCCCCGCCAGCTTCCAGAGCGCGGGACGGACGAAGAGATTGAAGGTGAGCATGGAGGCCACCGGGTTGCCGGGCAGCCCGAAGAAGTGGGCGCTCCCGATGCGGCCGAACGCCAGCGGGCGCCCCGGCTGCATCGCCACCTGCCAGAAGTCGATGCCCCCCGCCTCCTGCAGCACCGCCTTCACCAGATCGTGGTCTCCCACCGAGACGCCGCCCGACGTCAGCACGATGTCCGCCGACCGCGCGGCCTCGGTGAGGCGCGCATGCAGCACGTCGTGGAGATCGGGGACGATCCCGTAGTCGGTGACCTTCCCGCCCGCCGCCTCCACCAGCCCCTGGAGCGAGAATCGATTGGAGTCGAAGATCTGCCCCGGCTTCCTCGGATCGCCGGGCTCGGCCACCTCGTCGCCCGTGGACAGCACCGCCACGCGCGGGCGCTGGCGCACCAGCAGCTGGGGCAAGCCCAGCGAGGCGGCCACTCCCAGCTCCTGGGGGCGCAGCACGGAGCCCGCGGGCAGGATGACGGTGCCCGCGCGCACGTCCTCGCCGCGACTCCGGGTATTGACGCGAGGCTCGATGGAAGGGACCAGCACGCGCCGGCCCCGCCGCTCGACCACCTCCTGCGGATACACCGTGTCGGCGCCGGCGGGCATGGGCGCGCCCGTCATGATGCGGAGCGCCTGGCCGGGCCCGATGGTTCCGGAGAAGACGGCGCCGGCGGCGAGCTCGCCCACCACCTCGAGATCCAGCCGACCGCCGGCGGGTACGCTCGCGTGAGCCACCGCGTAGCCATCCACGGCGGAATTGTCGGTGGGCGGCACGTCGATGGTCGCGCGCACGTCCTCCGCCACCACGCGCCCCAGCGCCGAGGTGAGAGGCAAGATCTCCGGCGGGACCACCCGGTCCACCTGGGCGAGCACGCGCGCCTGGGCGTCCTTCACGGGAATCAATGCCGCGGCGGGAATCATGCGCGCGGGAAATCTCTCATGCCCATGCCGCATTATACCCGCCCGCCGGATCGGCCAGCCCCGGTGCTATGATTCTTCGCGCGATGGCCGACGCGCTTCCGGAGCCGTTCTTCGCCGTCGGCGATCGGCTGGACATGCCGATTCCACCGCCGGCGGCCGTCATCGCTCCGCCACCGCCGGCGGGCTTCTGGCGTCGCGCGCTCGCGGTGGGGCTGGACGGACTCTTCGTCCTGGCTTTCATCTCCGTGGCGAACGCCGCGTGCCGGATCGTCTGGGGCGACGCCGCCCTTCGCAGCCGCGCCTTCCATGGCGCGTGGACGGCCATGCTCGTGGTCTTCCCCGCCGTCTATGCCGTTTTCTACCACTGGCTGTGGGGCCAGACCATGGGCAAGATGGTGGTCGGCGCTCGCGTGGTGACCCGTGCCGGGGCTCCGCTCTCGGGGCAGCACTCCGTCATGCGCGCGCTGGGCTGGGCCCTCTCCACGCTGACTTTCGGGCTCGGCTTCCTGATGGCCGCGCTCCGGCGGGACAAGCGCGGTCTCGCCGATCTGGTGGCGGGAACCCGCGTCGACCGGGTCTGAGCGAACCGATGGCGCTGCCCATGCCGCTCCGTAATCGGCTCGCCGACCTCATCCTCGATGCGGTCCACGACGGCGCCGCGCGCGAGGGGCTCGCCGCCGTGGCGGCGGTCTGCGACGATCCGCGGGCCGGCGAGGCCGCGACCTTGCCGCCGCGCTTCCCCGCCGATCTCTTCGAGCGCGGGCCCCAGGGTCTCGCCGTGCGCAGCGGCTACGCCGCGCACACGCGGGAATTTTGCGCGCGCGCGCGCGCGGGCTGGGACGTGGTCCGCGCGCGGCCCCTGGATCCCGCCGACCCGCCGCTGGCGTCGGCCCTCGCGGCGGCGGCCGACTTCTTCGACGCCGGCCTCTTCTTCGAGGTGCACGAGCTGCTGGAGCCGCACTGGTTCCGCGCCCAGGGGCCGGAGCGCGAGCGGCTCCAGGGATTGATCCAGGTGGCGGTGGGCTTCCAGCACCTCGCCAACGGCAATCTGCGGGGCGCGGTGGCTCTCCTCCACGAGGGGGGCGCGCGGCTTCGCGGCGGGCCGGTGGCCGGACTCGAGCTGGACGTGTTCGCGGCCGCGGCGCTGCGCTGCGGCGCCGCCGCGGCGGCGCTCGATCCCGACGCCGAGGGAGCCGCGGCGCGCTTCGACTGGACCCTGGCCCCGCGCTTTCCGCGCGAGGAGGCGGGCGCCTGATGGCGCGCATCTACCTGGTCGGCGATCCCGCCGAGATCGCGCGGCGCCGCAAGCTCGTGGCGCTGGGAAGCTTCGTGGAGGCCTGGCCCGATCTCCACACGCGGGGCGACGCGTGGCTGGGGGAGGCGTCGAAGCTCCTGCTCGATGCTCCCCGCGATCCGCTGCCGGCGCGCCTCTCGGTGGACGGGGCGCTCGTTCCCCTCTACTACGGCCCCCGCCTCTGCGACGTCGACTCGCTGCCCACCGAGGAGTCGATCCGCTCGCGTGTGCTCTCCGCCCACGGAATCGCGGCGGCGTGGATCACCCTCGATGCCGGCGGGGCGCGGACGCAGTATCAGCCGCAGTCGCCCGAGGAGCCGGTGTTCTTCCTCCGGCGGCCGGGCGGCAATGCCGCGCATCTCTGGCGGCTCTTCCGCAGTCGCGAGGAGGCGGTGACGTACATGCGGGAGTACTACGGGCGCGATCCCGAGGGCGCGGCGTGGGCCGAGTCCCTTCCCGCGGCGAGCTGGGACGATCTCATCGAGCGGCACGCCACCAAGCACTGATCACGCATCCAGCAACCAACCATCCAGCAGCAGGGGAGCCGGCCATGGATCTGGGCCTCAAGGACAAGACGGCGGTGGTCACGGGAGGCAGCAAGGGCATCGGGCGAGCGGCGGCGCGCAGCCTGGCCGCCGAGGGCGCGCGCGTGCTCATCGCCTCGCGCGAGGAGTCGGCTCTCGCGGGCGCGGCGCGCGACATCGAGGCGGCGACGGGCCGGCGCGTGGAGACGGTGCCGGTGGACCTCTCGACACTGGAAGGTGTGCGCGCGCTCAGCGCGGAGGCGCTGCGCCGGCTCGGCCGCATCGACATCCTCGTGAACAATGCCGGCGCCATCAAGGGGGGCGACTTCCTCACCACGCCGGACGAGGAGTGGCTGCGCGGATGGAGCCTCAAGCTCCTCGGCTATATCCGCATGGCGCGCGAGACGCTGCCGCACATGCAGCGGCAGGGGAGCGGCCGCATCATCAATGTCGTGGGGGCGGCGGGGCGCAATCCCGCCACCACCTACATGATGGGCGGCACCGCGAACGCGGCGCTCATCAACTTCACCAAGGCTCTTTCCGACCTCGGGGCCAAGGACGGCATCCTCGTCACCGGGGTCTCACCGGGCCCGGTAAAAACGGAGCGGTGGGACTCCTTGCTGCGACAGCAGGCGGAAGCGGCCGGACAGGATGTGTTCACATTTGAGAAAGCCCACTCGGCAGCATTGCCTCTGGGGCGCATCGCGCTTCCGGAGGAGGTGGCGGATCTCATCTGCTTCCTCGCCTCGGCGAGGGCCACGTTCTTGACCGGAATTACGATCACCGTGGACGGCGGCATCACCCGCGGCGTCTACCTCTGACTTTCCTCCGACTTTTCGATGGTCGCGACCGTCACGTAACCTCGTGAAATAGGGAACATTCCGGCTAAGAATTCACTTGACAGCCCCTGGGTCGATCACTAGGGTATGGCAACCGTTGGGCGGCTCGGTCCGCGAGTCTCACTGGCGGGGCAGCAATTCGAAGCGGAGCACCACAAGCCGCCGGTGAGCCGGGAAAGCCGATTCCTCGGTCCAGAATGCGGCAGGAGGTTCGCAATGCCCGCTAAGCTCTTTGTCGGCAATCTGTCGTTCCAGGCGACCGAGGAGGACCTCCGCGAGCTGTTCCAGCAGGCTGGCGTGGTCGAATCTGTCCGTATCGTGACAGATCAGTTCACCGGTCGGCCTCGCGGATTCGGATTCGTGGAAATGGCCTCCAAGGAGGAGTCCTCCAAGGCCATCGAGATGCTCAATGGGCGGCTGTTCCGCGACCGGAACCTGGTGGTCGACGAGGCTCGGCCGCAGCCCCAGCGGGGAGCCGGCGGGCCGCGGCCCGACCGCAGCGGCGCCCGGCCGGGGGGCGGCGGGGGCGGAGGCGGCTGGCGCCGCTAGCCGCAGCCTGAGGATCGGGGCCCCGGGGCAGACGAGCCCGGGGCCTTTTTCTATGCGGTGGTATACTCAACACATGGAGACTATATGAACCGCGCGGGTGTTCCGGCGCCGGGCTTCATCAAGCGCATCGGCCCCATCGTGGATACCCGGCGAGAGACGGTATTTCAGGAGCTCCAGACCGTGGAGCTCGTGAATCGGCTCAAGTCGGGGCCCGACGGAACCGGGATGCCGTTTGGATGGACGGTGAATCCATTCCGCGGCTGCGAGATCGGCTGCACGTACTGCTACGCGCGGCCCACTCACGAGTATCTCGGCCACGCGGATCCCGTGGAGTTCGAGTCGCGCGTCTACGTCAAGCGTGCCGACCCGGGCCGCCTCCTCGACGCGCTCCGGCGCGCGCGGGCCAGCGGGCAGGAGGTGGCGATCGGCACCGCCACCGACCCGTACCAGCCCGCCGAGGGCCGCTTCCGGGTGACGCGCGACGTGCTGCGCGCGGTGGCCCAAGTGCGCGGGCTCCGGGTGGGGATCACCACCAAGGGAGTGGCGGTCACCCGCGACCTCGAGCTATTGCAGGAGATCGCGGCCGGCTCGGAGCTCACCGTGAATGTCTCCCTCATCAGCCTCGACGCCGACCTCCTGCGCATCCTGGAGCCGCGGGCCGCGCGACCCGATCTTCGGCTCGGCGCCATGCGCACGCTGGCGGCGGCGGGTATCGTCACGCGGCTCTTCCTCATGCCGATCCTGCCCTTCATCACCGACGGCGAGCACGGGCTCCGCGATCTCCTTCGCGCCGGGCGCGAGGCGGGCGCGCGCGAGGCGGTGTGGAACGTGCTCTTCCTCCGCGGCAGCGCCCGCGGCTTCTACCTCGATGTCGTGAAACGCGAGTTCCCGTGGCTCTCCGCCCGCTACGAGGCGCTCTACGCGCGGGGCACGCGGGCGGAGAGCGAGTATCGCGAGGGTATCGAGCGCCTGGTCGAGCGGCTCGCCCGGGAGAGCGGACTCGCCGGGCTCACCCGCGAGGATCGAGTTCGCCGCGAGGCTCCCGCCCGCCCGCGCCAGCTCGAGCTGGCCTGGTAGCGTCCATGGGATTTAGGAGTCCAGGTCGAGCGATTCCTGGACGGGGGCGTCCGGCGCGTCTGCGCCGTCGTCACTCACCACGATGAGCCCGTCGTGCTCGGCGAAGGGCAGGAACTTGGCCGCCAGCTCGCGGAGCTTGGCGAGATAGTACGCGGTGTTCTCGTCGGGCTCGGCCTCGTCCCAGGCCGCGGCCAGCTTGGCCGCCTCGTTGACCTTCACGCGGGCGGTCTCACCCGTCACGTAGTACGAGACCTGGTCTCCGGCCTGATAGGGCCGCTCGGCGCGGAGGGCCAGCTCGTAGGCGGCGCCCACGTTGCGCTTGCCGGCGGTGAGCTTCTCGCGGTAGGCGGCCGGCGACTCCTGGAGCGTCTCCGTCTTCATGAAGAGACGCACCGTCACCCGCCGGGCGGTGAAGTCTTCCTCCCAGCGGCGCACCAGGCCGGAGATCTCGTCGCGACGCCCGGTGAGGAGGAGGCGGAACATCTCCTCCATCCAGCGGCGCTGGAAGAGCTCGATGCCCCGCGAGCGAAGCCCGGAGCCCTTGATGAGGAGCTTGCCGGCTCCGTCGAGGAGCACGTAGTTCTTCATCTTGTAGCTGAACATGGCGGGGTAACGGCCGGCCAGCTCCAGCTGGATGCCCTCGGGCAGCGCCTCGCCCAGCGCCGCCACCAGCGCGTCCTCGTCGCCGGGTCCCGTCACCGGCGCCGCGGGCACGAAGTAAAGCCCGTCGGTGTCCACCTCGATCACGGTGGCCCCCAGAGCCTCGAGCCGATCGACCAGGCTCAGCACGAGCCGGCGGCCCTCGGCGGTGATCTGGTTGGCGGCATCGAAGTCGTTCCAGTGGGAGAACCCGGTCCCGAGATAGCCGTACAAGGAGTTGATGAAGATCTTGAACGTTTGCTGGAGCGCGTTCAGCAAGAGACGGTCGGCGGGCGACGCCGCCTCGCGCGCGAGCCGCTTGGCGGCGACCCGGAACTCGCGGAGGTCGCGCAGCATGGTGCTGAAGATCCCCAGCCGATCGGACGCGGGGGCGAGCCCCTGGGTCAGCATGAGCGACGGATAGAGGGAGGTCACGTCCACGTGGAGGACGTCCCTCGCCACCCCCTGGCGGTACACCGCGGTATGGCCGCCCGCCACCCCGCGCCCCGCGGCCGCGCGTGGCACCGCGTGGCCGCGGTGGAGATACTCACGCAGGAGGAGCGCGTCGATCTTGGTCGCGTTTCCCCGCAGCACCACCGACTGGTAGTCGAACGGCAGGGCCTGGGCCTGGACGAAGTAAGGCGGCGACAGAATACCGGACAGCGCCAGCGTCTCCAGCACGTCGTCGCGGGCATAGGCCATGAGCCGCGCCGGATCTTCCCTGAAGATACGTGGGATTTCTTCGGGGGGCAGATAGGTGCGATCCGGCGCCGCCACGCCGAAGTGGCGCGCCATGTCCTTGAGCCCGTAGGAGTCCAGGTCGCGCGCGGCCACGTCGTAGAGCTGGCCCAGCATCCACGTGTCCACGATGTGGCGGCCGGCGACGCCGTAGCGCCGGTACGTGATACTCCGCTCCGCCACCTGCATGCGGGACGGGGAGCCCCGCAGCGAAGAGCCGTCCCGTCCCCAGGTCAGCGGCACGCGGTGACGCCGGGCGCGGGCCTCGAGGTACTCGAGGTCGAAGCGGAAGATATTGTGGCCTTCGAGCACGTCGGGGTCGCGCTCCGCGATGAGCCGGGTGCACTCCCGCAGCAGCGTCCCCTCATCCATCACCGCGCCAGAGAGCACATGGCTCCAGCCGGTGGAGTCCGCCATCGCGATGGCGATGATGCGGTCGGCCTCGCGGGCCGCGTTGGGAAACTCGAAACCGGGCGCGGTGAGCACCTCGATGTCCACCGCCATGCGCCGGAGGTCGGTGAGCGCCAGGCCGCGGAACGAGGTGCGGCCGGCGCGGAGGAGGTACTGGTGCACGGGATCGGAGAGAAAGAGATAGGGCCCCTGCGGATCCCCGGCCGTTCGGCCGGTGAGCTTGCGCAGATGATCACGGGCGCGCTCCGCCGCGCTCCAGGCCGGGAAGGCCGCCAGCCACCGATAGGCGCCGACGCCTTCGAGCGGCGTCACTTCCACCTCGCCCTTGAAGCCGGCGAGAAGGTCCGCGTCGTCGAGCAGGAGAAAGGGACGGAATGGCTCCTCCGTGGTCACCACCCGGCCCTCGAGCCGGGCATAGGCTCGTACCGTGGTCTCGTGGGGGACGAAGGCGAGGAGGCCGGGCGTCTCGTCGCGACCGAAGAGCAGCGGATTCCCGTAGAAGGGGAGCGGAATCGCCGTCAATTCAGCATGCTCAGGTGGCGCTGCAGGCGCTCGAGCTCCCGGCGCGCCACGGCGTAGCGCGGCTCGATGCCCACCGCCTGGCGCAGCTCCGAGATCGCCTCGCGCAGCCGATTCTGCTTCACGTAGACGCGGGCCAGGTTGTAGTAGGGGAAGTGCCGGGGCTCGTAGCGCGTCGCCGCCTTGGCCCGCTCGAGCCAGGCCACCGCCTCATCGTGCCGCCCGAGCTCGATGAGGTAGGCGCCGATGTCGTTGTAGGGGTTGCCGAACGACGGATCCACGCTGATGGCGATCTTGCACTCCGCGATCGCATCCTCGTGGCGGCCCTGGAACGACAGCGCCCACCCCAGAAAGGTGTGCGCCTCGGCGGTGGGGCGGGCGGCGATGGAGCGCCGGTAGCTTTCCACCGCCTCGTCGAGCCGGCCGGCCATCTGATGGGTGTAGCCCGCCTCGAAGTGAGCCTGAGCGGCATCGCGATCCTCACGGCCTTCCACGAGCGGATTCTACCGCACCCGCGTGGGACTGGCGGGCGCGGAACGCTTGCCGTATGATCCCCCGGTATGCGAAACGCCATCGTGCTCGCTCTGATCGTCGCCGCGCTCGCGCTCGGCTGCGCGCGGCCCGGCCGCATCACGTATCTCAATGTCACGCCGGACAAGCCGGAACGCGTCGCCGCCACCGTCACGCGCCCCGCGGGCCCGGGACCATTTCCGGCGGTGGTGCTCCTGCACGGTTGCGGCGGTGTCTCGCCGCAGCTGGAGCGCTGGGCGCGCTGGCTGGCGGATCGCGGCTACGTCGGCATGGTCGTCGACAGCTTCGGGCCGCGCAAGGTGAAGGGAGACTGCGCGCCCGAGGCGCCGGACGACATCCCCATCACCGCACGGCTCGACGACGCCTTCGGCGCGCTGCGCTGGCTTCAGTCGCAGCCCTGGGTGCGCGGCGACCGGGTGGGCGCGGTGGGCTTTTCCCAGGGCGGAGCCTTTGCCATGGCCGTCGTCAACGGACCCAGCCTCGAGCGTGCGGCTCGGCGAGGCGTGAAGATTCCCGAGCCCGGCTTCGCCGCCGGCGTGGGCGTGTATCCCGGCGGGTGCAAGTCGCTCATTCCCCAGCTCGCGGTCAAGCCCCTCCTCGTCCTCATCGGCGCCGCCGACGACTGGACCCTCCCCGAGTCCTGCCAGGAGATGGTGGACTCCATGAGGTCCCGCGGCGCCGACGCCCGCATCGTGCTCTACCCCGGGGCGTATCACTACTTCGACGTCGAAGGCCAGAAGCTCGAAGTGCTCGACTATGTCGGCAATGACAACAAGCCGGGCGGCCGCGGAGCCACCGTCGGGTATCAGCCCGAGGCGGCGGCGGGCGCGTATCGCGAGGTCGAGCTCTTCTTCGGCCGGCACCTCAAGCGTTAGCCGGGCCCCGCGCACGGCGCCGTGATGAATGAGCCCCTCGCCAAGCAAGATGTCCGCGAGCGCGTCTGGCGCGCCCTCGAGATCCACGGCGCCGCCCGCTTTCCCGGCGCCAAGGGCCGCATACCCAACTTCCCGGGGGCGGAGGCGGCCGCGCTGCACGTGGCCTCCCTGCCGGAGTGGAAGCGCGCCCGCGTGGTGAAGGCGAATCCCGACGCCCCCCAGCTCGCCCTGCGCCGGATGGCGCTGCGCGAGGGCAAGCTCCTCTACATGGCGGTCCCGCGGCTCCGCAGCGAGCGGCCCTTCGTGGCGCTGGACCCCGCCCGGCTGGGCGCGGCGGGCCCGAAGGCCGCCACCATCAAGGGCGCCGCCGTGCACGGGGAAGGGGTGACGCTCGACGAGATGCGGCCCATCGATCTCATCGTGTGCGGATCGGTGGCGGTGAATGGGCTCGGAACGCGGCTGGGCAAGGGCGGTGGCTACTCCGATCTGGAGTACGGCATGCTCCGCGAGCGCGGGCTGGTGGACGAGGACACCTGCATCCTCACCACCGCGCACCCGCTCCAGATCGTGCCCCACGAGCTGCCGTCGCTGCCGCATGACATCACGCTCTCCTACATCGTCACGCCCGAGGGACCGCTCCGCTGCCCGAGCGGCGGGGCGCGGCCTCGCGGCATCTACTGGGACTGTCTCGACGAGGACCGGATCGCGGCGATCCCGATGCTCGGCGAGCTCAAGCGGGCGCGCGACACGCGCTGAGGGGAAGACATGGATCTGGGGCTCAAGGGCAAGGTGGCCTTCGTGGCGGCGGCGAGCAAGGGGATGGGCAAGGCGTGCGCGCTGGGCCTCGCGGCGGAGGGAGCGCGGGTCCTCATGTGCGCGCGCGGTGAGGCCGGGTTGAAGGACGCGGCCGCGGAGGTGAAGCAGAAGACCGGCGCCGAGGTGCTGGCGGAGCCCGCCGATCTCTCGCGCGCGGAGGACTGCGCGCGGGCGGTGGCGCGCGCGCGCGAGGCCTGGGGCGGGGTGGACGTCCTCGTCGGAAACGTGGGCGGGCCGCCGCCGGGCCCCTTCGAGAAGATGACCGACGCCCAGTGGATCCAGGCCTTCGAGCAGGTTCACCTCTCCACCGTCCGGCTCATCC
>DASRWT010000049.1:0-7382 GCA_035654455.1 Candidatus Nitrosocosmicus sp. | reverse complement strand
TCCCGCGCGGGTCCTGCGAGGCGCGCTGAGGTCGTGGCGCGGGGGCGCCGTCGCGGCCCCGTCGCCGGCCGGAAAGACCGCGACGCCTTGCGCCACCACGGCCGGCGGCGGCGCGCGCGGAGCGGTGAAGCGGGCGCTGCGGGGCGTGCTCTACTCGCCGCCGGCGCTGCGACTCCTGGGGCACATGATCCTGGCCGTGGCCGTGAAGCCGGGGGCGCGCTGAAGCGCCGCGTCCCGTTGCTATACTGAGCGCGATGACCGAGCCGGAGTACCGTCTCCAGGACCTCGGCGACCGGCGCGTGCTCACCGTCGGCGGGCAGGAGCACACCACCCCCTACAGCGAGCGGGTGGTCCGCATGCTCATCGAACGCAAGGGCGCGCGCCGGGCCGCGCTCTACTTTCCGTTCAAGGAGACGCGCGGACGCCACTTCCTGGCGCCGCTCTTCGCGTACCTGCGCGGCCGCGCCGCCCGGGACCTCAGCGTGCTGGAGGTGGGCTGCTCGTTCGGGCACATCACGGAATACCTCGCGGAGCAGCCCGAGGTGGGGCGCATCAGCACCTTCGACACCGATCCCGACTTCATCGCCATGCTGCGCGCCAAGGTGGAGGACCAGGGGCTGAGCAAGGTGAGGGACCTGCGGCACCTCGGCAATGACGAGACGCGCCGCCTCCCCTATGCCGACGCCGCGTTCGACCTGGTGCTGGCCATCGGCGTGGTGGAGCACCTGCCGCCCCGCCACCGCCGCGCGCAGGTGGACGAGTACTATCGCGTGCTCCGTCCCGGCGGTCACATCGCCATCCTCGACACGCCGAACCGCGCGTTTCCACTGGAGACGCACTCGGTGGGTCTGCCCCTGGTCCAGTGGCTGCCCGCGCCGCTGGCCTGGCGCTACGCGCGGCTTGCGCGTCCCCGCCGCTACGGAGGCATCGGCTACGCGCAGTTCGTCGCCGACGGCACCGGCTGGCGCAATGCCTCCTGGCGCGACTGCCTTCCCTCGGCGGGCGCGAAGGATCTCGAGGACGTCACCGAGGCCGCCGGCTATGGCTGGCGCTTCTTCCGGGACACCGCGCGCTCCCGCACGCGCCGCGCGCTGCTCCCCGCCTTCGGCGCCGCCTGCCGGCTGCTGGGCGCGGCGGGGCGGAGCCCGTCCCTGGCCCTCCCGTACTTCAACCTGGTCTTCCGCAAGCGGTGATCCGCATCGAGATCGGGGAGCGGAACTACCTCCTGTACCTGCTGCTGCCCCATCCGCGCAAGATCGCATTGCTCTCGCCCGCCTCGCGGGAGCGGCTCGACCGGATCAATCGGGGCTTCAACGAGACCATCTACTCGGGGACGAGCGCCGCCGGCTACGACGCCATCCACGGCTATGCGGAGGCGGAGCAGCACGAGTACCCGGCGCGCGGCCTGATCAACTCGGTATGGGCCCCGGAGGGCTTCGGTCGCGCGCTCGAGCTCGGCGCCGGCAGCGGCTACTTCACCGCGCTCATCGCCCGGCGCGCCGTCAGCGTGGTGGCGGTGGAGCCGGTGGCGGATCTCGCCCGGGTCTTGCGCACGCGCGCCCAGGAGGAAGGGCTCGCCAACGTCGAGATCGTGGCGGCGACGGCGCAGGAGCTGGATCGGCACGTGCCGGCCGGCTCCGTCGATACCGCCTTCGTGATCCAGAGCCTCCACCACTTCGCGCGGCGGCCCGAGGTGTTCGCCGCGCTCGGCCGCGCGGTGCGGCCGGGCGGGCGCCTCTTTCTCCTCGAGCCTCACCACAACGTGCTGCGGGCGGCGCGCCTCTTCCGGAAGTACCTCTCGACCTACCGCGCCCGCGAGTTCTGGACCGACGAGCGAAACTGGGCGACCCACGATTTCCTCACTCGCGGCGAGCTGGTGTCGCTGTGCGAGGGCGGCGGATTCGGGGACGTCCGCGTGTCGGGCTTCTGGATCCCCTACTCGCGGCGGATCCAGCCCGACGCCGAGCGCCGCTTCCGGCTGGAGAGGCGTCTGGGGCGCCTCCTCGGCCTGCGGCACTTCGCCCGTGTGCTCGCGGTCGAGGCGCGGCGGAGCCCCTCGTGAGCGACCCCGCCGTCTCGGTGCTCATGGCGGTCCGCGACGGCGCGCCGTGGGTGGCCGAGGCGGTGGCCAGCGTGCTCGGCCAGACCGCCGGCGATCTCGAGCTCATCGTGATCGACGACGGCTCCACCGACGCCACCCCCGAGCTGCTCGCGCGCGTGCGCGACGCGCGGCTCCGCGTCGACCGGCGGGCCGCCGCCGGCCTCACGCCCTCGCTGAACCGGGGGCTGGCCCTCGCGCGGGCGCCGCTGGTGGCGCGGCTCGATGCGGACGACCTCGCCCTCCCCGAACGGCTCGCGCGGCAGGGCGCGTTCCTGGCCGCCCACCCCGAGGTGGGGCTGCTGGGCGGGGGAGTCCGCGAGCTGGACGCGGACGGGCGCGAGGTGGCGGTGCGGGTGCCGCCGACCCAGGACGACGCGCTCCGCGCCGCGCTCATCCGACGGAATCCCTTCGCGCACTCGGCGGTGATCGTCCGGCGCGCGCTGGTGGAGCGGGTGGGCGGCTATGACGAGTCGGTGCCGGTGGCGCAGGACTATGACCTCTGGATGCGCCTGTCGCGCGTCACGCGCCTGGCCAGCCTTCCCGAGGTGGTGGTGGTGCGCCGCCTTCTGCCCGCCCGCGTGTCCGCGACGCGCGACGATGCGCGGCTTCACGCGGAGGCGCGCATTCGCTGGCGGGCGGTGCGCGGCGGCGACTATCCCTGGTGGTGCGCGGTGTACGCCCTGCGGCCGGCGGCGGCGCGGGCCCTGCCGCTGGCGCTCCGCCGGCGCATGCGCCGCGCGCTGGGCGGCGCGGCCGGCGCCTGACGTGGCCGCTCGTCCGGCGCCCATACCCGTTCTCGAGCTGCTGGTCTCGAGCCAGCTCGGCGGCGGGCCCGCGCATGTGGCGGATCTCCTCGGCGGGCTGGACCCGAAGGAGTTCCGCGTCATCGTGGGCGCGCCCTCCGGCGGGCCATATCTCGAGCGCTTTCGGGCCGCGGGCGCGGAGGTGGTGGAGATCGCGGCGGACCGGCTCTCCCCGTTCACGCTCGGCAAGGTGACGCGGCTGATCCGCGAGCGCGGGATCCGCGTCGTGCACTCGCACGGCAAGGGCGCGGGCCTCTACGGGCGGCTCGCCGCGCGCCGGGCGAGCGTCGCCGCCGTGCACACCTTCCACGGTGTGCACTACGAGGGCTATTCCCCGGGCGCCCGGAGCCTGTATCTGGCGATGGAGCGCCGGCTGGCACGCACGACCCACACCATCATCCACGTGGCGGCGAGTCAGGCCGAGCGGGCGGCTCCCCTCGGCCTCGCGCCCGCCGGGCGCTCCTGCGTGATCGTCAACGGCATCGACGCCGAGCGCGTGCGTGCGCAGCTCCGCCCGCGGGACGCCGCGCGCTCGGCGCTGGGGCTGGATCCGGCGGCGCTTGCGCTCGGCACCGTGGCCCGGTTCGACCCCGTGAAGGATCTCGAGACGGTGCTGGAGGCCATGGCGCGCCTGCGGCGCGGCCGGCCGGGCGCGCTGTGCCTGGTGGTGGGAGATGGACCGGAAAGCGGCCGGCTGCGCGCGCGGGCGCGACGGCTGGGACTGGGAGGCTCCGTCGTCTGGCCGGGCGCGCTGCCGGACGCCGCGCGGTACTTCGCCGCCCTCGACCTCTACGTGACGGCGTCCCTGGGCGAGGGCTTGCCCCTCGGGGTGCTGGAAGCCATGGCGGCGGGTCTGCCGGTGGTGGCGACCCGCGTGCCCGGGCACGTGGACGCCGTGACCGAGGGCGTCACCGGCCTTCTCGTGCCTCCGCGCGATTCCGGAGCGCTCGCGGCGGCCGCCGAGACCCTGCTCGCCGACGGGGCGCGACGGCGCCAGATGGGCGAGGCCGCGCGCGCGCGCGTGGAGCGCGACTTCTCCGCGGCGCGCATGACCGCCGAGGTGGCGGGCGTGTACCGGCGGGCGGCGGCGAGTTTGGAAGGGGCCCTCCAGGGGCGTGGCGTATAATTGCCATCGGCTCGTGTTGAGGCGACGCGGCCGAGAGGAGCCGGTGGGCGCGAATGCGACTTCTGATCACGGGAATCACCGGGTTCGTGGGCAGCCACATGACGGAGCTTGCCCTCGCCCGCGGCGCCGAGGTCTTCGGATCCATGCGCTGGCGCAGCAAGACCGAGAACATCGACCACCTGCGCCACCGGATCACGCTGGTCGAGTGCGACTTGCGGGATCTGTCCTCGGTGCGAAACCTTCTCGAGATCGCGGCGCCCACCGACGTGGTGCACCTGGCCGCCCAGAGCTTCGTGGCCGCGTCCTGGAAGGCGCCCGCGGAGACCCTGACCACCAATATCCTCTCGCAGGTCAATCTGCTGGAGGCGATGCGGGATCTGAAGATCGCGCCCCGCTTCCTCGCGGTGGGCAGCAGCGAGGAGTACGGGCTGGTGCATTCCGATGAGCTCCCCATCAAGGAGACCAACCCGCTCCGGCCGCTGTCGCCGTACGCGGTGAGCAAGGTGGCGCAGGACATGATGGGCTACCAGTACTTCAAGAGCTACGGGCTGCCCATCATCCGCACCCGGGCCTTCAATCACGAGGGGCCGCGGCGCGGCGACGTCTTCGTGACGTCGAACTTCGGCCGCCAGGTGGCCGAGATCGAGGTCGGCCTCCGCGAGCCGGTGATGTTCGTGGGCGATCTCAAGCCCAAGCGCGACTACTCCGACGTGCGCGACATCGTGCGGGGTTACTGGGCGCTGCTGGAGCGGGGCGAGCCGGGCGAGGTGTACAACCTCTGCTCGGGCAACTCCTGGTCCATCCAGCAGGTGCTCGACTTCCTGCTCGAGCAGTCCCGGGTCAAGGGCATCACGGTCAAGATCGATACCGCGCGGCTGCGGCCCTCCGACGTGATGGAGCTCCAGGGCGATCCCGGCAAGATCGAGCGGGCGGTCGGGTGGAAGGTCGAGATCCCCTTCGAGCGCACCTTGACGGAGCTCCTCGACTACTGGCGGCAGCGGATCCCCACGGCGCCGCGCTGAGCCCTCGGGCCGTGACGCGCACGTGAGAGTCGCGCTCGTCCACGACTGGCTCACCGGGATGCGGGGCGGCGAGCGCTGCCTCGAGGTGTTCTGCGAGGTGTTCCCCGACGCCGATCTCTACACGCTCCTCCACGTGCGCGGCTCGGTCTCCCCCACCATCGAGAGGCGGCGGATCGTCACCTCCTTCATCCAGCGGCTGCCCGACGCGGAGCGTCGCTACCGCTCCTACCTGCCGCTCTTTCCGGCCGCCATCCGGCGCTTCGACCTGTCCGCGTACGACCTCGTCCTGTCCTCGAGCCATGCGGTGGCCAAGGGGGCGCGGGCGCGGCCGGGCGCGCTGCACGTGTGCTACTGCTTCACGCCGATGCGCTATGTCTGGGATCTCTACGACGACTATTTCGGCGCGCGGGCGGGCCCGCTCACCCGGACCCTCATGCCCCCCGTCGCCGCCGCGCTCCGGCGCTGGGACCGGCGCACCGCCGCGGGGGTGCATCACTTCGTGGCGATCTCACGCTTCATCGCCGATCGGATTCGCCGCTGCTACGGCCGCGACGCCGACGTGATCTACCCGCCGGTGGACGTGGCGCGCTTCCGGCTCGAGGAAAAAGGGGACGACTTCTACCTGGTGGTCTCGGCTCTCACTCCCTATAAGCGTGTCGATCTCGCGGTGGAGGCGGCGAGCCGCCTCGGCCGGCGCCTGCTGGTGGTGGGCACGGGACCGGAAGAAGCCCGGCTGCGGGCCCTGGCCGGCCCCGGCGTGCGGTTTCTCGGCGGGAAGGACGATGCCCAGGTGGCGGAGCTCTACGCGCGCTGCCGCGCGCTGCTCTTTCCCACCGTGGAGGACTTCGGCATCACCCCGCTGGAGGCCATGGCGGCCGGGCGGCCCGTGATCGCGCTGGGGCAGGGCGGCGCGCTGGAGACCGTGGTGGGGCCGGGCGGATCGGAGCCGCCCACCGGGCTCTTCTTCGCCCGCCAGACGGTGGACGATCTGATCGGCGCCATCCGGAGCTTCGAGTCGGGCGCCACCCACTTCGAGCCCAAGGCGCTGCGCCGCCACGCCGAGCGCTTCGACCGGCCGATCTTCAGGGAGCGCGTGGAAGCCTATCTCGGCGCGGTGCTAGCGAGGGCGCGCGCGTGCTGAAGGCCTATTCGCGCGTCCTCGAGCATCTCATGCTGGCGGGGGACCTGGTGCTCGTGGTCGGCTGCTGGCTGCTCGCCTATGTCGCGCGCTTCTATCTCTTCGGGCCCGCGCGCGCCTTCGACGACATTCCCCCGCTGGCGCCCTACCTCATCATGATCCTGCCCATCGTGGTGGTGTGGGGGATCTCCTTCCAGGCCTTCGACCTCTACCGCCCCCGCCGCATCGGCTCGCGGCTGTCCGAGGTGGCCGACGTGGCCAAGGCCTCCTCGCTGGCGGGCCTCGTCCTCGTCACCATCATGACCTTCCTCTTCCGCGAGTACGACTACTCGCGCGTGGTCATCGTGTACTTCTGGCTCTTCTCCATCGCCGCCGTCTCCTTCGCCCGCAATGTCTTCCGCGAAGGGCTGCGCGTCGCGCGCCGACGCGGCTACAACCTCCGCTACGGCCTGGTGGTGGGATCGGGCGAGCTGGCCCAGAACGTGATCGAGCGGCTGCGCGGACGATCCGACATCGGCATCCAGGTGGTGGGGGTGGTGGGGGACGCCAAGGAAGGGGCGGGCGGCGTGCCCTGGCTGGGCGCCTATGCGGATCTCTCCACGGTGCTGGCGGCCCGGCCGGTGGACCATGTCGTGATCGCGCTGGCCCACGAGGACGCGAGCCGGCTCCCGGGACTCCTCGACGCCATCGGCGACGAGCCGGTGACCATCCACGTGGTGCCCGACCTCTTCCGCTTCACCACCCTGCGGGGCGGCGTGGAGGAGTTCGAGGGCATTCCCTTCGTCCACCTTCGCGAGTCGCCGCTGCACGGGTGGAACGCGGTGATCAAGCGCGTCTTCGACGTGGTCTTCTCCGCCGCGGTGCTGGTGGCGCTCTCCCCCCTGCTGGCCCTGCTCGCGGCGGCGGTCCGGCTCACCTCGGCGGGGCCGGTGCTCTACCATCAGGACCGCATGGGGCTGGACGGCCAGAGCTTCCGGATGCTCAAGTTCCGCACCATGAAGATGGACGCGGAGGACGAGTCGGGACCGGTGTGGGCGCATGCGGGCGATCTGCGCCGCACGTCCATCGGCAGCTTTCTGCGGCGGTTCAGCCTCGACGAGCTGCCCCAGTTTGTCAACGTGCTGCGGGGAGAGATGAGCGTGGTGGGCCCCCGCCCGGAGCGGCCGGTCTTCGTCGAGCGGTTCCGCCAGAC
>DASRWT010000048.1:0-15503 GCA_035654455.1 Candidatus Nitrosocosmicus sp. | reverse complement strand
CCCCTCCCGTCTCGACAAGTCAAGGGGATCATTGAGAAGCTAGGGGCGGAGGAAGGTCATGAACAATCCCAGGCGTCCCGATGCGGTGGCGGCGCTGCCCGCGCAGCGCTACGTGACCGTCATCGCGCAGGATCCCAGCGTTCGCCAGAACGGGTCCAATGGCCCCATCCTCATGGCGAAGATCGCGGTGCCCGCGGAGGACCTCATCCCCGGGCCCATCGGCTACCGGGTGCAGGTCGTGGACTACGACTCGACGACCAGACGGTTCAACGGGGCGCATGATCTCCCCGACAGTCTCGCCAACGAGCCCCCCGCGTGGGCAAAGGGCGACGCCAGGATCCTCGACGACTTCCGCTTTCACGCGCAGAACGTGTACGCGCTGGTCATGAAGACGCTGGCGCGCTTCGAGTTCGCGCTGGGCCGGCGGGTGGGTTGGTCCTTTCGCACCCACCAGCTGAAAGTCTCCCCGCACGGCATGCTGGACGCCAATGCCTTCTACAGCCCGCGGGAAGAAGGGCTCGTCTTCGGCTACTTCGCGGGCGCGAGCGGGGAGACGGTGTACACCTGCCTCTCGCACGACGTGGTGGTGCACGAGACCACGCATGCCTTGATCGACGCGCTCCGCGAGCGCTACCTCGACCCGTCCAGCCCCGATCAGGCCGCCTTCCACGAGGGCTTCGCCGACGTCATCGCCATCCTGTCGGTGTTCTCCCAGCCCGAGATGGTGCGCATGCTCCTGGCGCCGCCCGCGAAGAAGGGAGCGGCCGCGGCGCTCATCGACAAGGAGGACGTCACCGTGGACGCGCTCAAGCAGAGCGCGCTCTTCGGGCTCGCCGCGCAGATGGGCCAGGAGATCCAGGGCTCCCGGGGCGGCCCGCTGCGCCAGAGCGCGCTCCTCGCCGCCGATCCCAAGCTCCTCGACTCGCCGGAGTTCCAGGAGCCGCATCGCCGGGGCGAGGTGCTGGTGGCCGCGGTGCTCAACGGCTTCATCCACGTGTGGGCGTCGCGCATCCAGGACCTCGGCGTGCCCGACCAGCGCTCGTTCGCGGTGGCGCGCGTGGCCGAGCAGGGGGCCGACATCGCCGACACCCTGGCCACCATGTGGATCCGGGCGCTGGACTACATGCCGCCCGTGCACCTCGAGTTCGGCGACGCGCTGAGCGCCGCCTTGACCGCGGACACCGAGGTGCGCCCCGACGACTCGCGCTACAACCTGCGCGAGCACATGCGCAAGGCGTTCGCCACCTATGGCATCGAGCCGCCGCGATCGGCCGACCGCGAGACGGGCACGTGGGCGCATGCGCCGGGCGGGCTCAACTATGACCGGGTGCGCTTCGAGTCCATGCGGAGCGACAAGGACGAGGTCTTCCGCTTCCTGTGGGAGAACCGCAAGCCGCTCGAGGTGGAGCTGCGAAAGGGCGCGTTCACCGAGGTGCTCTCGGTGCGCCCCTGCGTGCGCGTGGGCCCGGACGGCTTCACGCTGCGCGAGACCGTGGCCGAGTACTACCAGGTCGCCCGCCTCACGCCCGCGGAGCTCGAGCGCGCCGGCATCGCGGTGCCGAAGAACTACCTGACCGCCCTCGAGGAGGCGCGCCGCGCGGCCGCCGAGCGGCAGGCCAAGGCCCGGGAGAGCGCCGGGGACGACAATGCGCCGCCGGCCGGCGCCGCCGGCGGGCACGACGTGGACGACGACGAGAGCCTGGCCACCACCCCGATCTACGGCGGGGGCGTCCTCATCTTCGACGAGTACGGACGGCTCAAGTTCCACATCCACAACGGCGTCTTCCACGCGCGGCGCCAGGCCCGGCGGCTGAAATACCTCTGGGAGACGGGCCAGCTCGAGCCGGGGCTGCGCGAGGCGCGGCTCCAGGCGGCGCGGCTCTCCACGCTCCACCGTCTCCGCGCGCTCGACGCGCGGCGCGTGCCCGCGGAGGGCTGGTAGCCATGGCGGCGGCGCCGAAGGCGGTGGAGATCCGCGGCTACCAGGTGGGATTCGGGGACTGCTTCCTGCTGTCGTTCGTCTACTCGGACACGGACAAGCGGCATGTGCTGATCGACTTCGGGACCACCGAGCTGCCCACCCGCGGCACGCCGCGCAAGGCGGCCAAGGCCTCCGAGCACATGCCCCAGGTCGCGAGCCACATCGCGAAGGTGTGCGGCGGGAGCCTCACCGCCGTGATCGCCACGCATCGCCACGCCGACCACATCAGCGGCTTCGGCACGGACGGCAGGACGGGAAAGTCCGGCGAGACGATCAAGGCGCTGAATCCGAAGATCGTGATGCAGCCGTGGACGGAGGACCCGGAGGCGGCGAAAAACGCCACCAAGGCCACCAAGGAATCGCAGCGGTCGCCCAGGAGCTTCACCGCGGGCCTCACCGCCATGCACAATATCGCCGAGGCCATCTTCCAGCTCGCGGACAGCCGCCCCGCGTGGATGAGCCCGGCGCTCCAGAAGGAGCTCCGCTTCCTCGGCATGGACAATATCAAGAACAAGTCCGCCGTCGACAACCTCATCGCCATGGGCGCCGCCAAGGGCGCGACGGCGGTGTGGGCGCATCACGGCTCGGACTCCGGGCTCGAGAAGCTCCTGCCCGGCGTGAAGGTCCATGTGCTGGGGCCGCCCGACCTGACGCAGACCGAGAAGATCCGGAAGATGCGCACGACGGACCCCGACCAGTTCTGGCACTTCCTGGCCGGCCCGAAGTCGCTGCAGACGGCGGAGCCTCTCGCCAAGGGCTTCGGCAATGGCCACGCCGGCCGGAGCCCCGCCGTGCCACCCGAGGCGCGCTGGTTCCGCGACCGGCTCGAGCGCATGCGGGCCGAGCAGCTTCTCCAGATCGTGCGGACGCTGGACGATCAGATGAACAATACGAGCCTCATCCTGCTCTTCGAGGTGTTCGGCAAGAAGCTCCTCTTCCCCGGCGACGCCCAGATCGAGAACTGGAGCTATGCGCTGGAGGACGCGCCGGACGCCGCCAGGACCCGCGAGCTGCTCGCCGACGTGGACGTCTACAAGGTCGGGCACCACGGCAGCCTGAACGCCACGCCCAAGAAGCTCCTCTGGGAGGACTTCAAGCGCCGCAACAAGACCGGATCGCAGCGGCTGGTGACCTTGCTCTCGACCATGCCGGGTAAGCACGGGAAGGTGGCGAACAAGACCGAGGTCCCGCGGCGGCCGCTCCTGGCCGCCCTCAAGGCAGAGACGGCGCTGTCGAGCACCACCGACCTGCCGTTCGGGAAGAAGCCGACCTTCTGCTATCAGATCGACGTCACGCCCTGAGCGGGCGGGGCCCGGCGGCCCGCTAGACTTCCAGCAAGTCCTCGCCGATGACGACCGGGCCCGCGTAGTCGCGGGCGGCGGCCGCCTGCAGCTCCTCGGGCACGGAGCCGGGCATGAGGTGGCTGACCACCAGGCGGCGGACCTGGGCGCCGGCGGCGATGCGGCCCAGCTCGGCGGGCGGCGTGTGATAGGACTGCAGGTCGCGGATCTTCTCCTCCAGCGTGGGCCAGCCGCAGCCGGGGAACCAGCCGGTCTTGGTCATCTCGCAGCACTCGTGAATGAGCACGTCCACCCCGCGGCTCCACTTCATGAGGTTCTCGCAGGGCTTCGTGTCGCCGGAGACGACCACGCTGCGCCCGCCGCCCTCGAAGCGATAGCCGAAGGCGGGCCGCACCGGATCGTGCTCCACCACGAAGGCGCTCACCGCCACCTCGCCCGCCTGGAGAAACTTCCCCTCCTCGATCTCGGTGACGCGCACCTCCGGCGGCCGGCGGTCGTGCATGTGCGCGCGGCGGATGTCGATGTCCCACGCGAGATAGTCCAGCAAGAGGTCCATCTGGCGCCGCGTGCCCGCGGGCCCGTACACCTCGAAGGGCGCGTTCTGGCCCGCGATCCAGCGCGTGATGAGGAGATGGCCCAGGTCGATGACGTGGTCCGAGTGGTGATGCGTGATGAACACCGGCGGCCAGTCATAGGCGCGCACGCCCGCCTGGATGAGCTGGACGCCCACGCCCGAGCCCGCGTCCACCAGGAAGCGCTGCTCGCCCAGCGCCAGGAGCGTGGCGGGCCCGCGGCGCTTCGGGTTGGGCGGGGGCGAGCCGGTGCCGAGGAGGACGGCGCGCACGAGCGCTACCTGGCTCCGGCCGGCGCGCGCCGGCGGGCCTGCGGCTCGAACCGCTGATCCACCTGCTCGATCCGCTTGCCGTCGGAGAGGAAGAAGCGCGCCGCCTGCTCCTGCGCGGCGCGCCCGAGCTCGGCGACGTCGGGGAAGACGGTCCAGGTGAGAAAGCCGTGGGGATTGGTGCGGAATCGCTCGGGCAGCGCCGCCGCCGCCTGCTCGTGGTGATACACGCTGCTCCAGAGGTAGAGATCGCCCGCGCGCAGGATGCTGTCCGTGGTCGGGTTGGGCACGGTGCGATCGCCGATCGCCCACTGCACGAGCACGGGGCGCGGCGGGCCCAGCGGGGCCTGGAGCAGGTAGGGCGCGAAGGCCACGGGGTTCGCGGACTGGTTCAGCCATTCCACGCGGTCGAAGAGATCCTGGATCTCCAGCGATCCCGCCGCCGGCTGCTTCACCGGCGGCTCGTCGAAGAGCGGGATGGACTCGGTGAAGTCCTTCTCGCCGTTCATGAGCGAGGGATTGCGCAGGGACAGGGTCCGGATGACGCCGGGCCGGAAGGCGGCCGCCTGGCGCCCGATCTCGACGATGGGCCCACCGGGAACATTGAGGACGCCGAGGCGGATGCGCGGCTCCACCACCATGAGCAAGGTGCCGTAGATGCCGCCGAAGGACTGCCCGAGGTAGTGGATCCGCTCTCCGTCCAGGTCGGGCCGGCCGTCCCCGTCCACGTCGATGCCGCGCCGGATCGCGCGGACGAGCTGCATGAGATCCGCCACCGTCTGCTTGAGCCCGTCGCGGGACGACAGCGTGGCCAGCGGCGTGCCCGGGAGCGTGGACACGCCCTCGGCGAGCTCGATCTTGCCGTCCTCGTTGCGGTCCATGCCGCGCCCGCCGGCGGGCAGGGTCACCGGCGGGCCGTCCATGCGCGCGACGGTGAGGGTGCCCTCGGGCCCGGCGCCGTGGCCCACCACGTTGATCGCGATGGTGGCGAAGCCGTGGCGGGCCAGCGTGCCCGCCACCATGGGCGTGATGACGTGGCGGTCATTCGTGAACCCGTGCCCGAAGATCGCCACCGGCCAGCCTCCGGAGGGTTTCTGGCCTTCAGGGAGGAAGAGCGTGAGGTGAATCTCCTCGTCCGCCACCGGCGGGGACATGGGCCGCGCCGTGGCCACCTGGGGGATATACCGGTCCGCGGAGAGGAAGGACGGGCTCCGGTAGCGGCCGAAGGCGATGGCGCTCACCTCGGTGGGCGGCAGCAGATCCAGCGCCAGGGGGATCGCATCGCCCAGGAGCATGCCGCTGGTGGCCAGCTGACGGCGGAACTCGATCGACCGGAGCCCCGCGCGCGGATACACGGACGGGCCGCTCCCGCGCGCCAGATCGAAGGTCACCGCCGGCGCCGGCCGCGCCTCCAGCACCGCGCGCATGCGCTCGAGGTCCGCCGTCACCGACTGGGTGGTGAAGAGCGCGAGCGCGGCGACGTCCGCGCGCTTCACGCCCGCGCCCAGGAAGGCGCGGGTGATCAGCGCATCCACCGTGTGCGGATGGTCGGTCTGGTCCCGCGGCTTGACGAGATCCGGCGAGACCTCGAGGCGGCGGCGCTCCGCGTCCGCCACCCTGGTGGTCACCACGATGGCATAGAGCCGGCCCTGGAGCAGCGCCCGCTCGGGGCGCGCGTAGAGCACCTTGCGCTCCCCGTCCCAGACGAATTGCCCCAGCGCGATGGGCGAGCGCATGGGCTCGGGAGCGAGCGGCAGGATGAAGACCGCCTCGCGCGTGACGCTCTCCACCGTGACGGGCGCGTCGAAGGTGAGCGCGATGCGGGGGTGCACGGAGAAGCCGTCGAGCTGGTTGAGCAGGGCGACCTCGTCACAGCCGGACGGATCCACCGGGCAGCTCGGCTCCGGCAGCGCCACGCGGCGGCCCGTGCGCTGGGCGGGATCGGTGACGGTGAAGCGGTCGTTCGGGAAGATCGCGGTGACCTGGGCGCCCCACGCGGGCGCCCAGGCCCCTGCGGACAGCAGCGCGGCCACGGCAACGGCGAGCCGCCGGGCCGCGGGCCGCCGATGGAGCGCCATTGCCCCCTGCCCCTACTTCGGGGGCTGCGGCCCGCCGGGGGGCGGCAACAGGGGCGCGCGGCGCGGCGGGCGGCTCGCGCCCTGATACGCGCCCACCACCACGTCCAGCTCGGTCGGCTTGCCCTCGCGCCACAGCTTGAGCTTCACGGTGCGCCCCACCGGCGTGCTCGAGATGATGCGCTGCAGATCGCGCGGCCCGTCCACCAGGGTGCCGTTGATGGCGAGCACCACGTCGTTCGCCTTCACCCCGCCCTGGTCCGCGGGCTGACCCGCCACCACCTGGCGGATCATCACGCCCTTGGCCTCGGCGAGTCCGAGCTTCGGCGCCTCGTCCTCCGCGACCTCGGCGATGGAGACGCCCAGCCAGCCCCACTCCACCTTGCCGTTCTCGGCGAGCTGGGGCAGGAGGCCCTTCACCAGGTTGATGGGGATGGCGAATCCGATGGTCCCGTTGCGCGCGGCCATGCTGTTCACGCCGACGATCTCGCCCGCCATGTTCACCAGCGGGCCGCCGGAGTTGCCGGGATTCACCGCGGCGTCGGTCTGGATGAAGTCGAAGCCGGGCGCCGCCACGTCGAGCGGCGCGCCCTTGCGGCTCACGATGCCGAACGACACGGTCTGCTCGAGACCGAAGGGATGGCCGAGGGCCAGCACGAACTCGCCCACACGGAGCCGGTTCGAGTCGCCCAGCAGCGCTACCGGCAGGTTCGTGGCGTCGATCTTCACCAGGGCCAGATCCACGCGATTGTCGAAGCCGACCACGCGCCCGGCGAACCGGCGGCCGTCGGAGAGCTGGATCTGGATGCGCTCGGCCTCTTCCACCACGTGCGCGTTGGTCACCAGATAGCCGTCCTGGCGAATGATGAAGCCCGAGCCCGAGGCGCGGCGCTCGTCGGGATTCGGCTGGCCGGGGATGGGCGCGCCCGGAAGGGAGTCGGGATCGGCGGAACGCCGCACCCGCACCTGCACCAGCGCCGGCTTCATCCGCTCCGCGAGCCCGTTCATGAAGTCATTGAGGCGCTGGATATCCGCGGGAACGCTGGCGCCAGGGCTCTCCGTGAAGTAGGGCTGCTGGGCCGCGGCCGGGCCGCTGAGGCCGGGAGCGGCGAGCAGGGCGAAGGCGAGCGTGACGAGCAGGACGCGGCGGGGGAGCAATGCCATGAAGAACCTCCTCGGTAGTACCGACCAGTATACCGTAGGGCTCTAATTCCCGTCGGCGCGGCTAGGTGCGCAGACGTTGCGCGGCCAGCGCCAGGGTGGCGCCCGCGGGAGAGCGCAGGGCCTGGGCGGCGAGGGTGGCGATGGCCTCCCTGGCGTGGTCCCGCCAGGCCTTGGCCCGCTCCGCCAGCGCGTCGCCCGGCGGCGCGTGCTCCGCCAGCGCCAGCAGCGCCTGCGCCATCTCGCCATTGCCCGTGATCGGGGTGAAGGCGCCCTGCCCGTGCCCGCGCTCTCGGGCGGGCGCGAGCGGCTCCGCGTCGAGGAAGGCGCCGGCGGCGGCGTCCCACCGGTGGGCGACGGTCCAGTCGGCGGCAAGCGCGGCCCAGTCGAGCCGCGCGCGGTCGCCGGCGGCTCGATAGGCGTGGACCGCGGCGCTGATGGCCAGCGCCTGATCGCGCAGGAGGCCACGCGGCCCCGCCGCGTCGGGAGCGTCGAGACGGTGGGGCACGGCGCCGTCCGGCGCGGCCGCGATGAATTCCAGCGGCGGCAATGACGTCGAGCCCGGCGTCGAGCCCGCCCCGGCCGTCAGGAGGGCCGAGGCCAGCGCCGCGCTCGCGTCGGCGAAGCGGCGCATGTCCACGTCCGCATCGGGCTGGGCGGCGATGCTGGCGTAGACGCGCTCGGCGGCGTCCATCAGGTGCGCGCGGGCATGCGCCAGCGCCCGCAGCGCCACCGCCCCGTATGCCGGGTCACCGAGCGCGCGCTCGGCCTCGAGGAAGAGCCGGATCAGCGCGGCCTGGTCGAGCGTCACCTTCTCGGTGTGCGGGCCCGTCCAGTCGTCCGCGGCGCCATAGCGGAAGAAGGCGCCGTCCGCCGGATCCACCAGGTGCCGCGCGATGGCGTCCAGGGCCTCGCGGGCGATGGCCTCGATCGCGGCGTCGGGCCGGCGCCGCGCCTCGCGCAGGAGGAGGGTCACCGCGTCGGGCTCGGGGTGCTTGGGCGCGCCGCCGAAGCCCCCGTGCTCGCGATCGGCGCGGCGGACGAGTCGCGCGACGACCTCGTCCACGAACGCGCCCGGCGAGAACGCCGCGTCCGGGCGGCCCGGCGCCGCCGCGGGCCGCGGGCGCGGAGCGGGGCGGCGCCCCTCGCGCAGGTCGGCGGCGGCCGCGTCGAGGAGCCCGAAGAGCTGGGTGGGCGAGAGAAAGGTGCCGCCGCGGAGGAAGTCGCCGTCGGCCGTGAGCAGCGCCGTGGTCGGCAGGCCGCCCAGATGATAGCGCCCGTAAACGTCGGGCCGCGCGTCGGCGTCCACGCGCACCGGCACCGCGACCTCGGCCACCCGCGCCGCCACCCCGGGATCGTCCCAGGTCTCCTCGTCCATCCGATGGCAGGCGCCGCACCAGCGCGCGGTGAGGGAGAGCAAGAGCGGCCGGCCGGTCTCGCGCGCGCGGGCGAAGGCGGCCTCCCCCCAGTCGTCCCAGCGCAGGCCCACGGCGGCGCCGCAGCCTAGCGGTTGACTTCGCGGAGCAGGTGCCCCATCTCGGGGATGATCAGCTTCTCCAGCGCGAGCCGGCAGGCGTGCGGCGAGCCCGGCAGCGAGAAGACCAGCCGGCCCTGGACGACGCCGGCCTGGGCGCGCGACATCATGGCGGCCGCGCCCACCTCCTGATAGGAGAGCATGCGGAAGAGCTCGCCGAACCCGGTGATGCGCTTGCTCAGGAGGGACTCGACGGCCTCGAAGGTGGAGTCGCGCGAGGTGATGCCGGTGCCCCCGGTGAGGATGAAGACCTGGTGATCGGGCCGGGCCAGCCGCTCGCGGATCACCGCCACCACCTGGGCCGGCTCGTCGCGCACGATGGCGTGGCCGACCACGGTCTGCCCCGCCGCGGTGAGCAGCTCGCGGATGAGGTTGCCGCTGGTGTCGTCCTGGGACGTCTTGGAGTCGGAGACGGTGAGGACGAAGCAGCCCGCCGTCTGACGGCCGGTGCTCCGATGCTCCTGCGCGACCTGATCGGGCTTCACGTCGGCCATGCCGTCCCCCTCACTCCGCGCGCTCGAGGTAGATGGCGCCCTGGTCCACGCTCACCGCGTAGCGGGCCGCGCGCTCGCCGGGAATGGTCATGCAGACGCCCGTGCGCAGGTCGAACTCCCAGCCATGGAGCGGGCAGCTCAGGATATCGCCCTCGATCCAGCCATCGCAGAGGTTGCCGCCCTGGTGCGGGCACTCGTTGCCAAGGGCGAAGATCTCGCTGCCGCGGCGGTAGAGGACCACGTCCTCGCCGTCCACCGTGACCAAAGTCGGCGTGAGGAGGGGCAGCGCGGCGACGTCGAGCACCTTGGTCTTCACCGGTCGCGATAGGCCTCGTCCAGCAGCTCGACGATGTGGAGCACGCGGATGGGCCGGGCGCCGCCCGCGAGGCCCTGCTGGATCTGGATGATGCAGCCGGGATTGGCGGTGATCACCGCCTCCGCCCCCGTGGCGCGGATGTTCTCGATCTTCCGCCGCTGGAGCTGTCCCGCCATCTCGGGCTGGGTCAGGTTGTAGGTGCCGGCGGAGCCGCAGCACCAGTCGGCCTCGTGCAGCTCCTTCACGGTGAGCCCGGGAATCTGGTGGAGCAGCGCGCGGGGCTCCTTGCGGATCTTCTGGCCATGCGCCACGTGGCAGGGGTCGTGATAGGTGACGGTGCGGGCGAGCGGCCGGAGCGGGCCGCGCAGCGGCTCGCGCGCCAGGAACTCGGAGATATCGCTCACCCGCCCCGCGAAGCGCCGGGCGCGCTCGGCCCACTTGGGGTCGTCGGCCAGGAGCGTCCCGTACGCCTTCATGTGGGCCCCGCAGCCCGAGGTGTTCACCACCACCTGCTCCACCCCCGCGGACTCGAAGGCGATGATGGTCTTCCGGGCGAGCTCGAGCGCGGTGTCGTGCTCGCCGCCATGCGCGTGCAGCGCGCCGCAGCAGCTCTGCGTGTGCGGGGCGATGACCTCGACGCCGTTCCGGGCCAGCACGCGCGCCGTCGCGCGATTCTGCGGGCCGAAGGCGACCTGCTGGACGCACCCGGTGAGGAGACCCACCGTCGCGCGCTTCACGCCGTCCGCCGGCGTGACCGCGGGGAGGGGTGCGCGGTCGGCGGCGGCCGGGATGCTGGGAAGCAGCGGCTCCCAGCTCGCCAGCGGGCCTGGCAGCAGGCGCAGGACCCCGGAGGCGCGCACCAGCCGCTGCAGCCCGCTCACCTGATAGAAGCGCAATCCCGCCGCCGCCAGCGAGAGAAGGCGCGGATGCGGAAGCAGCACGGAGAAGTTCACCCAGCGGAAGAGCCGGCGCAGCGGGCCCCCGGGGCGTTGCCGCTCGATGTCCGCGCGCGCGGCCTCGATGAGCTGGCCATAGGGGACGCCCGAGGGGCAGACCGTCTCGCAGGCGCGGCAGCCGAGGCAGAGATCCAGGTGCGCGGCGGCGGAGTCGGTGAGGCCGATGCGCCCCTCCGCCATGGACTTGATGAGGAAGATGCGCCCGCGCGGGGAATCCATCTCGGTGCCGAGAATGGAAAAGGTGGGGCAGTACGCGAGGCAGAGGCCGCAGTGCACACACTGGTTCACGCCCTCGACGTCGTGCCCGTGCAGCCGGAGCGGCCCCGCGACGGGCGCCGTCTCCGTTCCATGCGCCATGCGCTCAGATCCCTCCCACGAAGCGGCCCGGGTTGAGAGTGCCGCGCGGATCCAGCTCGGCCTTGAGCCGGGCCATGATCCGCTGCGGGGCGCCGGGCGGGTCCCAGACCGGCACCCGCTCCTTCACCGCGAGCGGCGCCCACTCGAGCATCGCATGCCCGCCCGCCGCGTGCACCAGCGCGCGCCAGTCGCCCAGCGCGGCCGCCACCGAGGTGGCCGCCACCGCCGCGCCGCCACCGGGGCTCCCGGTGCCCGAGCCTCCGCTGCTCGACCCAAGAATGGCCGTCACGATGCCCATCCCGGCGTGCGCGCTGAAGGCCGCGGTGAGGCCGTGGCGCCGCGCCACGTCGCCGCCGGAGTCGATCAGCTCGGCCACCTGGCTGGGCAGCACGCCCCACTTCATCACGCCGGTGACGCCGGGGAGCGCCGTGCGCGGCAGCGCCCCGGCGGCCTGCCAGAGCGCGTCGCGCTCGGCGCCGTCCAGCACGCGCGTGTCCACGCGGGCGCCGGCGCCCAGGATCCTCGGCAGCTCGGCGCATTGCCACTCCACCTGCTCCGCGATGCCGTCGAAGCCGAGGAGGAGCGCGGCGCCCTCGCGCCCGCCGGGATCGAGCGCCCGCAGCGCCTCGGCGTCCACGAGGTCCAGCGCGGAGGGAATGAGGTCCGACGCCATCAGCGCCCGCACCGCCGCGCCCGCGTCCTTGACCCGCTCGAAGCGCGCGAGGACGAGCCGGTCCGTGTCGGGGCGCGGGCGAAGCTTGAAGGTGGCCTCGACGACGACGCCGAGCGTGCCGAAGGAGCCGATGACGAGCTTGGGAAGGTCGTAGCCCGCCACGTTCTTCACCACCTTGCCGCCGCCTCGCACGATGGAGCCGTCGGCCAGGATCACGGTGAGCCCGATGAGCAGGTCCCGCATGGTGCCGTAGAGATGCCGGCGGGGGCCGGACGCATTGCTGGCGACGATGCCGCCCAGGGTGCCCTCGCGCGGATTGGGGGGATCCAGCGAGAGCCACTGGCCGCGACGGCCCAGCGCCTCCTGGAAGGCGCCCAGGGTGAGGCCCGCCTCGGCGGTGGCGGTGAGATCGCCCGGCTCGTGCTCGATCAGGCGGTCGAGGCGCCGGAGCGACAGCACGAGGCCCGGGCGCGCGGGCGGCAGGCCCACCGACATCCGGGTGCCACCGCCCCAGGGCGTGACCGGCATCCCGTCCTCGCCGGCGAGGACGAGGAGCGCGGCGACCTCTTCCCGGGCGCCGGGAAAGACCACCGCCTCGGGCGTGCGGCCCTCGAGCACATAGGGCGAGCACTCGATGCCGGTGAGCACGTGGCGCTCGCCGACGATGGCGGCCAGCCGTCGCGCGAGATTGGAATCCACGAGGGGGAGGCGCCACGCCCCGCGCTAGAAGCGCTGGGCGAGGCCTTTCTCTTCGATGGGGTGCGGACGATACGCGATGCCGGCCTCGCCGCAGGCCTTGCGGCTGGGAAAGATCTTGCCGGGATTGCAGAGCCCGGTGGGATTGAAGGCGCGACGGAGCCGGTACATGCAGTCGAGGTCGGCCTCGGAGAAGATGAGCGGCATGTAGTCCGCCTTCTCGAGCCCGATGCCATGCTCGCCGGAGATGGAGCCCCCCACCTCGGCGCAGACCTTGAGGATCTCGCCGCCCGCCGCCACCACCCGCGCCTCCGCCCCCGGCTCGCGGGGATCGTAGAGGAGATTCGGGTGAAGGTTGCCGTCGCCGGCGTGAAAGACATTGCCGACGCGGAGGCCGTGCGCGGCCACGATCTCGTTCACCCGGCGCAGCACATAGGGCAGCTTGGTGCGCGGGATGACGCCGTCCATCACCATGTAGGCGGGGGAGATGCGGCCATAGGCGCCGAAGGCGGACTTGCGGCCCTTCCAGAGCAGCTCGCGCTCCACCGTGTCCCGGGCCACGCGGACGCCGCGCGCGCCGGCCTCGCGGCAGGCCTGGGAGATGCGCTCCGCCTGCTCGTCCATGCCCGCGGCGAGCCCGTCCACCTCGATGAGGAGGGCGGCGGCGGCATCGCGCGGGTAGCCGCACCCGAAGGCGTCCTCCACCGCCTGGATGGTGAGCTGGTCGATCATCTCCATCGCGGCGGGCACCAGCCCGCGGCCGATGATGGCGGACACCGCCTCCGAGGCCTGGTCCACCTCGTCGAAGACCGCCAGCACGGTCTTCACCGCCTGCGGCTTCTTCATGAGGCGCACGATGATCTTGGTGGCGATGCCGAAGGTGCCCTCGGAGCCGACGAAGAGGCCCGTGAGGTCATAGCCCTGCGGATCGCGCGTCTTGCCGCCGATCCAGATCAGCTCGCCGTCGGGCAGCACCACCTCCAGCCCCAGCACGTGATTGGTGGTGACGCCGTACTTGAGCGTGTGCGGGCCGCCGGAGTTATTGGCGATGTTCCCGCCGATGGTGCACGCCTGCTGGCTGGAAGGATCGGGCGCGTAGTAGAAACCCTGCGGCCCGACCGCCCAGGACAGATGCAGGTTGACCAGGCCCGGCTCCACCACCGCGATCTGGTTCGCGTAGTCCACTTCCAGCACGCGGTTCATCCGCATCAGCGAGATGACGAGGCCGCCCTCGGCGGGGAGGCAGCCGCCCGAGAGCCCGGTGCCGGCGCCGCGCGCCACGAAGGGGATCTGCTCCCGCTGGGCCAGCTTGACCAGGGCGGAGACGTGCTCGGCGCTCTGCGGGAAGACGACGAAGTCGGCCAGCGCGCGGAAAAGGGTGAGCCCGTCGGACTCGTACACCAGCAATTCCTCTGGGTCTGAGAGCACCGCCCCCTTGCCGAGGAGGGCCTCCATCTCCCGGCGCAGAGTGTGCTTCCGCCCGTCGGTCAGCGGGGGCATGCGGCGATTATAACTCCCACGGAGGGGTGATGGCGACGGGCAGCTCCAGCACCGTGGGCCCCCCGTGGGTGAGGGCCTTCTCGAGCGCGCCCCGCAAATCGCCAACGGTTTCCACCCGCCGGCCCTCCAGGCCGAAGGCCCGGGCCAGCGCGGGGAAGTCCGGGTTGGCCAGCTCCGTCTCGCCCCAGCGGCCCGCGAACATCTCCTCCTGGAGATACTTGATCGCGCCGTAGCGGTTGTCGTTGAGGACGAGGAAGACGATGGGCAGCGAGTACTTGGCGGCGGTGGCCAGCTCGTTCACCGAGAAGAGGAAGCCACCGTCACCCACCACCGCCACCACCTGGCGCCGCGGCTCGGCCACCGCCGCGCCGATGGCCGCGGGCACGGCATAACCCAGCGTGGCCGAGCCCACCGGATAGAGAAAGGTCCGCGGCGCCAGCACCGGGTAGTGCCACTCCATCCAGTAGTTCAGCCCGGTCTGGTCGTTCACCATGATGGCGTCCGGCGCCAGCGCGTCGCGGAGGATGTGGATGAGGCGGTCGACCGTCTCCGTCCAGCGCGCCCAGCGCGCGCCGCGCTCGCGCGCCAGCGCCGCCCAGTCCCACTGAGAGACGGCCGCCTCCTTGCCGAGCGCGGCGAGCAGCCCCGCCAGCCCGTCTCGCGCGTCGCCCACGATGCCGATGGCGGCCGTGTGCTGGCGGCCGATCTCCTCGGGATCCAGGTCGAGGTGGATCAGCGCCTGCTCGGTCCGGAAGTTCAGGTTGAGCAGGAGCCCCTTGGTCGAGCGGTGGGCGAAGCGGCAGCCCACCGCGAGGATCACGTCGGCCGCCTCCAGGGCCGCCTGGCTCGCGAGGCGGTTCGGGAGCACGCCCAGCCACAGCGGATCCGTCTCCGGCAGCGTCCCGCGACCCATGACCGTGGTCAGGACGGGCGCGTGAAGCCGGCGCGACAGCGCGCGGACGTGATCGCCCGCGCCCGCCGCGACCACGCCGCCACCCGCGATGAGGAGCGGCCGCCGCGCGCCGCGGAGGAGATCGGCCGCGCGCGTGATCAGCGCGGCATCGCAGCGCGGGCGGGCGCCGCGCGGCGGGTGGAGCGCGCCCGCCGTGGGCGCCATGAGGAGATCGGTGGGGATGGACAGCGCCACCGGGCCCGGCCGCGCGCTGCGGAAGCGCTCGAAGGCGCGCTGGACGGCCGGTGCGATGGCCGGCCCCTCGCGCACGGTCTCGGCCCAGCGCGTGACGGGGCGGAAGCAGTCGATCTGGTTCGACACCTCGTGGAGCGCGCCCAGCTGCCGCCCGATGAGCGCCGCCGGGATATCGGACATGATGGCGAGCACCGGCTGCGACGTCGCGAAGGACTCCACCAAGGGCGTGAGGGCGTTCGTCGCGCCGGGGCCGGTGGTGACCGCCAGCACGCCGGGCCGGCCAGAGGCGCGCGCATAGCCGTCGGCCATGAAGGCGGCGCCCTGCTCGTGGCGGGCGAGGATGTGCCGGATCGCGGACTGGCGGATGAGCGCGTCGTAGATGGCGAGGTTGTGGACGCCGGGGATGCCGAAGACGTGGCGCACGCCCTCGGCGGCGAGCGCGTCCACCACCCACTGGCCGCCGGTGCGGAG
>DASRWT010000047.1:0-32364 GCA_035654455.1 Candidatus Nitrosocosmicus sp. | reverse complement strand
TCCCAGGGATTGGGAATGACGAAAGAGCCGGGCGCCTCGTGCAGCGCGCGGAAGCGAAGGGCCTTGTCCTGCTGGCTGGTGGGCATCAGGCGTTCCTGTAGGCGGCCAGCACCGCTTGCGCCATCGCGCGCGTGGTGGCCGTGCCGCCCTGGTCGGGAGTGAGAGTCTTGCCGTCGCGGTAGATGCGGCCCACCGCCGCCTCGAGGCGCTGCGCGTCCGCGCCCAGGCCCATGTGCTCGAGCATGAGGGCGGCGGAGAGAATGGTCGCGGTGGGATTGGCGATGCCGCGCCCCGCGATGTCGGGGGCGGAGCCGTGCACCGACTCGAAATAGGCCCAGCCGTCGTCGCCGAAGTTGGCCGAGGGCGCGAGGCCGAGGCCGCCGGCGGTCTCCGCGCCCAGGTCCGAGAGGATGTCGCCGTAGAGGTTCATGCAGAGGACGACGTCCATGGACCGGGGAAAGCGCACCAGTCGCCGCGCGGCGTCGTCCACGTGGAAGTGCTCGAACTCGAGCCCGCCCGCCTCGCGCACCACGCGCTCGGCGATCTCCTGGAAGAGCCCGTCCGTCTGGCGCATCACGTTGGACTTGGTGACGCAGGTCACCTTCCCCGGCTTGCCCCGCGCCTTCCGCTTCCGGGCGAGATCGGCGGCGAAGCGGGCGATGCGCTCGGCGCCGCGCGGCGTGACCACCTTCACCGCGAAGCGGCCCTCGGTCCCGTACTCCTTGAGCGTGCGCCCGGTGCGATCGCTGAGGTCGGGCATGAGCCGGACGATGTCGGCGAGCTGGCCCTCCCGGCCGGGATAGATCCCCTCGCTGTTCTCGCGCAGGAGGATGTAGTCGATTCCCTCCGGCTCCGCCAGCGGCGAGCGCATCCCGGGATAGAACCGGATGGGCCGGATGCCGGCCCACGCGCTCATCTCCCAGCGGAGCCACGACACCACGGGCGAGGTGGCGGGGCCGGCGGCGCCGAAGAGCACGCCGTCCGCCTCGCGGGCCGCCTGCTTGGTCTCTTCCGGCAGCGGCGCCCCCTGCGGGGGCGTGAGGATCTTCAGCGGCAGGCCGGTGCCCATCAGGAGCTCGCAGGTGGCGTCCACGACCTCGATCCCGATGCCCTCGCCGGGCAGCGCGACAACCGTCTTCATGGCCATTCCGGGATTCCTCCTCTTGGAGGGCCTACGATAGCACTTCTTGAATGACCCATCACCCTGCGCCACAATGTCTAGCATCCCGCGTGCCCAGGAGGATCATCATGCCCGCCGTTGAGGAAATTCAAGGACCGTTCGACAGCACCGTTACCTTCATGCGGGTGCCGCTGTCCCGCGACCTGACCAGAAGCAAAGCGGCGATTCTCGGCATTCCCTTCGATATGGGAACCCATCCCGTTCGCATCGGCTCTCGTCAGGGTCCTGCCGCCATTCGAGAGCAATCGTACCTGGTGCGGCCGTATGAGCCCCCCGACTTCGACTTCAATCCGCTGACTCAACTCAACGTCGTGGACTGCGGGAACGTGAGAGTCACGGCGAGCCACGTTCTGGACGCCTTCGATCAGATCGAAGCCGCGGTGAGCGCGATCGTGAGCTCGGACACGATCCCCGTAACCATGGGCGGGGACGGCAGCGTGACGCTGCCGCAGCTGCGGGCGGTGCACAAGCGGTATAGCGATCTCGTGGTGCTGCACATCGACGCCCACACCGACACCTTTGCCGGCACCGAGACCGATCGCTACAACACCGGCACCACCTTCGCGCGGGCGGCCGAGGAGGGCGTGATTGACCCGGTGTACTCGATCCACATCGGCGCGCGCGGGCCCATTCCCGCTCAGGGGAACTTCGAGTACACGCGGAGCAAGGGCTACGAGCTCATCCCCGCCATCGATCTGTTCCGTCGCGGAATCCCCGACGTGCTGGCCTATGTGCATCAGCGGCTCCGCGGGCGGCCGGTCTATCTGTGCTTCGACATGGATTTCTTCGACCCGAGCTGCGCTCCGGGTGTGTGTGCACCGACGTGGGGAGGGGCGTCGTCGCGGGAAGGCCTTCAGCTTCTCCAGGGACTGGCCGGGCTCGACTTCGTGGCCTTCGACGTGAACACCGTGAGTCCGCCTCACGATGTGGGGGGCATGACGGCCTTCCTCGCCGCCACCGTCATGCTGGAGTGCCTGTATCTGATCTGCCGGCGCCCCGCCCACTAGCGTTGGCGCCGGCAGAGCGCGTCAGGTGACCTGCAGGCGGCGCTCCAGGTAACGGATCGACATGGAGAGCGGCCAGCAGATGAAGAAGTAGACCAGCGCGATGAAGGTAAAAATCTCGATGGGGCGGAAGGTGAACGAGGAGAGCTCGGTCGCCTTGCGTGTGATCTCGCCTACCGCGAAGGTGGAGGCCAGGGACGAGAACTTGATGAGCGCCACGAAGTCGTTGCCCATCGGCGGGAGCACGATGCGGATGGCCTGGGGCAGCACGATCCGCCGCATGGTGAGGGTCCGTCTCATGCCGAGGACCCGGGCGGCGTCGATCTGACCGCGCGGTACCGCCTGGATCCCGGCGCGGAAGATCTCGGCGAGGAACGCGCCAGAGTTGAGCGAAAGTCCGATCACCACGGCGGCAAACGCGGAAAGGCGAACGCCGGTGAGAACCGGAAGCACGTAGTACACCCAGAACAGCTGAACGAGCACGGGGGTGTCCCGGAAGAGCTCGCAATAGGTGGCGGCCGGGAAGCTGATCCAGCGCGTTCCCGATCGGCGGCACAGCGCGATGAGCAAGCCGATGACGGTGGACACCACCAGGGCCAGGAACGAGATGAGCAGAGTCATCCCGAGCCCGTCCATCAGGAAGCCGATATTGGACGTGACGACGTCGAAGCGAAACCGGTAGTCCATATTTGACTACCAGTGGCTCACTCGAGCATCGTTTCGAGCCCGTGCTTCTTCGCGTAGGTCGCCAGACGGCCATCGCGCTTGACGGTCTCCACGAAGAGATTGATCCAGTTGAGCCAGACTTGGTCTCCGGGCGCGATGGCGTACGCGTACGGCCAATTGCCGAGCTTGGTCTTCGGATAGAGGGACCTCGCCCACGGATGGATGGATTCGAGCTTCTTCGCCACCGCCAGATCCGTGACGAGGATGTCCGCCCGTCCCGCCATCACCTCTTGCTCGCGAGTCGCCGGTGGCTGGACGGCGAGGACGGTGGCGCTCTTGAGGTAGCCACGCATGAGCGGCTCAGCCACGCTACCCAGCGCCACCGCCACCACGATGCCCTTCTGGTCGATGTCTTCCCACCGCTTCAGCTTCGCGTGATCCTTACGGGTGACCCCGACGCTGCTGGCGACCAGGTAGGGACGGCTGAATTCGACCGCCTGCGCGCGGGCCAGGGACGAGGCGAGGCCGAACATCCCGATGTCGCACTTTCCGGTTTGCAGGTCGGGGATGAAGGTGGCGAAGGTCGTCTCCACCCACTGGATCTCGGCCTTGAGCTCCTTGGCCAGCTCGCGGGCGAGGTCGATGTCTATGCCCTCGAGCTCATTGGTTCGGGGATTCTTGAAGGAGATCGCATAGTACTCGGGCCAGATGCAGACCGCCGCCTTTCCCGACTTGGCGATCTTCTCGAGCTTGGAAACCTGAGGGTGGGCGTCGCTGAACGTCGCCGGTGCGAGTAGCCACAGACAGAACCCGGCGGACGCCAGCAGCGCCAATGCGGTCAGCCTCTTGATGCGCGCCATGGTTGATCTCCTATGTCGCGAGTAGGTTGAGGAACCTCTTGGTGCGGTCACTCTGCGGATTCGAGAACACCGTCTGGGGCGGACCGTGCTCCACCACCAGGCCCTGGTCCATGACCACGACCCGCCCGGCCACGTCGCGGGCGAAGCCCATCTCGTGGGTCACCACCAGCATGGTCATGCCGTCCTGGGCGAGCTGTCGCATGACGATGAGCACTTCGCGCACCAGTTCGGGATCGAGGGCCGATGTGACTTCGTCGAAGAGCATGACCTTGGGATTCATCGCCAGGGCTCGCGCGATGGCCACGCGCTGCTGTTGCCCGCCGGAGAGGCGCCCCGGATGCTCGTTTCGCTTGTCGGTGAGCCCCACCTTGGCCAGGAGCGAATCGGCCAACGTCTCCGCCTCGGCCCGACGAAGCCCCTTCACGCGGATGGGCGCCTCGATGATGTTTCCGATAACGGTGAGGTGGGGCCATAGGTTGAACTGCTGAAACACCATGCCGATGTCCGCGCGCACTCGGCGCCGGGAATCGTGCTCGGCGGAGGCGATGATCTCGCCGTCCATCAAGATACGGCCGCTCGACAGCGGCTCCAGGAGGGCGATACAGCGGAGCAGGGTGCTCTTGCCCGAGCCGCTCGGACCGATCACACAAATGACCTCACCCTTGACGACCTCCAGGTCGATGCCGCGGAGAACCTCCAAGGTCCCGAACTTCTTGTGGAGCCCCTCGGTCCGGAGCATCTACTTCACGTAGCGATCGCGGGCGAGCGGAGGTTTCACGGCTTCGCCTGTGAAGAGCACGGATAGCACTACCTCCACCGAGTGATTGGTGGAGAGTCCCTGACAACCGATGGCGGCGCGCGTCGGCTTGCCGCGGTCTCCGTACAGTGCCACGAGGAGATCGGTGGCTCCATTGATGACCCGCGGTTGCTGGCTGAAGCCGGGCGACGAGTTCACATATCCGACGAGCTGAACTGCCTGCTGTATGCGGTCGAGGTCTCCAAGGGCGTACTTGATAGCGGCCAAGCTCGTCAACGCGGCATACCGAGCAGCCTCATAGCCTTGCTCGACAGAGAGATCCTGCCCCACGACACCCGTGAGATACGGCTTGCCGTCCTTCACCGGAGTAGTTCCGGATAGGTAAAGAACATTGCCGACCGCCAGATGGGAGATAAAGTGCGCCCCCGAGGTATTGACCCGGTACTGCTCATCAAGATCGAGCAAGTGCAGGCCGAAGGACTCAATCGCCTTTTCAACATTCATGGCGTGTCCTCGAGTGGGCGGTCACCGGTTGGCACGACGGCGGGCCGAACGGGGCGACAGTATCAACGCCGGCGGAGAACTGTCAAGCGAAGTCCTTGGTCGTTGCGTTATTCAATGGCCACCGCGCGAATGGGGGAGGCGGTGAGGCCGCGGATCTTCAGGGGAAGCCCGATGAACTGAAAGCGGGGCGAGCGAATCCGCTCGAGATTCGTGAAGTTCTCCATGATCGGGATATTCCGCTTGAGAAGCCGGACATGCGCGGGCCGGGTCGGGTCGCAAGGAAGCAAGTCGTCCAGCGTGGCGATGTCGATCCCGACCGCCTTGACGCCGTGCTCGATCAGCCAGTCCGTCGCTTCCCCATTGATCCCGCGGCACTCATAGAAACCGTCCTCGAGCCAGCCCTTGGGCCAGGCGCGGATGAGCGCGATGTCACCGGGCCGGAGCTCGGCCCCACGCTTCTTGAGCGCCGCCTCCAGAAGACTCGGCGTGATCATGACATTGTCGCCTCGATCGCTCACGTCCATGAGCACGGCGTCGCCCATGAGGTCCTCGACCGGTATCTTTTCCACCGAGAGGCCATCCGGGTGGATGTGGCTCGGGGCATCGACGTGTGTGCCGTAGTGATCGATCATCATCAGGAATTTCGTATCGAAACCTTGGGAAGGGGCCTGAAACGCGAGGTGGTTCCAGGTGCGCTGATGGTAGTCGATCACCGTGAGCGGCGGATGCACGAAATGCGCAAGGCCATTGTACGTTTCACATGAGATGTCGATGACGCGATTGCCCATTGAAGATCTCCCTCTAGAGTGATTGCTGCGACTGAGCCAGGCAGAAGGCGTTGAGATAGGGCTCGAGCGCGCGGGACAGCTCGCGGCGCCCGTGGGTCGCGGTGGCGAGCCGCTCCACCGCCTCGGCGACGCGATCACGGAGCCGGTCCTCGTCCACCGAGACCATGCGGCCGCCTTGAAGGACCCAGCGTCCCGCGATCATCACCCCATCGATGGCGAGGCCGCTCTCGCCGTTCACGACCTGGAGCGTCACGTCGCGCAGCGGCACATAGCTCACGTGCCGGAGATCGAGAAACACGAGATCGGCTTGATACCCTTCCGCGATGCGGCCGAGCTGGGGCAGGCCCAGCAGGCCGGCGCCGCCGGCGGTGGCCATCAGCAGGACGTCGTCGACCGAGAGCCACTCGCGCGCATCCCCGGTGCGGACGCGCGAGAGATAAGCGGCGAGCCGGAGCGCCTCGAACACGCTCTGCGAATCCGACGTATTGGCGCCGTCGGTGCCGATCGCCATCCGGACGCCGGCGGCGTGGAGCGCGTGAGCGGGCGCGATGCCGGAGCCGAGGCGAAGATTGCTCATGGGATTGTGGGCCACCGCCGCCCCGCGGTCGGCCAGGCGGCGGATGTCGTCGGAGTCGATCCAGATCGCATGCGCCGCGCTGAAGCCCGGCCCGAGGAGCCCCAGTGAATCGAGATGGGCGGTGAGGCTCCGTCCATAGCGCGCGCGGCCGGCCAGCGCCTGGACCTTCGATTCCGCGAGGTGGGTCTGGAGCGGCGCGCTCCACTCCCGCGCGAGATCGCGGCAGCCGGCCAGCAGCGCGTCGCTGCAATGGAGCGGGATGGTGGGCCCGAGGCCGGGAAGGAGCCGGGAGCGATCGAACGGCCAGCGCGCCAGGATCTCGCGGCAGGCGGCGAGGCTGGTCTCGGTGGGCGCGGCCTGGATCCGGCGGAGCCGCTCGCGCTCCGCCTCCGGAAACGCGTCCAGGAGACCGGGGATGGCGGCGTAGAGGGTGGTGTCACTGATCATGGGCGCCACCACCGCTCGCAATCCGACCTCGCGATAGCCGTCCGCCACCGCGAGCACGCCGTCGGCGCTCGGGACCGGAAACTCGACGAAGAGGTCGAAGCAGGCGGTCGAGCCCTTGCGCACCATCTCCACCGCCGAGAGCATCGCGCACAGCCGCTTGTCCTCGAGCGTTCGCTCCGCGGTGATGGTGGGATTCGCGTTGAGCAGCAGCTCCAGCGACCAGCGATCGCCCGCGAGGCCCTTGCCGAGGGCGCCGTGGGCGTGCGTGTGGGCGTTGACGAGCCCGGGCAGGAGCAGGCGGTCACGCGCGTCGATGACCGCGGCGTCCGGCGGGGCGGCGAGCCCGGGCGGGCCGACCGCGCGAATGGTGCCGTCCTCGAGGAGGACGTCACCGGGCTCGCCGCGATGGGAGGGAAGGCTCAGGATGCGGCCCCCGCGGATGATCTGGAATCGGCGCGTGTCGGGCATGTCGGCGAAGCCTCGCCGAACACCGCAACGATGTCAATACGGTACCGCCCTCTCCGATAGTGATGGGTAAGAATGGCCCGCTCCGCGCCGATATGGGACCTTGGTCCCATATCGAGGGAGGATCGCCCCGCCTAAAGTGAGCCTACTCTCGAGGTGCTTTCCCGCGAGAGTCAGGAGACCACATGGCGCAGGAAAGGTTTCGGGGCGTATGGCGGTGGCTCTCGATCCTCGCGATCGTGCTGGGCGCCGTGTCCGGCGCGCAGGCCGGCCCGGTGTCGGACCAGCTCAAGGGCGATCTGGCGCACGTGTTCCGCGTCATCGAGGAGACCAGCCTCGCGCGCACGAGCGCGGACGGCATCGAAGTGTCGGCGCGCCGCGAGGCGATCCGGGCCGCCGCCGCGCCCGCCTTCGACTGGCGCGAGATGGCGAGCCGCACGCTGGGGCGGCACTGGCAGGCGCGAAGCGAGGCCGAGCGGGCGGAGTTCGTGCTGGTCTTCACCGACCTCATCCACCGCGCGTACATCGTCCAGCTGGAGCGCTACGCGGGCGAGGCCATCAAGTTCATCAGCGAGCGCGTCGAGGGCGATCTGTCCCTGGTGACCACGCGGTTCGTGAGCAAGCAAGGCCACGAGTTTCCGGTGGACTATCGGCTCGTCAATCGTGATGGGCGCTGGCGCGTCTACGATGTCGTGGTGGAAGGCGTGAGCCTCGTGAGCAGCTACCGCACCCAGTTCGACAAGGTGATCCGCACCTCTTCGTATCCCGAGCTGGTCAAGCGCCTCCGGGACAAGGACGTGGCCTCCTCACGCTAGTCCTCCCGCGCCGCCGCGCCTCCGGAATGGTCTATGATGGGGCGCATGAGGCAGGTGGCCGGCCTGCTCGCCGCTCTCGCCCTGTCTGCCGCCGGGCTCGTCTCGGCTGCGCCTCCCGCGCGCGCGGCTGACCCGGCCCCCACCGGCCAGATCACCTACGCCGTCCACTTCACGCTGGCGCCGCGCTGGCTCGACCCCGGCGAGAACGAGGGCACCATCACGCCCTACATGATCTTCTACGCCGTCCATGACGCTCTCGTGAAGCCGATGCCGGCGGGCCCCACCACCGGGAGCCTCGCGGAGTCCTGGACCACGTCCCCGGACGGGCTCGTGATCGAGTTCCTGCTGCGCGGCGGGGTCCGCTTCCACAACGGCGACCCGCTCACGGCGGAGGACGTGAAGTTTTCCTTCGAGCGCTACAAGGGCGCGTTCGGCGACCTCCTCAAGGACCGGGTGAAGGAAGTGCGCGTCGTGGACGCGCGCCGCGTCCAGTTTCGTCTCAAAGAGCCCTGGCCCGACTTTCTCACCTTCTACGGCACCACCGCGAGCAGCGCGGGGTGGATCGTGCCGAAGAAATACGTGGAGAAGGTGGGGGAGGAGGGCTTCAAGAAGGCGCCGGTGGGGGCCGGGCCCTATAAGGTCGTCAACGTGGTGCCGGGCATCGAGATGACGCTGGAAGCGTACGAAGGATACTGGCGCAAGGTCCCCCGCGTGAAGCGGCTGGTGCTGCGGAGCCTGCCGGACGAGACCACGCGCGGCGCCGCCCTCAAGCGGGGTGACGTGGACATCGCCTACTTCCTCAACGGGCCCATCGCCGAGGAAGTGCGGCGCACGCCGGGGCTCAAGCTGATGGCCGTGCGCAGCAATACCATCTTCTTCCTCGACTTCCGCGATCAGTGGGACGCGGCCTCGCCCTGGCGCGATCCCCGCGTGCGCCGGGCGGCCAGCCTGGCGGTGGATCGGCCCACGCTCAATGCCGCCGAGCAGCTCGGCTACGCGGGGCTCACGGGCAATGTCGTGCCGCGCGCGATGGAGTTCGCGCTGCCCATCGACGCCGATCCCTACGATCCGGCGCGGGCCCGGCGGCTCCTGGCCGACGCCGGCCACCCGCGCGGGTTCGACGGAGGCGAGTTCACCATCGCGCCCCCCTACGAGGGCGCCGGCGAGGCCATCGCCGGCAACCTGGCCGCGGTCGGCATCCGGATGAAGATTCGCACCATGGAGCGCGCGGCCTTCTTCTCGGGCTGGCGCGAGGGCAAGCTCAAGGGAGTGGTCTTCGGCGGCCTGGGGCCCGCCGGCAATGCCGCCTCGCGCCTGCAGATCCTGGCCGTCAAGGGCGCGCCCTATGCCGCCGGCACGCTGCCCGAGGTGCAGGACCTCTTCGAGCGGCAGGCGCGCGAGCTCGATCGGAAGAAGCGAGAGGAGCTGCTGCACCAGATCCAGCGGCTGCTCTCCGAGCGGGCCGTCTACGCGCCGATCTGGGAGAACGGCTTCATCCGGGGCGTGGGGCCACGGGTGGATGAGCCGGCGCTCGCTCTCATTCCCTATTTCCCGTACTCGGCCCCCTATGAGGAGCTGCGGCTCAAGCCATGAACTATCAGCGAATCTCCGCCGACTGTCACATCGACATGCCGTGGATGCCGCCCGATCTCTTCACCGCCAATGCCTCGGCCGCCTTCCGCGACCGCATGCCGTATGTCACCGACGGGCCCGACGGCCCGCGCTGGACGTCCCGGAACGGGGCCGCCTTCGGGCTGGCGGGCGGGGTGGGTCCCTCGGGACAGAAGTACATCCCCGGCATGCACTATCGCGCGGACGTGATGGCCTCCACCGGCCTCTACGAGGACGGGAAGAAAGGCATCCGCCGCCCCACCGATCCGCATCTTCGAATCCGGGACATGGAGCGCGACGGGGTGCAGGCGGAGGTGATCTTCGGCATCCTGGGGGCGGCCACGCGGCTGGACGATCACGAGGCGGCAGGCGAGATGTTCCGCATCTACAACGACTGGCTGGTGGACTTTTGCCGGCATTACCCGGAGCGCCACATCGGGCTGGCCTGCCTGCCATACGGCGACATCGGCGCGGCGGTGAAGGAGATTCACCGCGCCGCGAAGATGGGCCTGCGCGGGCTCGAGCTCTCCTGCTCCTGGGACATGGAGCCCATGTGGCATCCCGCCTGGGAGCCGCTCTGGCAAGCGGTGAGCGAGGTGGACCTGCCGCTCCACTTCCACACCTTCCCCACCATGCCCCCCGGCGTGCGCGAGAAGGCCACCGGGCTCACCAAGCGCGCGGCGCTCTTCACCAGCGTCTCGGGGTTCCAGATGAACCTCATCAATATCCTCGCCGCCGTGATTGGGAGCGCGGTGCTCGAGCGCTACCCGCGCCTGCGCATCTCCTTCGGCGAGAGCGGCATCGGCTGGCTGCCCTATGCGCTGGATCGCATGGACTTCGAGTGGGAGGACCGCTTCCGGGACCTCGGCCTCACCATGAAGCCCAGCGACTACTGGAAGCGGCAGTGCAAGGCCACCTTCCAGTTCGACCGGATCGGCACCCAGCTCGTCCACGAGATCGGCGAGGACACGCTCATGTGGGGCTCGGACTATCCGCACGGCGATGGGGTCTGGCCGGAGTCCTCGAAGTACATCGAGGAGCAGTTCGGCCACCTGCCGCCGGCCACGGTGCGGAAGATCGTCTGCGAGAACGCGGGCAAGTTCTACGGCTTGCTGACCTAGCCGAGGCGGGAGAGTGACATGCGCAAGATGCTGACCACCTTCGCGATCCTCACGCTATGCGCATTGACCTTCGCCGGATGCATGACCATGTCCGACGAGGAGCGCTGCCGGAAGGAAGGCGGCGCCTGGAACAACGTCAACAAGCTCTGCGAGCGGCAGGCGAAGTAGTCCCGTGGCCGCGGGGTGACGCCGGGGTCGCGAGCGCGGGTAGCGCTAGTACCGAGGCGGCGGCGGGGGCGGCGGCGGGCTCGGGATCCACACCCACTGATACGCGGTGTAGACCCCGTCGCCGCGAAGCACATAGCTCCCGTTCGAGTACCGAACGACCCGCGTGTGAGCCGGCGCCGCATAAGCCGGCGCCGCATAGGACGCATAGGACGGCGCGGGGGCCACGGCCACCTGCTCCACATAGGCCGACCGCGTGGAGTATGCCGGCGCGGGCGCGTAGTACGTCGCCGTCGGCGTGTAGTAACTCGGCGCCGGCGCGTAATAGGGCCCGGGCGCGGCGACGACCGCCGCGGTAGCCCGGTAGGGAATGGTGGTCACGGCCGCCAGCACCTCGCCCGCGATGATGAGCGGCGCGAACAGCGCGAACGCGGCCAGGCCGATCACGCCGGCGCCATGATGACCGTGGCGCCCTCCCGCATCAGCCGCCGGTACGGCAATGAACCCGACCATGGCCACGATGACCAGAACCGCCAGCGTTCGACGCATGTGGTGGTCCTCCTGACCTGTCATGTACACATCCTCAAGGGGGGCCGTCAAGTCCCGGCGCGTAGAGCTCCCCGGGCCTGCGTGAAGAGGAGGTCGCGCTCCCGCTGGGGCACCGGATAGGGCGAGTAGCCGGTTGCCTCCCGGGCCCGGGCCAGCGCACAGGCCTCGAGCTCGAAAAAGAGCGCAATGGCGGCGAGATCCTCCTGGATTTCCGCCCGTCGCGCGATCGCCCCGGGATGCTCCAGCAGCTCGAGCGCGAGCGCCTCGAGGACCTCTCGCGAGGCCCCCCGGAAGAGCTCGCTCCACCCCGGCGCCGCGCCGGCGGGAAGCCGGCGGAATCCGACCAGGACGGAGCGGGACGCGGCGGCGACTTCCCGGCAGCGCGGACGGGGCACCGGATGGCCGACGAAGCGGAGGAGACGGGCAAGGGCGTGAAACGCCTCGCCGGTCACGTCGCGCGAGCGATAGGCGCCGTGGAGCGCGAATGACGGGAAGGCCTCCGGCCGCGTGGTCAGGCAGAAGAAGGTTTCGCGTCCCTCCACCAGGACGCCGATGAAGGGGTAGAGGAACGGGAACGCGCTGGCGACATTGCGCCGGGGTCGCAGGGTCTGGATCAGGCGGATCTCGGCCAGCGCCGCCGCCAGCTCCGACTCGCAGACCTCCCACGTGAGGGTGGCGGCGGCCTTCACGAGCGCCCGCCGCTTGCGCTCGTTCTTCTTCCGCCCGGCGGTGCGGTACTGCGCGAGGCGGCGGCGAAGGCTCCCGGCCTTGCCCACATAGAGCAGCGCGCCCGTCTCATCGAGGAACCGGTAGACGCCGGGCGCGGCCGGGACCCCGGCCAGAAGCTCGGCGCCGAACTTCTTGTCGAAGAGCCGCACGGGCGTATCGTCTCAGGGCCCATGCAGCCCCGACGAAGCTATTCCACGGCTCCAGCGGGGCGCCGGCGCCCCCACTCCCGGACCGATCTGGGATCGATGCGGGCACCGTCCTCCTGCAACTGCCGGGTTTTGTTGACGCGCCCTCATGGCACCCGCATTGCACTCGTATTGCGAGAATAGGGGGGTGCCCATGTTTCCTGCTCTCGAGCCGACCGAAGAAGTCGGAATATACCCGGCCGATCTGGCGCGCGAGGTCGTATGTCGCGGCGGCGCCCGAGTTCGCCTGCGGCCCATCCGGCCCGCCGATGCGCCGCGACTCGCCACCCCCTGGGCCCGCTTTCTGGCCGAGGTGGACTATCGCCGGCACTTCGCCCTCGTGCTCGAGCAGGGTCCTGAAGCCTACCCCGAGTCGCGAGAAACCCGCGACGCGATCACGAGCCTCGTATTCACGCACCGACCCGTCGCGCCGGCCGCGCGCCCCCGGGCAGCCTGATGGCGCGTCCTCCGAAGTTTTCCGTGGTCATCGGCACCGATGGCTCCGTCTCCGGGCGCGCCGCGGTGGCTGCCGCCGCGCGCTTCCCCTGGCCCGCGCGTGCCGCCGCGGAGCTCGTGGTCGCGAGCCGGGCCGCGTCCCGGTGGTCGCCGGCGGCAAGGACGCTCGCACTCGGCGAGGCACAGCGCGTGGGAGCGCGGGCGCTGCGGACGCTACGGCCGCGGTGGCCGGCGGCGCGGTTGCGATATCCCCTGCAGTCCCCGAGCAGCGCGCTTCTCGCCGCCGCGCGATCGGCCCGCGCCGGCGCCATCGTGGTGGGATCCAGTGGACGGGGCATGCTCGGGCGATGGCTGCACGGCAGCGTGTCGTGGCACGTGGCCCAGGCGGCCTCGTGCCCGGTGCTTCTGGTCAAGGGCCGCTTGGCGAAGGCACGCCGTTTCACCATCGGAATCGACGGGTCGCCCAATTCCCGGCGCGCGGTCGCGCTGGTCGCCCGACTCGCCGTCCCCCCGGGGGGCCGGGTGAACCTGGTATCCGCGGTCGAGCCGGTGCGCATTCCCTCCGGCAGCCTGTGGTCGGTGAGCGTGCAGGGCGCATTGCGCATGGAGGCGGCTCGGCTTGGCGCCGAGCGCCGCCGGCGGCTCGAAAAGGTCCAGCGACGGATGCGGATCCGGCTCCGCCGCGCCGGCTGGAAGGTGAGCGAAGTGGTGCGGGCGGCCACGCCCCTGGTGGGACTGCTCGACGCGGCAAAGGCCGCCCAGGCCGATGTGCTCGTCATCGGGGCCCGGGGCACCGGCGGCGTCTCGCGGCTCTTGCTGGGCAGCGTGGCGGAAGGGGCGCTGGCCCGGGCGCCCATATCGGTCCTGGTGGTCCGCTAGGCCGCGTCGGTCCCCGCCGCCACAAGATCGGGAGATCGGTCGCCGGCAGGGGAGGGTTACAATCCTGCTAGAGACTGCCGCATGGACGGCTCGGGACTTGATCCCGACCTCGTGCCCACGCTGCAGCGCCAGGCCGACCGCGACGGCGCACAAAGGAGTCCACCATGCGCGTGCGTGATCTCATGACGTCCGCCCCGATCACCGTGCCCCCGGGGATGCCGGTACTCGAGGCCCGGGAGCTCATGTCCAAGCACCGCTTCCGCCACCTGCTGGTCGTCGAGGATGGGCGGTTGGCCGGCGTGGTCACCGACCGTGACATCCGCCTCAACCTTCCCTCCCAGGCCACGAGCCTGTCCCTGTGGGAGCTGAACTATCTCCTCGCGCGGCTCACCGTGGGGACGGTGATGACCAAGGCCGTCATCATGGTGGATCCGGCCCGCGAGGCCGCGGAAGCGGCCCGGTTGATGCTAGATCACCAGGTCGGCTGCCTTCCTGTCACCGACGGCGACCGGCTCGTCGGGATTCTCACCGAATCGGATTTTCTCCGGGCATTCATCCAGCAGTCGGCGCCGGCAGGCCGCTGAGCCCGGCCTCCCCAAGACCGCCTCGTACCTCGTACGGTCGTTGCCCGAGCGCCCGCGGGACTGAGGCCGGCCCGGCGCTTCTCGCATCGGCCTTCCCACCGCCTTGGTCGGCGGTATGATTCCGGGCATGCGAGTCTTGCTGCTGTCCATGCCCGACTCGTTCGAGCACATGGCGACGGTCGCCATCCGCATGCCCAATGGCGCGCTGACCTCCCTGGCCGGCAATGTGGACCCCCATCATTCGGTGGCCGTCGCCGACCTCGTGCTCGTCCAGTCGCAGGTCCGGGCGGTGGTGGAGCGGCTCGTGCGCGAGCGAGAGCCCGACGTGGTGGGCCTGTCGGTGATGACCTTCCAGCGTCACACCGCCCAGCGCCTCATCGAGCTGGTGCGCGCCCTCCGCCCGGGCGTGCGGATCGTGGTGGGCGGCTATGACCCGAGCCTCGCGCCGGAGGCCTATACTCGACCCGGTCCCGGCGCCCCCGACTTCATCGTGCGCGGGGAGGGCGAGCTGACCTTCCGCGATCTGCTCCGGGCCCTCGAGCGCGGCGCGGCCGTGGACGACATCCCCGGGCTCTCGTTTCGCGCCGGCGACCGCTTCGTCGACAACCCGGCGCGCCCGGTGAGCGGCCTCGAGGACGGCGCCATCAAGCCGCCCCGCCGGGCCGCGCGCGTGCTGCGCGGCTATACCATGGTCGGGCGCCAGGTGGACGTGGTGGAGACGTCGCGGGGCTGCACCTTCGACTGCAGCTTCTGCTCCATCATCGAGATGCGGGGACGGAACTTCCACACCTACGGCTTCGAGCGCGTCCTGGCCGACATCCGGGACGCGAAGGCCCACGGCGCGCGGTCCATCTTCATCGTGGACGACAACATCACGCTCGACGTCCGGCGGTTCGAGGCGCTGTGCCGGGCCATTGTGGACGCGGGGCTGTCGGACCTCGAGTATCTCGTGCAGGCCATGACCTCGGCCATCGCCAACCACGGCGACACGCTGGCGCCGCTCATGCGGCGGGCGGGCTTTCGCTGGGTGTTCCTCGGCATCGAAAACATCCTCGACGAGGACCTCGCCTTCCTGCGCGCGACCGCCAAGAATCGCGCGCGCGAGCACGGCGCGCCGTCGGGGAATGCCACCGTGCGGGCCATCGAGCTGCTGCACCGCCATGGCATGCTGGTGGTGGGCGGGCTCATCGTCGGCAACCCGAGCGACACCCGGGAGTCGATCGAGGCGAACCTCGAGTTCGCGCGGCGCTACGTGGACTATCCGTACATCCAGCACCCGACGCCCTATCCGCGGACACCCATGACGCGGGAGTTCCGCGCCCGCGGCCTCATCATCAACGAGCGCCTGGACGAGTACGACGGCACCACCGCGGTGGTCCGCAGCGAGCATCTGGAGGCGGAGGAGATCGAGTTCATGCGCTGGCGAGCCGAGCGGTGGATGAAGCTGCGTCACCTTCCCAAGACCCTGGTTCGCCGCCCGTGGTTCGCGCTCCGGTATGGCGGGAAGATGCTCGCCCACACCTTCCGGGGCAGCTCCGTTCGGTCCCTGCTGGGGCTGGAGGACGAGCGCCGCGCGTTCGCCCGCTACCGGGCCATCCGGGCGCGCGAGCGGAACTATGTCTGAAAGCACGGTCTGAGAGCACGAGGAGACAACCCCATGGCCAAGCGAGCTAAGTCCACACCCCCCAAGAAGTCGAGCGCCGCCCGTTCCGCCAAGGCGGGCCGCCCGCCCGAGGAGCGCAAAGTCTCGTCCCAGGTGAAGCGCCGTCAGAAGTCCGCCACGGCGGCCTACAGCAAGGGGACGACGCTTCACCAGGCTCCCGGCGGATCTCGGGCCGCCTGGCCCGCGAGCCGGCCGATGTTCAAGAAGGGGTAGCGGTAGGGGGCGCGGCCAGCGTGCGCACCAGCTCCACCATGCCCAGCGTGTCGCGCCGGCAGTACTCGCGAAGCGCCCTCTCGAGGAGCTTCGCCTGCGCCGGCTCCGGGTGGCCGCGCACGAGCTGATCCCAGATGGGCCCCGCCGCCGAGCCCTCGGTGATGTCCAGGTCGTCGTAGGCGAGGGCGGGGATCAGCGCGGGCAGGACGCGCTTCAGCGAGAACGACCCGCGGAAGTCCGGGTGGTACACCGACTGGCGCACCACGGGCAGGAGATCCCATAGCCGCGCGCGGATCCGCGCCGCGGCGGCGGCGAGGTCCGGAAATGCCAGCCCCAGGGCGTCGAGGTATTGACCCTCGAAGCCCGCGTTGTAGACGACGATGGGCCCGGTCTCGCCCACTGCCGGAGCCAGGGTCTCGAGGAAGCGGCGACGCGGGTCCGCGTCGCCGTCGGCGAGGAATTGCCGATGCTCGGGCGCCGTGCCGGGCGCGTGAACCACGTGCACCGACCACTGGAATGGAATGCCGTCGTATGGCCGCATGCCCGGATAGCGGGGGATGGCGGGGCCGAGCGTCTCGAAGTCCATGAAGTAGCGCGGGTAGGCGAGCCCGGCCAGCTCGTCCGCGAGAGGCGCGGCCACCAGCATTCGCTCCGCGGCCACCGACTGCCGGGCCCGCTCCTGGCGCGGGCTCAGCGCGACGTCGTCCGGAAGCTCGCCGATGCGCGTGATGCCGCGCGCCCGGAGCGCGTCGAGCCGCTTTCCGTAGAGCCCGGGCAGATTCGCGATGTCATCGAGGGGCAGCGGGACATTGCACTGGTCGTAGAACTCGCAGAAGTAGGGCCGGGTGCACTGCGGCCCCGCGGCGATCTCGGGCGGTGCCGCCGCGGCCAGCGAGGCCCGCAGCTCGGCGAGGAGGCGCGGCAGGTCGAGAGTGAGGGCGTCCACTTGCGGGGTCACGTCCACGATGGCGAAGAGCCGCGCGGGGTCGTGCGGGCCGCCCGGATAGACATAGTCGCGGCTCACATGCATCACGGCCACCGACTCCACGGAGAGGCCCGAGCCCGTCAGCACGTGGCGCTGGATGGCCACGTCCGGGAGATGGTGCTCCCTCGCTCCGCTGGTGGACTTCACCTCGATGAGCCGCCAGCGTCCGCCGGTCCCGCGCGCGAGCACGTCCACGCGCACCAGCACGTCGTCGTGGCGAAACGTGGCCTCGAAGATGGCGGGCACCGCGGGGTCGCGCACGAGGCGCTCGGTCTGGGCGAGGGCGTCCTCCAGGCGGTCGCGCCCGGCCTCCAGCGCGACGCCGCCGGGGAAGGCCCGCTGGGCGAGAAGGCCGACCTCATGCCCCTGGGCGAAGCGGAACTCGAGCGCGGCGTCCGGGGCTTCCGCCAGCTGCGGCGCGTTCAGCTGGAGATAGAGGCGCTTCGCGCACTGCAGCCCGGCAAGCACGCGGGTCTTCGAGAGGGCGTGACGGCTGCTCATCACGCTCACGGTATCGCGGAACCGTGACGGGGCGGGTCAGGGCGGCGGCGCGCGCGTGTATTCAGTGTCATTTACAAAATTACACCAATACTGTAGTGTCGCCCCATGCCGGATCAGCCCCCCCGCTCCTATGTCGGCGACCTCATCCGGGCCCGCCGGCGGGCTCTCGACCTGACCCTGATGGACGTGGCGCGGAAGACGGGCTTTTCCGCCAGCTACCTCAGCCAGGTGGAGCGTAACCTCGTCGCTCCCTCGGTGGCGGCGCTGATGAAGATGACCACCGCGCTGGGGGTGTCCGTGGGGCAGATCCTCGCGCAGCACGGCCAGCCCGGGGCGGGGGCGAAGCTGGTGCGCCCGCAGGAGCGCAAGACGCTGACCTATCCGGGCTCCGACATCCGCTATGAGCTCCTCTCTCCCGATCTCTCCAACCGCGCCATGGAGGTCCTCATGTTCCGCGCGCCCGCCGGAAGCACCAGCGGGCGCGAGACCTTCACCCACGATGGAGAGGAGTGCTTCGTCCTCATCAAGGGCCGGCTCCGGGTGTGGGTGGGCGAGGAGGAGCACGTGATGCACGAGGGTGACTCGCTGTACTTCAAGAGCTCGCTCCCGCACCGATGGGTCAATGACGGCAAGACCGAGGCCCGCGCGATCTGGGTCAATACGCCGCCCACGTTCTAGACGACAGGCCGGAGGCCACCAATGGCGGTTGCCACGCGACACACGCTCGACAGCACCGACGACCCGATCCAGTACTGCTATGACCGGGGCTGGACGGATGGGCTCCCGGTGGTTCCGCCCACCGAGGAGCGCGTGGCGGCCATGCTCGCCGGCGCCGGGCTCCCGCGCGACCGGGTGATCGCCAAGATTCCCCCCGCCTGGGCGGAAGCCACCGTCGAGAAGATCGCCGTCAACTGCGTCATGGCCGGCTGCCTGCCCGGCTACTTCCCGGTCGTGCTCGCCGCCGTCCGCGCCATGACCGATCCCGCCTTGAATCTCAACGGCATGCAGTGCTCCACGCACCTGTCCACGCCCCTGGTGGTGGTCAACGGGCCCATCCGCGCCGCGCTGGGCATGAACAGCGGCTCGAACGTGTTCGGCCAGGGCAATCGCGCCAATGCCACCATCGGCCGCGCGGTGAAGCTGATCCTCACCAATATCGGCCGGGCGATTCCCGGGGTGACCGACAAGGCCACGCTGGGCCATCCGGGGAAGTACACCTACTGCATCGCGGAGAACGAGGAGCAGAGCCCCTGGGACCCGCTGCACGTCGAGCGGGGGCTCAAGCGCGAGCAGTCGGCGGTGACCATCTTCGGCTGCGAGGCGCCGCACAACATCAACAACCAGGCCAGCCGCAACGCGTTCGACCTCTGCCACACCATCGCCGACACCATGGCCACGCTGGGCAAGAACATGTTCTACGCCCAGGGCGAGGTGATGGTGGTCATGTGCCCCAGCCACGCGGAGACGATCGCCGCCGACGGGTGGAGCAAGCTGCACGTGAAGGAATATCTCTACGAGAAGGCGCGCAAGCCGTTGCGCCTCGTGAAGCTCGGAGGTCTCTACGGCCGCGAGGTGTCCCGCAACTTCTGGCCGCGCTGGGTCAGCCGCACCGACGAGGACGAGATGGTGCCCCTCGTGCGCCGGCCGAGCGAGATCACCTTGGTGGTGGCAGGCGGCCCGGGCCGGCATACCGCGTTCCTGCCCGGCTGGGCCACGCCGTCCGTCACCGTACCCATCGAATAGGAGGAGCGACTCATGAGCATCATCCTGCTGGATCCGGCCGCCGAGGGAGTTCCCGATTTCTTGCCGACCGCCGACCGCTTGAAGGAGCTCGCCGGCAAGCGGATCGGGCTGCTGGACAATATCAAGCACAACGCGGAGTACCTGCTCGCCTCCGTGGGCGCCCGCTTCGAGGAGCTGGGCTGCGAGGTGAAGGCGGTGCGCAAGAAGACCTATACCAAGATCGCGGAGCCCCACATCCTGGCCGCCCTGGAGGACTGTGACGCCGTCGTCACCGCCATCGGCGACTGAGGCTCCTGTGTGTCGTGCAGTGTGCACGACATGGTGGAGCTGGAGCGCAAGGGCATTGCCACCGTCACCCTCTGCACCGCCGGCTTCCTCAACGCCGGGGCCCAGAAGGCGGTGATGTCGGGGATGCCGGATCTGAAGATCGTGGGCATCCCCTTTCCCTTCGCGTCGCTCCCGCCCGAACAGGCGCGGGCGCGGGGACTGGACGCCTTCGAGGCCATCATCGTCGCGCTCACCGGGGCCGAGGGCCAGTGAGGAAGGCTCGCGCGCGGTTGCAGGCGGCGGGCGGGCGGGCGAAGAAGCGTCTCCCCGGGCGCGGCGGGCCGCTGGCCGGCATTCGCGTTCTCGACTTCACGCGAGTGGTCGCCGGCCCCTATTGCACCATGCTGCTCGGCGACTTCGGCGCCGAGATCATCAAGGTGGAGGAGCCGAGCGGGGGGGACGAGCTGCGCGCCCTGGGCCCGCCCTTCATCGCGGGGGAGAGCGTCTTCTTCCTGAGCCTCAACCGCAACAAGAAGAGCGTCACCGTGGACCTCAAGGACGCGGAAAACCGGGATCGCATCCGGACCCTCGCCCGCTCGGTGGACGTGGTGATCGAGAACTTCCGGCCCGGGGTGATGGACCGCCTGGGCCTCGGGTGGGACACGCTGCGCCGGAACCACTCACGCCTGATCTACTGCTCGGTTTCGGCCTTCAATGCCGGCACCCGCCTGGGTGACCGCCCCGGCTATGACCTCATGGTCTCGGGGCTGAGCGGGCTGCAGAGCATGACCGGGGAGCCGGGACGCCCGCCGCTGCGGCCGGGGGTCAACCTGGTGGACCTCACCGCGGGGACCAATGCGGCGCTGGGCATTCTCCTGGCCGTGATCGACCGGCAGCGCACGGGGCGCGGGCAGAAGGTGGACGTCTCGCTGATGGATGGCGCCTTCGCTGCCCTCGGGCAGATGGCGGCCATCTATCTGAATACCGGCACGGTGCCGCAGCGCCGCTCGCCGGAAGACCTCCACGGGCAGATCGTGCCCTACGGGACCTTCGTGGCCCTGGATGAGCGGTACCTGAACGTCTGCGTGCCCAACAACAGGTTCTGGGTGGCCTTCTGCGAAGCCATCGACGAGCACGAGCTGGGCGCCGATCCCGAGTTCGCCACCAATGCGCAGCGGGTCGCGCGCCGCCGCGAGCTGATCTCGCGCCTCTCCGCGCGCTTCCGGTCCGGCACGCGCGACCAGTGGATCGACCGCCTGCTTGCGCGCGGCATTCCCGCGGGTCCGGTTCACACCCTCGACGAGGTCGTCAAGGACGGCTATGTCGAGGAGGCGGCGATGCTGACGCGCATGAAGCATCCCGTTTGCGGCCCCATCGTGGTGCCCAGCATTCCCATCCGGCTCTCGGCGTCGCCGGGCGCCATCCGGTTGCCGCCGCCCACTCTCGGCCAGCACACCTCGGCCGTTCTCGGTCCATCCCGCCGCTCTCGAACCCGCTAGAGGAGATCGTCAATGAAGACGTTGAGATTGCTGGTGCTGCTGGCCCTTGCCGCGCTCGTGCCCGGCGTCGGCCTCGCGCAGGACAAGCCCGTCACGCTGCGGCTCGGCCACATCCTGAACGAGACCTCGCTCTACCACGTGAGCGCGGTGCGATTCGCCGACGCGCTGGCCAGGAACAGCGGCGGCCGGCTCAAGGTGGAGATCTTCCCCAACGGCACGCTCGGCTTCGAGCGGGACCTGATCGAGGGCATGCGGCTCGGCACCATCGACGCGGGGGTCATCACCAGCGCCCCCCTCTCGGGCTTCGAGCCCCGCATGATGGTCCTGGACCTGCCGTTCATCTTCAAGACCCGCGAGAGCGCCTTCAAGGTCATGGACGGCCCCATCGGCAAGCAGCTCTTCGGCTATCTCGAGGCGCAGAACCTCAAGGGCCTCGCCTATTTCGACGCGGGCTGGCGCATGGTGGTCTCCACCAAGAAGCCGCTGGCGAAGCCCGAGGACTATGCGGGGACGCGCTTCCGCGTGATGGAGAACCCGCTCTACGTCTCGACGTTCAAGTCGCTGGGCGTCAATGCCACCCCCATGAACTGGGGCGAGGTCTATACCGGCCTCCGGCAGGGCACCATCGACAGCCTCGACCTCCCCGTCTACGTCATCTATCAGGCCAAGATCTACGAGGTGGCCAAGTACATGGCGATGACCGAGCACATGCTGACGCCGGTGGTGCTGATGATGTCGAACGCCAAGTTCAAGGCCCTGTCGCCGGAGCTTCAGCAGATCGTCATGAAGACCGCCCTGGAGGTCACGCCGGGCCAGCGGCAGACGTCCTTCGACATGAGCCAGGACTTCATGACCAAGCTGCGCGAGCAGAAGATGGAGATCGTGGCGGTGCCGGACAAGCGCGCCTTCCAGGACCGCATGCAGTCGGTCTACCGCGAGTTCGAGGGCAAGATCGGCAAGGACCTCATCACGGCGGTGCAGGCCGCGCAGTGACGCCGATCCGGAAGCTCGACGCGGCGGTGGCCCGCGCCGAGCGCGGGGTGGCGGTGGCGCTCCTTGCCGTCACCGTGACCCTGGTCATCCTCCAGGTGTTCTTTCGCTACGTGCTCAACAGCTCGCTGAGCTGGTCGGAGGAAGCGGCGCGCTACCTCTTCATCTGGGCGGCGGTGCTCGGCTTCTCGAGCTCGGTGGAGGCGCAGCGCCTCTTCCGCTTCGACATGGTGGCTCAGCGCCTGCCGCCCGCGGGCGCCGCCATCTGCGTGGGCCTCTACGCGGTGGCGACGGTCGGCTTCCTCTGGGCCCTGATCGTGAGCGGCGGCGCGCTGGTGGCGGGCACGGTGTCGCAGACCTCGCCGGCGATCCGGGTGCCCATGGCATTGCCCTATGCGGCCTTGCCGGTAGGAGGCCTGCTCATCGGGCTCCACTTTCTGGCCTCGCTGGGCGGGCTAGCTTCATTGGGCCGAGGGGCCTCCGGCCGCGCGCCGCACGGTGGCCCCGCCGCATGACGCTGATCCTGTCCCTCGGCTTCATCCTGTTCCTCCTCGCCAATGTCCCTATCGCGCTGGCCCTCGGCGGCGCCGCGGTGCTGGCGCTGCTCTGGGAGGGCCAGATCCCGCTGCTCATCGTCCCGCAGCGCATCTTCACCGGCGTGGACTCCTTCCCGCTGCTGGCGATCCCGCTGTTCATCTTCGCCGGCGAGCTGATGGAGCACAGCGGGATCTCGGAGCGGCTGGTCCGGCTCGCGCAGGTGCTGGTGGGCTGGCTGCGCGGCGGCATCGGCATGACGGTGGTGGTGGCCGAGATCTTCTTCTCCGGCATCTCCGGCTCGACGGTGGCCGACACCTCGGCGCTCGGCACCACCATGATCCCGGCCATGCGGCGCGCCGGCTACTCCGCGCCGCGGGCGACCGCCATCGTGTCCGCCGCCTCCGGCATGGGCATCCTGGTGCCGCCGTGCATCAACATGGTGGTCTACGGGATCATGGCCCAGGTGTCCATCGCGGCGCTGTTCGCCGCCGGCTTCCTGCCCGCCTTCCTGATGGCGGCCATCCTGATGGCGCAACTGTGGCTGCAGGCGCGCCGCGACCCCGCCCTCGTGGTGCAGGCGCGGCCCGCCGCCCGGGAAATGGCGAGCGCGCTGGGTCGCGCGGTGGTGCCGCTGCTCATGCCCGTGCTCATCTTCGGCGGCATCCTCACCGGTGTCTTCACCGCCACCGAGGCCGGCGCCGTCGCGGTGGCCTATGGGCTCCTGGTGGGGATCGTGATCTATCGCGTGATCGACGCGCGCCGGCTCTATACCATCCTGCTCGAGACGGTGCGGGTGTCGGGCCAGATCATGCTGCTGGTGGGCACCGCGTCGCTGTTCGCCTGGCTGCTCTCCAGCCAGCGCGTGCCCCAGGAGCTCAGCGCGCTCATCCAGAGCGTGACCACGGGCCCCATCCTCTTCCTTCTGCTGGCCAATCTCGTGATGCTGGTGCTCGGCGCCGTGCTGGACGGCCTGCCCGCCATGATCATGCTGGTTCCGGTGCTCCTGCCCATGGCCTTACAATTCAACGTGGACCCGCTGCACTTCGGGATCGTGCTCATCGCCAATATCGGGGTGGGGCTCTTTCTCCCGCCGGTGGGCCTGGGCCTGATCGTGGCGGCGGCGATCGGCCGCGTGAGCGTGACCGAGGTGGCGCCGGTGCTGCTTCCCTATCTGGCCACCATGATGGCGACGGTGCTGATCATCACATTCTGGCCCTGGCTGACGCTCATCGTTCCGAGCGCGCTGGGGCTGCGGTAAGCGAAGCCCGAGAGAAGAGAGGACGCCCCATGAGCACCCTGGCCACCACCCGGTTCCCGACCATCACTCCCGAGACGCTCGCCGCGCTGCAGGCAAGGCTCGGCAAGCCCGTGCGCCGGCCCGAGCCCTATATCGAGGTGGCCACGCGCGACGCCATCCGGCACTGGGCGCATGGCATCGGCGACCGGAACCCCTACTGGGCGGACGAGGGCGTCGCGCCCCCGACCATTCTCTTCGCCCTCGACCGCATCGTCTCCGGCTATGTCGGGGGGCTCCCCGGCATCCATGCCATGTACGCGGGCACCGACTTCCGCTGGGAGCAGCCGATCCGCGTCGACGACAGGATCGTCGGCGAGAGCGTGCTGCACGCGCTGATCGAGAAGCCGTCGAAGTTCGCGAAGCGGGCCATCCAGCAGATCTATCGGACCACCTTCACGAATCAGCGCGGGGAGCCGGTGTGCGAGGCGGACTCCTGGTGCTTCCGGACCGAGCGCGAGACCGCGCGCGAGCGCGGCAAGTACAAGTCGGAGGGCCCCCACCGCTACTCCGAGACGGAGATCGCCGCCATCAAGCAGGCCTATGCGACGGAGGAGATCCGCGGGGGGACGCCGCGGCGCTGGGAGGACGTGAGCGTGGGGGACGCGATGCCGGTGGTGGTGAAGGGGCCGCTCACCGTCACCTCGGTGGTGGCATTCGTGCAGGGCTGGGGCAGCCTGTACGTCCGCGCCCACGGCCTCGCCTTCGATCTCTTCGAGCGCCATCCCGCCCTGGGCATCCCGAACGACTTCGGCGTGCCGGAGCCGCCGGAGCGTGTGCACTGGGACGAGTCGCTGGCGCGGGCGGTGGGCGTGCCCGGCCCCTATGACTACGGCCCCGAGCGCGTGGCCTGGCTCGGCCACCTGGTGACGAACTGGATGGGGAATGCGGGCTTTCTCCGGCGCCTCACCGTGAAGGTGCTGCGCCACAACCTGATCGGCGACACCACCTGGTGCCGCGGCCGCGTCACCGGCAAGGCGTCCGGGGGCGTGGTGACGCTGGAGATGGACGGCACCAACCAGCGGGGCGAGGTCATCGTGTCCGGCACCGCCGAGGTGGTGCTCCCCACCCGATGACCTCCGTCCTCGACGTTCGCCGCTATCCCCAGGCGCGGGACGAGTTTCGCTGGGACGCGCTGTGGGACCTCGTGGACGGGAACCGCGAGCGCCTCAACCTCGCCCACGAGTGCGTCGACCGGCACGTGGGCAAGGGCACCGCGCTGCGCATCCAGTTCGCGGACGGGCGGCGGGAGGAGCACGACTTCGGCGCCCTGGCCGAGTGGTCGTCGCGCTTCGCCAATGTGCTCGAGGCGGAAGGCGTGGCGCGCGGGGACCGGGTGGCCATCATGCTGGAGCCGTCGCTGGCCTTCTATGGCGCCGTGTTCGGGACGATGAAGCGCGGCGCCATCGCGGTGCCGCTCTTCACCCTCTTCGGCCCCGAGGGGCTGGCGCTGCGCGTGGGCGACTGCCGCCCGCGCCTGCTGCTGGTGGAGCGGGAGGCGGCGCGCTGGCGCGCGCAATTCCCCGACGTCAACGTGGTGGCGGTGGACGACCTCGCCGACCGCCTGCGCGCGGCGCCCGCCCGATACACGCCGGCCACCGCGCCCGACGACCTCGCGCTGTTCCAGTACACGTCGGGCACCACGCGGGCCCTGCCGGAGGCGGTGCGGCACACGCATCGCTCGGTGGTGACTCTGATGGTGGCGGCGCTCTACGGCGTGGGGCTCCGGGCGGGCGATCGCTACTTCTGCCCGTCGTCGCCCGCCTGGGGCCACGGGCTCTGGCATGGCACGGTGGCGCCCCTGGCGCTCGGCATCGCGGTGGGCAGCTACTCGGGCAAGTTCAGCCCGGAGCGGATCGTGGAGGCCCTCGACGCCTTCCGCGTGACCAACCTCGCCGCCGCGCCCACGGTGTACCGGATGATCCGGGAGTCCGGCGCCGCCGACCGGCGGCGCTTCAGCCCCGAGAAGCTCTCCTTCACGGGAGAGCCCATGGATGAGAAGACCTGGGACTACGTGGAGCGGACCTTCGGCCGGAAGCCGTGCAGCATGTACGGCAGCACCGAGGTCGGGGTGATCATCGTGAACTATCCGGGCTTCGAGGGCTTCGAGGTCCGCCGCGGGGCGCTCGGCAAGGCCGCGCCGGGCTGGGAGGTGGCGGTGGTCGGCGAGGACGGTCCGCTGCCCGCGGGCACGCTGGGCGAGATCGCGGTGCGCCGCCGCGGGGAGTGGTTTCGCGTGAAGGATCGCGGCCACCTCGACGCCGACGGGTACTTCTTCCACGCCGGCCGCTCCGACGACGTGATCATCTCCGGCGGCTGGACCATGAGCGCACTCGAGATCGAGCAGGCGCTGCTCGCCCACCCCGAGGTGCGCGAGGCGGCGGTGATCGGCGTGCCCGACGAGCTGCGAGGACAGATTCCCAAGGCCTGCATCGTCGCGCCGGGCAAGGGGCCCGACTTCGCGCGCGAGCTGCAGGAGTTCGTGAAGGATCGCCTGAGCCGGCACGAGTATCCGCGCGCCATCGAGATCGTGGGGGAGCTGCCCAAGACCCCCGCCGGCAAGATCGACCGGAAGACGCTCCGCGATCGGGAGCGCTAGCCGCCGAGGCCCAGACGCCATGTCCGTCATCGACTCCCACGCCCACATCTTCCAGCACTGGTCGGGCTCCTGCGGACTGCCCTCGCGCGAGGTCCACCTGAAATACCTGCAGAAGACGCTCACGCGCCCCTCGGCCAAGGTCTTCCGTCTCCGCGACGGTGCCCCCGCCTCCGGCCAGCTCCTCTTCAAGCCGGGCGACAATAGCTGGGCGGGGCTCCGCGACGACATCGAGTTCCGGCCGGGGCGCTATGGCCGGCTCGAGTTCCGGGTGGACGGCGAGGACCATGCCGTCCAGTACATGCCGGTGGGCATGGTGGAGCTGGAGTCGCGGCCCGAGCTCCTGCTGGCGCAGATGACGGCGGCGGGCGTGGACCACTGCGTGCTCCAGGCCGGTTTCACCTATGGCTACATGAATGACTACAACGCGTTCGCCCAGCGCCAGTACCCGGCGCGGTTCACCGGCCTCTTCCACGTGGACGAGCCCATGGCGGATACCGCGCACTGGATGGCGGAGGCGCGACGGGCGGTGGAGCAGCTCGGGCTTCGCGGCCTGCATTACCAGACCGACACGTTCGCCCGCTACGACTTCCGGTGGTGGTTCGACGACCGGCGCTTCGACGCCTTCTGGGCCATGATCGAGGGCTTCGGCGTCCCGGTGTTCTTCGAGCCCATGCACATCCCGACCTATGACGAAGCGAGTTATCTCGAGATCATGCGGCGGCTCGACGGCATCATGACCCGGTTCCCGGGCCTCCGCTGGCTGCTCGTGCTCCAGCCGCCGGTCTCCTACTTCGCCCGGAACGGACGGTGGGAGTTTCCGGTGCCGGTGGGGAAGGTCTACGCGCGGGAGACGGTGCGCCTCGAGATGACCTTCCCCATCGCCTGGGGCGGCGTCTGGGACTATCCGTACCCGGAGGCGCAGGCGCTCATCAAGGATCTGCGCGACCGCTACGGCGCGGCCAAGCTCATCTGGGGATCGGACATGCCGAACGTGGAGCGGTTCTGCACGTACCGGCAGTGCGTGGACTATATCCGGCGTTACTGCGACTTCCTGAGCGAGGCCGAGAAGGATCGCGTCCTCGGCGGTAATCTCCGGGACCTGCTGGCGCTGTCCGCGCCGTCGCGCTGAGCCGGGGCCGCTAGCTCACCCGCATCCGCCGCATCGCGAGGTTGTTGTCGAAGGGCACCAGCGCGGCCGCCGCCACCCGCTCGGTGGCGAGCAGCGTCTCCGTGAGCGCGGGATCGGCCGCGCACTCGACCACGGCGAGCACGGCCTGGTTCCCGGGCGCCGCGGGCGTCCACGGGAAGGGGCCCACGAGGACCTTGCCGTTCTTCGGGACCGTGGCCACATTGATGGACGGCAAGAGCTCACCGGGCACCCAGGCATCCGGCCAGGTGAGGCTCGGGTCGGCCACCGCCACCCCGGCGGGTCCTCCTCCGGCGACGAAGACGCGGACCGTCACCGGGCCCGAGGCCTGTGTCCCGCGATTCCTCACGCGCACATAGAGATTGGTGAGCGTGCCGGCGGTGGGCTCGACGTGGTCCGTGGCGGGATTGGCGTTCTGGCGCGCATTGGCAGAGGCATAGGGCGTGGGCCGGGCCCAGAGGTCCTTGCCCAGGCCCGCGCCATGGTCCTCCTTCCACAGGGTCTGGTCGAAGTGGTCCTGCCCGTCGTCGGAGCCATAGCCGCCCGCTCGTCCGTCGGATATGTAGACGTCCACCTCATTCCCCGGATCCTGGGGCCGATAGCCGGTGCAGTCGCGGCGCGCGAAGGCGTCGGCGAGGACTTTGCGGTGGAGGCCATTGGCCGGCCACCACCCGTCCAGCTCCGCGTCCGCGCTCACGAGCGCGGCCGCCAGCACGGTCTCGCTGGGCGCGTCCACCTCGACCTCCTCCGGGAGCTTGATGAGCGCGTCGGTGAAGAGGCGGATGACGAGGTCGCGCGCGGCGGCGCGCACCCCCGCCCGCTTGGAGTCTCCGCCGAGCTTGCGATAGGCCTCGAAGAGGGTGGCGCACCACAGCGTGCCCTTCTCGTACCGCGCCCCGTTGGTCCACTCCGGCCCGCCGAACGTCCACTCGACGTCATGGCGCCGCAGCTGAGAGGCCGGCCGGCTCCAGGGAAAGAGCGCCCCGCGAGTGCTCGCGCCCGGCTGGTGACGGTCGTCGTAGTAGACGGCGGCGATGAAGTCGCCATAGCCTTCGGTGATGCCGGCCGGCTCGTTGCCGCGCACGGACTCGGGCAGGAGCAGGTACTGGAGCACGTGGCCGTACTCGTGGACGATGACCAGCGCGTCGGCGGCGTCCGGCGCGAGGCCCTGCTGGGTCCCCCCTTCCTCGCCCAGATTGATCTCGTCGTCCCCGGTCCAGGTTTCCCAGCCGCCGACATGCGCATCCACCGTGGCCGGCGAGACCGGAATGTGGAGGAGCTTGAGGTCGTCCTGCAGATACGCGCGGAAGCGGTCGATGTGGAAATAGGCCATGGTGTCGAGGAACCCGTCGTCCTTGGGCGCGAACTCGAAGACGGCGGCGGCGCTGGCGGGCTCCGCCACCACGTTCACGTGAGTGCCGTCGAGGTGGAATTTTCCGCTCTGCCGGCTGCCCAGATGCTCGAGGGTGACCTCCCGCGTCTCCGGCTCCAGGAGATCGTCGTCGTCCCAGGTGAGCGCGGCATTGCCGCTGGTGACGGACGGGTTGGGGTCGAACACCTTCCCGGTGCCGGTGGCGAAGACGCGAAGGTCCTCGAGCTTCACGAGGTCTCCGGTGCGCGCGTCGATCAGGAAGCGCCACCGGCGATTGGGGACCTTGGTGGCCACGCGCAGGTCCCAGACCAGGTAGTATTCTTTGCGAAGTGCGCGCCGTGAGGCGAGGAGCGCCGCGAGCTGCCGGTCGACCGGGGACTCGGACTTTGACAGCATGGCCCGGAGCGGCGGCCGGCCCTCGGGACGGGTGGCCACGTGGTGATGGACGATCAGCTCCGGGACCTTGAGCACCCGGAGACCCTCCGTGCCTTCGAGCCACTTCGCCACCATCGCGAGCGCATCGCTCTCGCTGATGGACGCGCGCGCGGTCACGAGCTCCCGCGGGACGTTCGGGTGATAGTGGCGGTACACCGATCGAACCTGACCGCCCCGCGAGATGTTCACGACCACCTCGGCCGGCCGCACCCGCACGTCGCCCAGCCGCTGATGGAAGCGGACGGCCACGCTGTTGGCGCCGACGGTGACGGCTCCCTCGTGCAGGTCCCGGGGGACGGAGCCCGACCAGCCCTCCATGGCGGGGAGCTCGGCCAGCGCCTCCAGCGCGAGCTTGCGCGGCTCGAATGGAGGCGGCGCCTTCACGCGCGGCGCGGGGTCGAACCAGAAGCGCACCCGGGACGAGCCGACCGACGCGCCCCACTCGGCCGGCTTCCGCAACGGCGTCCGTGTTCGGGCCGGCGGCCTCGGGCTCGTCCTCTCGCGCGCGGAGGCCCGGCGCCGGCCGGGCCCCTTCCGCTTCACCGCTTCTTCCGGCGCGCCTTCTTACCCTTCGCCGCCTTCGCCTTCGCCTTGGAAGGCTTCGGCTTCGCCTTGGGCTTCGGCTTGGCCTTCGCCCCGTCGATCGGGTGCTCGGGCACGGGCTCGGGGTCGGCATTGCTGCCGGGGAGGATCGAGGTGGTGACGACGTAGTGCCCGGCGGTGAACTCGTTCCCGGCCGCGTCCTGGTAGGTGAAGGCGACCGGGACCTCCTGGAAGCCGTTGGCATTGGCGGTGAAGTTGCTCACCTTGATGTCGGTCTTGAACCCGTTGGTGCCGTGCTGCCGCTTGTCGTAGTTGGACACGAAGCCGATCCACCGCTCGCCCACCGCCGGGGCCACGATATCGAGCTGGGTGGCGATGGTGCCGCCCGCCGCCTCGCGGGTCACCGGAACCTCCACCGTCCCGTTCTTGCCGAAGATCCTGAGGCCGAGAACGTCCTGATCGTTCCGGACACGAAGTCCGATCAGGACTTTCTTCGACTCGCGGGTGAGTCGGCTGTCGACGTCCACCAGCCCGGTCCGCTGGATGACGCCGCCCTGATAGTTCGCCTTGCCTTGCTGATACACCCGCGCGCGTTGCTTGGGGCCGATGGCACCGGGACCAGACATGTCAAGTCCTCCGTGGTCCGAGGCAGTGAGGGAACAATGGAACCCGCCGGCACACTAGCACGCGGGCTCGGCTTCGGCCAGCCACCTCGCCATGCCCAGCTCCTCGAGGTCCGCGGCCGCCCGCTTGAGATGGTCGCGGCTCACCGTGGCCTGGCCGGCCCGCCGGGCCACCAGCCCCAGCCCCAGCCGGGCGCGCGCGCCGAGGGGCCGCATGCCGGCCGCTTCCGCGATGCCCAGCGCCGTCTCGAGGTTGCTGCGCGCCTCGTCCAGGAGGGGCGGATCCTGGGCGGCGGCCACCTCCCCGAGCAGGCGTAGGGACCAGCCCTCGAAGCCTCGCCCTCCAGCCAGGCGCGCGAGATCGAGCCCGCGACGGGCCAGGGGCAGCGCCTCCGCGGGTCGCCCTGCCGCCAGGAAGGCCTCCGCGCGCGTGCCGGTGCGCACGCCGTGGCCGAAGGGGTCCCCGATGGCGGCCGCCTGCGCGACGGCGCGACGGATGAGAACGAGCGCGTCCTCGGTCCGACCGGCCAGCGCGTAGGCGGAGGCGAGCTGGCCGGCGGCGGTGGCGTGCACGGCGGCCACGTCGAAGGCGTCGCACACCTGCAGCGCCGGCTCGAGGAGCTTGATCGCGTCCACATGCTCGCCGCGCCGGAGGTGAAGGAAGCCCGGGCCCAGCCGGGCGAAGATCTGGCTGTACGGGTGCTCGACGGACTCGGCGAGCCGGATGGCGTCCTCACCCACCGTCCCCGCCGCGTCGAACTCGCCCAGCTCGGCCAGGGACCACAGCAGCACCGTGGCCGAGTACACCGCGGGGAGCAGCGCCATGCCGAAGCGCTCGCGCGCGTGATCGCCCTGGAGCCGCTCCAGGTTGAGGCGCGCGAGGTCGACGGCGGCCCGGTACTGGGCCTGTCCGTAGTGGACCAGCGCGAGGAAGGTATTGGCGGGCGCCTCCACCGTGATGTCGCGAATGCGGGCGCCGATCTGCGTCGCGCGGTGTCCGTATTCCGAGGCTTGTCGGAGGTCCAGGGTCACCGAGTAGAGGTTGGTGAGGAAGGCGGAGACCAGGCCCAGGCGCCGCGGATCGTCGGCGCGGTGCGCGAGCACCTCGGCCTCCTTGAGATAGTCGAGCATGCGCCCGAAGTCGCCCAGCGGCGAGAGGGAGTAGCGCAGGTCGAGGCGCAGGTCGATGGCCAGGGCGCGGCTCTCGGGGGTCTCCGGGATGCGCTGGAGCGCGCGCAGGGCCTCCTCGAAGTACTGGACGGCGGTGCGATGCGCCGAGCGGGCGAAGGCGCGCTGCCCCGCTTCGCGCCCGTAGCGCACCGCCTGCTCCCACAGCTCGGCCCGGCTCGCGTGATGCGCGAGGCGCTCGATGCGCTCCGGGCTCGACTCGGTCCCCTCTCGCTCCAGCGCGGCGACGAGGCGCGTGTGGAGCTCGTGGCGCCGCTCGCGCAGGAGCCCGCCATAGGCCACCTCGAGGGTCAACGCGTGCGCGAAGGTGTACTCCGGCTGCGGAAACAATCCCAGCTCGTAGAGGAACTCGCCGTTCTGGAGCCGGCGCAGCCCGTCCCGCAGCTCGTCCTCGTCCAGATCGGTGGTGGCGGCGAGCAGGTC
>DASRWT010000046.1:0-30480 GCA_035654455.1 Candidatus Nitrosocosmicus sp. | reverse complement strand
TTCTTCACCCCCGGCGGCGGCGGGAAGACCAAGCAGGTGTACATGCAGTCCGCCTGCAGCGGCGGCACCGGCACCTTCATCGAGAAGACCGCCCGCAAGCTCGCGGTGGCCAGCGAGCGGCTGGCCGACATGCCCTACGAGGGCATGAGCCTCCACAAGGTGAGCAGCAAGTGCGGCATCTTCGCGGAGACCGACGCCAACACCCTCGTCAAGACGGGCGTCCCGGTGGAGGAGATCATCGCCAGCCTCTTCGAGGCGGTGGTCTACCAGAACCTCGCCACCCTCACCAAGGGGAATACGCCCTCGCCGGAAGTCCTGCTGCTGGGGGGGCCCAACCTCTTCTTCCGGGGGCTCCAGGAAGCCTGGCGGCACCATCTCGCCAAGCTCTGGCAGCAGCGCAAGATCACGCTGCCCGAAGGCAAGACCATCGCCGACTGCATCGTGGTGCCCAAGGAGGCGCTCTACTACGCCTGCCTCGGCTGCGTGGAGATCGGCGCCGGCGAGCCCGAGGGCGTGGCCGTCTACCAGGGAAGGGACAAGCTGCGCTGGTGGGTGGACGAGGGCCAGGCGGAGCAGAAGGCGAAGGACGGCGGCAAGGCCCTGGTGTCATGCGCCAGCGACCTCGAGTCCTTCGTCTCCGCGTACGACCTCAAGCGTCCCGGCGCGTCCGCGCCCCCCGCTCAGGCCGCGCCCGTCCACGCGGGCCCGGTGCTGGTGGGCTGCGACTTCGGCAGCACCACCGCCAAGGCGGTGGTGCTCTCGCCCGAGCGCGAGATGCTCTTCTCCTGTTACGCGCTGTCCAAGGGCAATCCCATCGAGGACGCGCAGTCGCTGTTCAAGCAGGTGGGGGAGGCGGGGTTCACCGAGGTGGCGGGGCTCGCGCTGACCGGCTACGGCAAGGACTTGCTGCGGGACGTTCTCGGCGCCGACATGGCGGTGGTGGAGACGGTGGCGCATGCGACCGGCACGCTCCACTTCTTCCCCGACGCCGACGTGATCTGCGACGTGGGCGGCACCGACGTCAAGATCATGATCCTGCGCCAGGGCACGGTGGCCGATTTCCGCCTGAACTCGCAGTGCTCGTCCGGAAACGGCGCCTTCCTCCAGGGCGTGGCCGAGCGCTACTCGATTCCGCTGGAGGCCTATGCCGACCGCGCCTTCGAGGCCAAGGCCATGCCGACCCTGGCCATGGGCTGCGGCGTCTTCCTCCAGTCGGACATCGTGAATCAGCAGCGCAAGGGCTGGGCGGCGGAGGAGATCATGGCCGCGCTGGCGGCGGTGCTGCCCATCAATGTGTGGATCTACGCCGGCCAGCTGCAGAACCTTCGAGCCGTCGGGCGCAAGTTCGTCCTCCAGGGCGGCACCCACCGCAACATGGCGGTGGTGAAGGCGCAGGTGGACTTCATCCGCGGCAAGGTGCCGGAGGCCGACGTGGTGCTGCATCCCTACTCCGGGGAGGCGGGCGCCATCGGCGCCGCGCTGTGCGCGGTGGACTGGCGGGCCAAGGGCGCGGCCAGCCGCTTCCGCGGCTTCGAGGCCATCGCGGCGCTCACCTATACGAGCACGACCGCCGCGGAGACCGTCTGCAAGTGGTGCCCGATCAACTGCACGCGCACCTTCATCGACGTCCAGCTCCCGGGGGCGCAGGGCCGCCCGTGGAGCAAGCTGCCGCTGGCCAAGGGCTGGGAGCGGGTGATCAGCGGCAACTCCTGCCCCAAGGGGCTGGTGGAGGACGTCAACGAGCTGCGCGAGGTCAAGTCCAAGCTGGAGGAGGTCAAGCGTGAGTACCCTAACGTTGCCGAGATGGTTCGGACGGACGCGTTCCGCCGCCCCCGAGTCGAGTCCGCCGCCGCCGCGGGCTAGCCTCCGGATCGGGATTCCGCGGGTCCTGAACCTCTGGTCCACCCACCAGTTCTGGGTGGGCTTCTTCGTGGCGCTCGGCGTGGACGCGCGGAAGCTCGTCTTCTCCTCGGACACCTCGGAGGAGCAGGGGCGCCAGTTCGGCAAGGGCCGCGGCACGGTGGACTGCTGCTATCCCGTCAAGTGCATCGCCGGCCATTACGGAGAGCTGATCTTCGGGCAGAAGGAGAAGGTGGACATCCTCTTCTCCCCCATGATCTACAACCTGCCGTCCTTCCTCTCCGGCCACGTGGCCCGCACCCTCACCTGCCCGCGCGTGATGGCGGCGCCCGAGAACATCAAGGCGGGCTTCATCAAGGAGCGCGACGTCTTCGCCGAGCAGGGCATCCGCTATGCCTCGCCCTTCGTCTCGCTGGACGAGCCCAAGCTCGTGCCCAAGCAGCTCTGGGAAGGCCTCCAGGGGATCATCCCTGGGCTCACCCCCGAGGAGACGGGGCGCGCGGTGGACGCGGGCTACAAGGCGCTCTCGGATTTCGGCGCGCGGCTCCGCCGCAAGGGCCGCGAGGTGCTGGAGTGGTGCGCGCGCGAGGACCGGCCCTGCCTGCTGGTGCTCGCGCGTCCGTATCACATGGACCCGGGCATCGGCCACGAGATCGAGGTGGATCTCCAGGCCTACGGCTATCCCGTCCTGTGGGCCCAGTACTTCCCCACCGATCCCGACCTCATGGAGTGGGCCTTCGGGGACGATATCCGCGCCGGGCATATCCGCTCGCCCTTCGACATCCGGGACGTGTGGCCCTCGTCCTACTCGTCCAATACCAACGAGATCCTGTGGGGCGCCAAGGCGGCGGCGCGGATGCCCTGGGTGGCCTGCGTGGTGCGGCTGGCCAGCTACGAGTGCGGAATGGACCAGCCCACGTACACGCCGGTGCAGCAGATCGTGGAGCGCTCGGGGACCCTCTTCTTCTCGTTCCAGGATCTCGACTCCACCAAGCCGGCCGGCTCGGTGAAGATCCGCGTGGAGACCATCGCCCACTACCTGGAGCGCTACGCCAAGGACATCATCGCGAAGAAGAAGGCGGCGATGCCGCCGGGCTGCCCGCTGGGAACGGGCGAGCCCGTCACGACGGCGGCGCCGCCGTCGCCGGCCTGATCGCGGCGGCGACCCGCTGAGCCGGCTCGCGGAGCGCCTGCTCGCCATGAGGCCCGGCGAAGGCCGGGCCGCGCTGTGGTCCTTCACGTATTTCTTCTGCGTGCTGGCGAGCTACTATGTGCTGCGGCCGGTGCGCGAGGAGATGGGAGTGGCCACGGGCATCGAGCGGCTCCCGTGGCTCTTCACCGGCACCTTCCTGGCGATGGCGGCCGCGGTTCCCGTCTTCGGCGCGCTCGCGGCCCGCTTCCCGCGGCGGACGCTCTTGCCCCTGGTCTACGCGTTCTTCATCGCCTGCATCCTCGGCCTCTTCGCGCTGCTGCGGGGAGTGGGCGCGCCGGCGTGGGCGCCGGCCGCCTTCTTCATCTGGCTCAGCGTCTTCAATCTCTTCGTGGTGTCGGTATTCTGGAGCTTCATGGCCGACATCTGGCAAGAGGAGCAGGCGCGGCGGCTGTTCGGATTCATCGCCGCCGGCGGCAGCGCGGGGGCGCTGGTCGGGCCCGCGGCGACGGCGCTCCTGGCGCCGCGAATCGGGCCGGTCAACCTGCTGCCGCTGGCGGCGGCGATTCTCGCGGGGGCGCTGGTCTGCGTCGCTCGGCTCCGGCCGGGCGCGGACCCGGCGGAGCCCGGCCCGCGCCCGGCCGAGCTCGCCGCCGACGAGGTGCCCGTGGGAGGCAGCGCGCTGGGCGGGCTCACGCGAGTGCCGCGCTCGGCGTACCTCTCCGGGATCGCGCTCTTCGTCGCGCTCGGCACGCTGTTCGCGACCTTCGTCTACTTCCAGCAAGCCCAGGTGATCCGGGAGGCCTTCGCCGACCCCGGCCGCCGCACGGCGGTGTTCGCCCTCATCGATCTCGCCGTGAACGTGCTGACCATTGGCGCCCAGCTCTTCGTGACCGGAGCCCTGGCAACGCGCTTCGGGCTGGTCCGGGTGCTGCCCGCCCTGCCGGTGGTGACCCTGGCCGGATTCACGGCGCTCGCGCTGGTCTCGACGGCGGGCATCTTGATCATGTTCCAGGTCCTGCGGCGCGCGACGCAGTACGGGATCACGGGGCCGGCCCGCGAGGTGCTGTTCACGGTGCTGCCTCGCGAGGACAAGTACAAGGCCAAGAACGTCATCGACACCATCGTCTCCCGTGGCGGCGACGCGCTCAGCGGCTGGGCCTTCGCGGGCCTGTCCGCGCTGGGACTGGGGATGACCGGCGTCTCCGTGGTGGCGCTTCCGCTGGCGGCGCTGTGGATCGCGCTCGCCGTCTATCTCGGACGGCGTGAGGAGCGCCTGCGCGAGGGCGCCTGAGCATGGCCGCGTTGCCTCCCCTCACCCGACGGATGGCGCTCCGGCTGCTGGCGGCGGCCGCCGCCGCCGCGCCCGTCCGCGCCGCGCGCGCGGAGCCGCTCCTGGCGCGTCGCATCCCGTCCAGCGGCGAGATGCTGCCCGCCGTGGGGCTCGGCACGTGGCGCACCTTCGATGTCGGCGCCGGCGCCGCCGAGCGCGCCCCGCTCAAGGAAGTGCTCGGCGCCTTCGTGGCCGTGGGGGGCCGGGTGGTCGATTCGTCGCCCATGTATGGCGCCGCCGAGCCCGTGGTGGGAGATCTCGCGTCCGAGCTGGGCGTCGCCGAGACGCTCTTCCTCGCCACCAAGGTGTGGACGAGCGGGCGTGAGCCCGGCGTCACCCAGATGGAGCAGTCGTTCCGGCGCCTGCGGGCGCGCCGCCTCGATCTCATGCAGATCCACAACCTGCTCGACTGGCGCACTCAGCTCCGGACCCTGCGCGACTGGAAGGCGGCCGGCCGCCTCCGCTATATCGGCGTCACCCACTACACGGCGGGAGCGTACGACGAGCTGGAGCGCGTCCTGCGCGCCGAGCCGCTGGACTTCGTCCAGGTGAACTATTCCATCGGCGAGCGCGAGGCCGAGCGGCGCATCCTGCCGCTGGCCCGCGACCGCGGCGTGGCGGTGCTGGTGAACCGGCCCTTTGCCGAGGGCGGGCTCTTCCAGCGCGTGCGCGGCCAGCCGCTGCCCCCCTGGGCGGCCGACCTCGGCGCGGAGAGCTGGGCGCAGCTCTTTCTCAAGTGGATACTGGCGCATCCCGCCGTCACCTGCGCCATCCCCGCCACGAGCCGGCGGGAGCATCTCCAGGACAATATGAAGGCGGGGACCGGCGCGCTTCCCGACGCGGCCACGCGCGAGCGCCTGGTGACGCTGCTGGGCTAGCGGCCGGAGTCCTTCATGCGACGGCGACTCTCCTTCGCCCCCGTGGCCGCGACGATCGCGCTCGCGCTCGTCTCCGTCCTCCGTCCGGCGCCGACGGGCGCCGCCGAGCCCCTCTGGGCCCTCCTCCAGGCCGGCGGCCAGGCCGTTTTCATCCGACACGCCATCACCACGCCCGGCGTGGGTGACCCGGCCGGCATGCGCCTGGACGACTGCGCCAGCCAGCGCAATCTCACCGACGCCGGACGCGCCCACGCGCGCCGGGTCGGCGACGCCTTTCGGGCGCGGGGCATCGTGGTGGACCGGGTGCTGACGAGCCCGTGGTGCCGCTGCATCGAGACCGCACGGCTGGCCTGGAGGCCCGCCCGTCTGTCCGCCGAGGTGTGGGCACCGCTCGGCAATCTCTTCGGCCGCTCCGAGCGGCAGGCGGAGCAGGTGCGCGAGATGCGGGCCCGCGTGAGCGGGTGGCGCGGCGCCGGCAACCTGGTGCTCGTGTCCCACGGCTCCACCATCGCGGCGCTGACGGCCGTCTCGCCGGCTCCGGCCGAGATGGTGATCGTCACCCCGCAGGGCGACGGGCGCTTCACGGTGGCCGGACGTCTCGCGGTGCCCTGAGCGGCGGACGCTAGCGGCGGCGAGCGCCTCGGGCCAGGGGCCCGGCCACCGGGAGCATGGCGCCCAGCGCGAGCAGCGCGTTCGCCGCCATCGCCGCGGGCACGCCGATGCCGCCGGCGAGGAAGCCGATCCAGAGCGTGCCCACCGGCTGAGTGCCGATGCAGGCGGAGAGAATGCCCATGGCGCCGCCGCGCCGATCTTCCGGCGCCGAGAGCAGCACCAGCGTGCTCTGCATGGCGGCGAAGCCCGACTCCGCGGCGCCGACCACCATGAGGAGCGCGAGGCAGAGCCAGGGCGAGCGCGCCGCCGCGAAGGCCACCAGGAGAAAGGGCGCCACCAGCACCGAGAGCGCGAAGAGGCGGCGATGGGGCACGAAGCCGCGGCCGGCCGCGATGGCCAGCGCGCCGATGAGGGCGCCCAGCCCGTCCGCGGCCACGAGCGCGCCCAGCCACTCCGGCCCCGCGCCCAGCACCTCGCGCGTGAACACCGGCAGCATGTGCTGATACGGGAAGAAGAGCACGTTCATCAGGACCGTCACGATGAGCACCGCGCGCACGGTGCCTTCCGACCACGCCGCCCGCACGCCCGCGAGCAGGCTCGCCGCCACCGAGACGCCGGCGGCCGATATCGGACCGCCGATGCGGCCGGGGAGCCGGCTCGAGACGAGAAGGCCCACCGCGTAGAGGATGGCGAGAGCGCTGTAGCAGGCCTCGGGCCCCAGGCGCGCGAGGCCGAGCCCGGCGAGCACGGGCCCGCCGATCTTCGCCACCTGCATGGACACCGTCTCCAGCGACACCGCGCTCGCCACCCGGCCCGGGCCCACCAGCGTGAACAGCGAGGTGCGCCGCGCGGGAAAATCGAGCGCCCAGAGCACGCCGAAGAGCACCTCGAGCCCGACCAGGGGCCAGAAGCCTCCGGCGCCGAACGCGAAGAGCGCGGACAGCGCCAGCCCGGTGACGAGTCCCAGCGCTTGCGTGCAGAGAAGCACGTGGCCACGGTGCATCCGGTCCGCGATCACACCGGTGAACGGGCCCAGCGCCATCATCGGGGCCGAGCGCGCGAAGGCGGCCAGCCCCACCATGAACGGCGAGCCGGTGAGCTGATACGAGAGCCAGCCCAGCACGACGAGATCGATCCAGCGAGCGGTATTGAGACAGAGGCCGGAGAGCCAGAGGCGGCGGTAGTCGGCTTCCCCGAGAATTCCCAGCCGGGCGGAACGGCCCGCCGGCATCGTTGCCGGCGGTGCGACGGAGCTCACCCGGACAGGGATAGCATGAAATGGGTTACACTCCTCGCGAATCCAGCTCCGATTTTAGGAGGTTGTTCCATGCGCGTGATCGTGACGGGAGCGGCAAGCGGCATCGGGCGGGCCACGTGTCTCCGGCTGGCGCGCGACGGCAAGGCGGCGGGCAAGCCGGCGCGCATCGCGGCGGTGGATCTCCCGGGCGCGGCGGCGCTCGATGGCGTCGTGAGGGAGCTGGCCGCGCTGGGCGCGGAGGCGGTGGCGCTGCGCGGCGACATGGGCAATCCGGAGGAGCCCGCGCGCGTGGTGGCGGAAGCGGTGGCGCGCTTCGGCGGGCTCGACGGCCTCGTGAGCAATGCCGGCATCAACCGCCCCGGTCCCCTCGTCGACTACCCGCTCGCGGACTGGGACGCGATGTTTGCCGTCAACGTGCGCGCCACCTGGCTCCTCGCCAAGGCCGCGCATCCGGCGCTCAAGGCCGGCGGCGGCGCCATCGTGGCGGTGGGGTCCATGTCGGGGAGCAACGCCCACGCCAACCTGGGCGCGTACGGGCCGAGCAAGGCCGCCGTCATCATGCTCTGCCAGGTGCTCGCGCAGGAATTCGGCCGCGACGGCATTCGCGCCAATACCGTGTCGCCGGGCATGGTCCGCACCGGCATGACCGCGCAGGTCTATGCCGACCGCGAGGTCGCCGCGGCCCGGGACGCGCTGGTGCCGCTCGGGCGCGTGGCCACGCCGGAAGACATGGCCGACGTCATCGCCTTTCTCCTCGGCCCCGACGCGCGCTATGTCAACGGCCACGACCTCGTGGTGGACGGCGGCGTCACCGGCAATTATCTCGGCCGCATGCCCGGGCTCGGCAAGATCACCCGGAGCTGACCCATGAGCGTGAAGCTGGGAATGTTCACCATGCCGTTCCACCATCCTGATAGAGACTATGCGTCAATCCTCGCCGAGGATCAGGAGGCGGTGATCCTGGCCGATCAGCTCGGGTTCTCCGAGGCCTATGTCGGCGAGCACTTCAGCTCCTGGAGCGAGCGCATCACCTCGCCGCTCATCTTCCTCGCCACCGTCATCTCGCGGACCCGGCAGATCCGGCTCGGCACCGGCGTGCTCAACCTGCCCCAGACCCATCCCGCCACGGTGGCCGCGCACGCGGCCATGTTCGACCAGCTCTCCGGCGGCCGCTTCATCATGGGCATCGGGCCGGGCGGGCTGGTCAGCGACCTCGAGATGTTCGAGGTGGGGCAGGCCGAGCTGCGGCCCCTGATGGTGCAGGAGTCCATCGACATCGTGCTCAAGCTCTGGGCCCAGGACCCGCCCTACGAGATCGACGGGCGCTTCTGGAAGTTCGCGCTCAAGAACGGCGTGTGGCCCGAGTTCAAGGTGGGCTATATCCCGCGGCCCCTGCAGCAGCCGCACCCGCCCATCGCGCTGTCCATCATCACGCCCAATTCCTCGAGCGCCAAGCTGGCGGCGGAGCGCGGCTGGATCCCCATCTCCGGCAACTTCTTCCACCGCCGCTATCTGCGGGGCCACTGGGAGAAGTACCTCGAGGGCTGCGCGGCGGTGGGGCGCCGGCCCGATCCCGACGTGTGGCGGGTGTCGCGCAGCGTCCTGGTCACCGAGACCGATGCGGAGGCGGAGGAGTATCTCGCCGATCCGGACAGCGGGCTCTCCTTCTACTACAAGTTCTTCATCCACAGCTTCGCGCAGGGGCGGAAGGCGCTGTTCATGATCAAGCCGGACGTGGACCTGCCCGACGAGCGCACCACCGTGGACGCGGTGAAGCGCGGCATGATCATCGCGGGCAGTCCGCGCCGCGTGCTGGACCAGCTGGTGGCGCTCCGGGACGAGATCGGCCACTTCGGCACCCTGCTCATGGCCGGGCACGACTGGGACCGCCCCGCGCTGTGGCGGCGGTCGATGGAGCTGCTGGCGCGCGACGTCATGCCGCGCTTCGGCGCGCACGCGGCGGCGACGCCCGCGCGCTGAGCGCGGGGCCGCCGCCGGGCCATCGACACCGGCTAGGGGGCGATCCAGGTCTTCATGAAGGTGTTGTTGTCGTAGACGGTGACGCCGGGCTTGAACCCGCGCAGCTTCTTGTCCTTGAAGAACCAGCCCTCCACCCAGCCCACCGCGATGGAGGCGTGGTCCCCGCGGCTCAAGAGGTGGCGCTGGAGCTCCCAGTACAGCGCCTTTCGCTTCTCCCGGTTGGTCTCGCGCAGCGCCTTGTCGGCCAGCTCGTCCACCTTGGCGTCGGTGTGCCGGCCGTAATTGCTCCCCGCCTCGCCGGTATAGACGATGTGGAAGATGCCGGAGGGCTCGTTGATGTCCATGGCCCGGTCCTGGGTGGCGATGATGGTGAAGTCGCCCTTCCCGAAGGCGGCGTAGCCGGCCGCGCTCTCGTGGGTCTTCAGCGTGCCGCGGATGCCGATCTTCCGGAGCTGGGCGATCACCACCTGCGACCGGTCCACGTAGTTTCCCACCGCGCGCGTGGCGATCTCGATGTCCAGCCCGCCCGGATGATGCTTCTCCACGAGCTTCTTGGCCTCGGCGATGTCCTGCTCCTTGGGCTGGCGGCAGCCCGGCGCTTTCGCCACCTCGTCCAGCGGCAGCGCGAAATCGCCCACCAGCTTCGGATCCAGGATGGCGCAGGGCACTCCGGCTCCCTCCAGGGCCTTGGCCACCAGCTCCTGCCGATCGATGGCGAGGTTCACCGCCCGGCGGAGGTCCGCGTTGTTGAAGGGCGCCTTGGCCGCGTTCAGGAAGATGACGAACATGGTGTTGATGGGCGCCTGATAGATGTCCACGTCGTCGCGGGCCCGCTGGAGCTCGTCGGCCTGGGTCTTGCGCATGGGCGGCCAGGCGTCCCACATCATGACCTTGCTGGCCTTGGCGGCGGCGAGCTGGGTGGGGCCGGCGACGAGGATGAACTGCTTCACGCCGTCGAGATAGGGCAGGCCCTTGATGAAGTAGTCGGGGTTTCGCTCCCACTCGATCAGGCTGCCCCGCTCGTACTTCTTGAACTTGAAGGGCCCGGTGCCGATCTGAGCCTCGGGGGCGTTGAGATCCCCGTACTTCGCCAGGACGTGCTTGGCGGCAATCCGGCACCAGGCGGAGGCCACCGAGGGCAAGAACGGCGCGGCGGCGAACTTGAGCTGGAAGGTGACGGTGCTGGCGTCCACCGCCTCCACGCTCGCCACCATGGGCTTCAGCGAGGCGCCGCACTTCGGGCTCTTGAAGTCGGGATTGAGGATGCGGTCGAAGGTGGCCTTCACGTCCGCGGAGGAGAAGGGCTGACCGTCATGCCACTTGACGCCCTTGCGGAGCTGGAAAGTGTACGTCTTGCCGTCGGGGGAGACGGTCCACTTCTCGGCGAGATCGCCCACCACCTTGGTGGGATCATCCGGATCGTAGTGGAGCAGCCCGCTGTAGATGCCCGCGGTGGCCTGCTGGACCACCAGCGGCGACTCCGCGTGCACGTCGAGGCGGCCCGGATCGCCGTAGTCGAACCAGGTGAGGATCCCGCCCTGCCGGGGCTTGTCCTGCGCCGAGGCGCCGGTGCCGATCAGCAGGGCCACGAGAACGAGACTCACGATCCGGGTGATTCTCATGGTGGCCTCCGTTGGAGTTGTCGGGCCGACGGCTATCCGAGTCCCCCGCGCAGTCGCGGGTCGGTGAGATCACGGATCGAGTCGCCGAGCAGATTGAGCGCGAACACGGCCAGGCTGATGGCCAGGCCCGGAAAGAATACCATCCACGGCGCCGTCTCCAGCGCCTGCACGCCGGAGGTCAGCATGCCGCCCCAGGATGGCTCGTCGGGCGGCGCCCCCGCCCCGATGAAGGAGAGCGAGGCCTCCACCACGATGGCGTAGGAGACATTGGTGGTGAAGAGCACGATGTAGGAGGCCAGGCAGTTCGGGATGAGGTGGCGGGTGATGATGCGCGCGTGCGAGCAGCCGGCGGCGCGCGCCGCCTCCACGTAGGGCGCCGCCACCACGCCGAGGGCCACGGAGCGGACGGTGCGCGCCGCGGTGGGGGTGAGGAGGATGGTGAGCGCGAGGACGACGTTGGTGATGGACTGCCCCAGCGCGGCCATGAGAGAGAGCGCGAGGATGATGGGCGGGAGCGCCATCAGGCTGTCCACGATGCGCTGGCTCCCCGAGTCCCAGGCGCCGCCGAAGTAGGCGGTGGTGACGCCCCACAGCGAGCCCAGGGTGATACCGAACACCACCGAGAAGAGCCCGACCTGGAGCGAGAGGCGCGCGCCCCAGATCACCCGGCTGAGCACGTCGCGGCCGACCTGATCGGTGCCCATGGGAAATTCGGCCCCGGGCGCCACATAGGGCGCGAAGCCGGTCTCCTTGGGCCCGTGCGGCGCCAGCGCGGGGGCGAGCACCGCGACCAGGATCATGGCGAGGACGATCACCGCCCCTGCGGCGCCGAGCGGCTGGCGATACACGAAGCGGCCGAGCGCGCGCGCCATCACGCGTACCGGATGCGAGGATCGAGCCACGCGTAGAGGAGATCCACCGCCAGATTGACCAGGAGGAACACCACCGCCATCACGAAGATGAAGGCCTGCACGGTGGGATAGTCGCGCTGCGAGACCGCCTGCACCAGCGAGGTGCCCATGCCGGGCACCACGAAGATGATCTCCATGATCACGAGGCCGCCCAGCAGGCGGCCGCCCCACCAGCCCACGAAGGTGACCACGGGGAGCAGCGCGTTCTTGAGCGCGTGGCGATAGACCACCGCGCGCTCGGCGAGGCCCTTGGCGCGCGCGGTCCGCACGTAGTCGTGGCGGATCACCTCCAGCATCTGCGAGCGCGTGAGCCGCGTGATGGGCGCGCTGATGTAGTAAGCCTGGCAGAGCGCGGGCCAGATGAGCTGCTTGAGGTTCTCGAGCGGATTCTCGGTGAAGGGCACGAACTCGAGGGGCGGGATCCAGCGGAAGAAGCGCACCAGCGCCCAGAGGATGAGCGCTCCCGTCACGAAGAGCGGGAACGAGAGCCCCGACAGGCTCACGATGCGCGCCGCGTAGTCCACCCAGGTGTTCTGGCGCACCGCCGAGATCACTCCCAGCGGCACCGCCCAGATCACGGCCAGGAACAAGGTGAGGCCGGCCAGCTCCATGGAGCGCGGGAAGCGCTCGGCGAGAATGGCGCTCACCGGCCGCCGCTGCGAGTAGGACTGGCCGAAGTCGCCGCGCAGGGCATCCCACATCCAGTGCCCGTACTGCACCAGCACCGGCCGGTCCAGGCCCAGCTCGGCCCGGATCTGCTGGATCTGCTTCTTCTGGACGGTGCTGGACTCCGATCCGGTCTGGTAGACGAGGATCTCGGCGATGTCACCCGGGACCAGGCGGAGCAGGATGAAGACGAGCAGCGAGGCCCCGAAGAGGGTGGGGATGAAGAGGAGCAAGCGGCGCAGGACATACCGTCGCATGCGGGGCGCGGGTATGCTACGGGCGCGGCCCGCGCGCGTCAAGCGCGGGGTCGGAGGAGGCGGACGCATGGCGAGCGCGGTCCACGTGGTCGAGCACCCGGTGGTCCAGCACAAGCTGGCCCTGCTCCGGCGGAAGAGCACCAGCACCTCGGAGTTCCGCAGCCTGGTGGCCGAGGTGGGCATGCTCCTCGCCTACGAGGTGACCCGGGACCTCCCCACTCAGCCGGTGGCCATCGAGACGCCGCTGGCCCGGACCACCGCGCCCATGCTGGACGGGAAGAAGATCGTCTTGATCTCGATCCTGCGCGCCGGCGCCGGCCTCCTGGACGGGATGCTGCGCATTCTTCCCAGCGCCCGGGTGGGGCATATCGGGCTCTACCGCGACCCGCAGACGCTCGCCGCGGTGGAGTACTACTTCAAGGTCCCCAAGGTCATGCGGGACCGCGACGCCATCGTGGTGGACCCCATGCTCGCCACCGGCAACTCCGCGGTGGCCGCGGTCGGGCGCCTGAAGGCCACCGGCCCGCGCTCGATCAAGTTCGTCTGCCTGCTCACCTGCCCCGAGGGGTTACGCCACTTCCACGCGGAGCACGCGGACGTGCCCGTCTACACGGCGGCGGTGGACAGCCACCTCGACGGACACGGCTATATCGTCCCCGGTCTCGGCGACGCCGGCGACCGCCTCTTCGGCACGAAATAGACGCCGGCTAGATGGGGCAGACGAGCTGACCTAGGCGCTCGGTCAGCCGCGCGTTCTCGCCATAGTCCACGGGGACGTCGACGAGGGACGGCCCCGGATGCGCAAGCGCCTCGATCAGGGCCGGGCGCAGCTCGCGCGCGGAGCCCACGCTGAACCCCCGCACCCCGAAGGCCTTGGCCAGCGCCACGAAATCGGGATTGCCGAAGCGCACGCCGGCGGTCCGGCCCATCTGCTTCTCCTGCTTCCACTCGATGAGGTTGTAGCCGCCGTCGCGGAAGATCACGCAGACCAGAGCCACTCCCAGCCGGTGGGCCGTCTCCAGCTCCTGGACATTCATGAGAAAGCCGCCGTCGCCGCATACCGCGACCACATGGCGCTCGGGGTGGGCGAGCTTGGCCGCGATGGCGGCGGGCAAGGCGAAGCCCATGGCGGCATAGCCGTTCGAGATCAGCACGGTATTGGGCTCGTAGGCCGGGAAGGTGCGCGCCACCCACAGCTTGTGGGTGCCGACGTCCGAGATGAGAATGTCCTCGCGTCCCATCACCTCGCGCAGCTCGCGCAGGATGCGCTGCGGCTTGATGGGGAAGGTGTCGTCGGCGGAGCCCACCTCGATCTGCTCGAGGATGTACTTCCGGAGCACGGAGAACGGCGCGGGGTCCTTCTGCCCCTTGACGAGGTCGCCCAGAAGGTCGAGCGTCTCGCGCACGTCCGCCACCACTTCCACCGCCGGCTGGTAATAGCTGTCCACCTCGGCGGGAGTGAAGTCGATGTGGACGATGGCCTTCTTCTTCTCCGGGTTCCAGAAGCGCGGGGCGTACTCCACGGGATCGTAGCCCACCGAGATGATGAGATCGGCTTTCTCGAAGCCGCAGGAGACATAGTCGCGCGCCTGGAGCCCCGCGCTGAACAGGCAGAGGGGGTCGTCATAGGGCAGGCACCCCTTGGCCATGAAGGTATTGACCACGGGAATCCCGTGTCGGCGGGAGAACTCCCGCAGCGCGGCGGAGGCGCGGCCGCGGATCACGCCGTTGCCGGCGAAGATGAGCGGGAAGGCTGCCGCCTCGATGAGCTGGGCGGCGGCGTGCAGCGCGGGGCGATCCGGCGAGGGGCGGCGCGTGCGCTCCGTGGAGAGCGGCGTTCCCTCCGCGGTCTCCTCGGCCACGTCCTCGGGCACCTCGATGTGGCAGGCCCCCGGCTTCTCCGACTCCGCCAGCTTGAACGCCTTGCGGAACACCTCGGGCACGACCGCGGAGACCTCGAGGCGAGTATTCCACTTGGTCAGGGGCCGCAGGGACTCGACGATGTCCACATACTGATGCGACTCCTTGTGGATGCGGTCCCGGCCGCCCTGGCCGGTGATGGCCACCAGCGGCGCGCGGTCGAGGTTGGCATCGGCGATCCCGGTGGCGAGATTGGTGGCACCCGGGCCCAGCGTGGCGAGGCACACCCCCGCGCGGCCCGTGAGCCGGCCCCAGGCGTCCGCCATGAAGGCCGCGCCCTGCTCGTGCCGCGTGGGGACGAACTGGATCCGCGAATCCACCAGGGAGTCGATGATGTCGAGGATCTCCTCGCCGGGGACGCCGAACACGTAGCGCACGCCCTCGTTCTCCAGACACCGCGCAATGACGTCGCTGGCCTTCATGTGGACCTCCAGGGCCAGCATACGCTTTGGGTTGCAACCCCGCCATCCGGGGTAGACGATAAGGTGACGGTCAGAAGTACCCACCGGCGAGAGCAAGAGAAGGAGTCCAGCCATGGCGATCCAGTCTGTGAATCCGGCCACCGGCGAGGTGGTGGAAACCTTCGCCCCCACGTCCCCCGCGGAGGTGGAGCGGGCGCTGAGCGGCGCGCACGCGGCCTTCCTCGAGTGGCGCGGCGTTCCCGTCGCGGAGCGCGCGGCGTCCATGCGAAGCGCCGCCCGTGGATTGCGCGCGCGCAAGGATGAATTCGCGCGAACCATGACGGTGGAGATGGGCAAGCCCATCGTTCAGGGCGAGGCCGAGGTGGAGAAGTGCGCCTGGACCTGCGATTACTACGCCGAGCACGCCGCCGCCATGCTCGCCAGCGACCCGCGGGAGACGGATGCGCTGCGCAGCTATATCCGATATGACCCGCTCGGGGTCGTGCTCGCGATCATGCCGTGGAATTTCCCCTTCTGGCAGGTGTTCCGGTTCGCGGCGCCCGCGCTCATGGCCGGCAATGGCGCCATCCTCAAGCACGCCTCGAACGTGTCGCGCTGCGCGCTCCAGATCGAGGAGGTGTTCCGGCAGGCCGGGTTCCCGCGCCACCTCTTCCGCACCGTGCTCCTCGAGTCCGCGGCGGTGAGCCCGCTCATCGCCGACCGGCGCATCTCCGCGGTGACGCTCACGGGGAGCGACGGGGTGGGCAGCAAGGTCGCGGAGCAAGCCGGACGCGAGCTGAAGAAGACCGTGCTCGAGCTGGGGGGCAGCGATCCCTTCATCGTGCTCGCCGACGCGGATCTCGCCGTCACCGCCCGCGGCGCCGCCGATGCCCGCCTCGTCAATGGCGGGCAGAGCTGCATCGCCGCCAAGCGCTTCATCGTGGTGGAGGCGGTCGCCGATCGCTTCCTCGATCTCTTCAAGAAGGAGCTGGCGGCCCGGCGCATGGGCGATCCGCTCCTGCGCGAGACCCAGGTGGGGCCGCAGGCCAAGCACGACCTCCGCGACGCGCTCCACCGCCAGGTGGTCGAATCGAAGAAGCGCGGCGCCCGCGTGCTCCTCGGCGGCGAGATCCCGGCCGGGCCGGGCGCCTTCTACCCGCCCACCCTGCTCTCCGCGGTGGACAAGGGCATGCCCGCCTTCGACGAGGAGACCTTCGGCCCGGTGGCGGCGGTGATCCGGGCCAAGGACGGCATGGACGCGGTGCACCTCGCCAACGAGTCGAGCTTCGGACTGGGCGCCTCGATCTGGAGCCGCGATCTCGCGGCGGCGGAGCGGCTGGCCGCCCAGGTGGAGGCGGGCGCGGTCTTCGTGAACGGGATGGTCAAGTCCGACGCGCGACTGCCCTTCGGCGGCGTCAAGCGCTCCGGCTACGGGCGCGAGCTCTCCGAGTTCGGCATCCGCGAGTTCGTGAACATCAAGTCGGTATGGGTCGCCGCGATGGGCACCGCGGAGTCATCCGGCTCCGAGTAATCGGCGCAGGAAGGCAGCGTGATCCCAGGCGCCGCGGCCCACGCTGAGCCCCAGCCGCACGACGACCAGGCGCTGCGAGGGAATCACGGTGAGGATCTGACCCTCGTGACCGATGGCGTGATAGGTATCCGGCGGCAATCCATGCTCGCCCGAGGGCGCATAGCCGCGTCCCAGCCGGAGCCAGAAGTGCGCGCCGTAGACGCCGTCGGGCGCGGCGGGCGCCGGGGTCACGCTGAAGGTCACCCAGCCCTCGGGCAATAGGCGCCGGCCCTCCCAGGTTCCATCCTGCAGGAAGAGGAGCCCGAAGCGGGCCCAGTCGCGAGCAGTCGCGAACATGAGCGACGAGCCGACGAAGGTCCCCGCCGCGTCGGGCTCGATGACGGCGCTGGTCATGCCGAGGGGCTCGAAGAGCGCGCGGCGCGGGAAGAGCTGATAGTCCGCCTCGGCGCCGCCCACCGCTCCGCGCAGCGCGCGGGCGAGAATATTGGTGGTCCCGCTGGAGTACGACCATCGTTGTCCCGGCGGGGCGGCGAGGGGCTTGCGCGCAGCGTAGCCGGCCGCATCGCCCGTCCCGAACAGCATCCAGATCACGTCCCCGAGGGGATTCCCGTATGTCTCGGTGAACGCGAGCCCGCTCGACATGTGGAGGAGCTGCCGGAGCGTGACCGCGCGGCGGGGATCGCCCGCCGCGCGCCATTCCGGCGCGGAGACCGGCGCGTCGAGGGCGAGCTTTCCGTCCCGCGCGAGGACCCCGGTCAGCGCGTTCATCACGCTCTTGGTCATGGACCAGCCGGGCAGCGCCGATCCCGGACCGAAGTCCGCGCCATAGCGCTCGGCGACAAGCCGTCCGTCCTGGACGATCACCACCGCGCGCGTGCGCCGGGTGGGCACGGGGCCGGGCTCGGCGAAGGCCTCGTCGACCGCCGCGGTGACGAGCGGGGGGTCCAGCGCGGGGGAGCCGGCGGCGGCGCGGGCCGCGCGCACGGCCCACGGCGTCCCCCTCGCCGGCAGCGCCGCCACGTTCGCGGGCAACCCGCGTGAGGAGAGCTCTCCGGGACCGACGCCGAGAGCCAGGGTGCAGCCCAGCCCGTCGCGATACACCGCCACCCGCTCGCCCAGACCGAGAAACGCGCTGCGCACCGTGCGACTGCTCCGCTCCACGTCGGCGCTCACGAGGCGGAGAATGCCGGGATCGTTGAGGCGGATCTCCGCGTCCCGCACCGCCTGCGGCTTCCGTCCCGAGACGTAGACCGCCGAGCACATGGTCTTCGCGACATAGCCATTGCCGACGAGAATGACCTGCCGGGCGAAGTAGCCGGCGGTGAGGAGAATGGCGAGCACGACCGCCAGCGCGGCCCGCCGCCACCACCGGCGCCACGGAGAGGCGACGGCCGAGCTCACCCGCGGAGCCGGGCGATCACGTCCAGCACGCGCAGGATCTCGCTTCCCTCGCGAATCATCTGGCGGTCGCCGGCTTGCCCCCAGCGCAGCAGCCCGTCGCGATCCACCACCACGGTGGAGCGATACGCGACATTGCGATCGGCATCGTGGACGCCGTAGGCGCGCATGACCGCGCGGTGGACGTCGCTCAGCAGCGGAAAGGGAAAGCTCCGCGCGGCCTGAAAGGCAGTGTGGCAGAAGGGCGAGTCGCCGCTGATGCCGAGGAAGACCGCCCCCCGTCGCTCCAGCTCAGCATGGGCCTGCCCCAGGCCGGTGAGCTCGGGGGTTCAGATATTGCCCCAGTCGTAGCAATAGAAGCCGAGCACCACCTCCGCCTTGCCCTTGAACTCCGCGAGGGAGACGGAACGGCCGAGGGTGGACGGGAGCGAGAAGTCCGGAGCGGGCTGGCCCCAGCGCAGCGCGGGCACGGCTTCCATGGCGGATATGCTAGCCTCCTTTGAAAGGAGAAGATATGTCTCATCGCGGCCTGAAGTTCGGGATTTTCCTGGCGCCCTTCCACCGGGTGGGCGAGAACCCCACCCTGTCGATGGACCGCGACATGGAGCTCATCCAGTGGCTCGATCACCTGGGCTATGACGAGGTCTGGGTGGGCGAGCATCACTCCGCGGGCTGGGAAACCATCGCCTCTCCGGAAATCTTCATCGGCGCCGCCGCCGAGCGCACCCGGCACATCATGCTGGGCTCCGGCGTCACCAGCCTGCCGTATCACCATCCGTTGATGGTGGCCAACCGCTTCGTCCAGCTCGACCACATGACGCGCGGGCGCGCGATGCTGGGGTGCGGCCCGGGCGCGCTGCCCTCGGACGCCTACATGATGGGCATCGAGCCCGTGACGCAGCGGCCCCGCATGGAAGAAGCGCTCGAGGCCATCATGCGGCTCCTGCGCTGCGACGAGCCGGTGACGATGAAGACGGACTGGTTCGAGCTGCGCGAGGCGCGCCTGCACCTCGCGCCCTATACCGATCCGCATTTCCCCATCGCGGTGGCGAGCACCATCACGCCCGCGGGCGTGATCGCGGCGGGCAAGCACGGCCTCGGCGTGCTGTCCATCGGCGCGGGGCTGCCCGGCGGGCCGGAAGCGCTGGCCGCCCAGTGGAAGATCGGGGAGGAGACGGCGGCCAAGCACGGCGTCTCCATGGACCGGAAGAAGTGGCGCGTGGTGGTGAACGCGCACGTCGCCGAAGACGACGAGCAAGCGCTGCGCGAGGTGGGGCCGGGGGAGCGACGCGAGACCGTCACCTACTTCGAGGAGACGCTGGGCCGTCCCCCCGGCCGCGCCGACGACCCGCTGCGCGAGGGCGTGAAGATGGGCACCACCCTGGTGGGCTCGCCGGAGACCGTCATTCGCGGCATCGAGCGGCTACAGGGGTATAGCGGGGGCGGCTTCGGCGGCGTGCTGTTCCGGGCGCACGAATGGGCCACCCGCGAGCTGACCATGCGAAGCTACGAGCTCTTCGCCCGCTACGTGATGCCGCACTTCCAGGGCTCGCTGCTCACGGTGCGCGACTCGAACGAGTGGGCGCGGTCGAATCGGAAGTCGATCTTCGGGCCCAACGTGGAGGCGGTGCGCCGGGCCTTCACGGACGCCGGCCGCAGCGTGCCGGAGGAATATCGCGCGCGCACCGTGGGAGCGCGCGATGTGCCGGAGGAGCCTTCCGGGGACTGATGCGACCGAGCCCGCCGGGTCTCCGGCGGGCTCGGCGATCTAGCAGCGGCCTTTCTTGGCCTGGCCGGGGGGACAGTCCTTGCTCCCCTCGTCACTCCGCGACATCTTCTTCGCGTGCCCGGGGGGGACCTTGTAGTACTTCACGGGCACCGCGATTACCGGCGGTGGCACTCTTCCGACCTCGATCACCGCCCACGGGCCACTGTGCGAGCCGGCGACCAGCCACCGGTCCTCGTGCAGGCTGTAGTAGCGGCCGTCATGGAAGAAGAGATTCGCGTTGACCTCGGGGGCGTACTTGACCGGCGAGTTGGGCACGATGACAAGCTTGGGCGGAGACACCAAGACGACGGGTGGCCGGACATTCACGTTGATGCTCACTTGCGCCAACGCCGTTGCCGGCCACCCGAGCCCGGCGACCATGGTGAGGGCCACTACGAGATTCTTGTACATGATCGTCCTCCTGGCACATCGGAGGAGCAAGGCCGATGCCAGACACACCTATTGGGATTCCGCATACTTATCCCGCTGATGCACGGCGGGGGTGCCGTTTCTGGGAACCAGCAAACGGAAAAGTTACACGACGGCTACGGGAGCTGGATCTTCCCGCCGCCCCGTGGACCGGGGCCACCCAGCCCGGGTCCGCCGAGCCCCCCGCCTCCCATGCCGGGCGGCACGCGGTCGGGAATGACGATGGACGAGGCGGCTTCACGCCGCATCTCCTGGAGCTGGCGCATGGTCCGCTCCACGCCCACCTCGGCGGCAGCGGCGAACTTTTCCGCCGCCTCGCCCAGGGACCGGGCCTCGATCTCGAAGGCGATGGGCAGCGCGCCGACCGAGGTGACGAGCTGCGCTTCCCCCAGATAGAGCACCGGGCGCCCGGGGTCGGGGGTTCCGTCGCGCGTCACCGGCGAGAGGACGCGGATGGTCCCCATGCGGCGGTCGGTGTACACGTCCTCTCGAAAGAGGCTCTCCGGATCCATCTTGAGCTGGGCGCTTTCGGCATCGCTCGACATCAGGGACCTCTCGTCTTCGGGTAGTGGGCCAGCCGCAGTATTATAGCCCTCTCGCGTCACTCACCGTCGAGGAGACTGCTCATGCGCCTGCCGCTCGAAGACGTCACCGTGCTCGACCTTTCCCATGCTCTCGCCGGCCCGTTCTGCTCGACCATGCTGGCCGATTTCGGCGCCCGCGTGATCAAGCTGGAGCCCAAGGGCGCGGGGGACATCGCCCGCGCCTGGGGCACCCCGCTGCCCGGCGGCGAGACCGCCTACTTCGTGAGCCTGCACCGCAACAATCAGGGCATCGAGGTGGATCTCAAGCGCCCGGACGGCAAGGCGCTCTTCTTCCAGCTGGTGCAGCGGGCGGACGTCGTGCTCGAGAACTACCGGACCGGCGCGCTGGCGCGGCTGGGGCTCGCCTACGAGGAAGGGCGCAAGCACAATCCCGCCATCATCTACTGCTCGGTATCCGGCTTCGGCCAGGATGGGCCCTATCGCGACCGCGCCGCGCTGGATCTGATCCTCCAGGCGGAGAGCGGCATGATCTCCGTGACCGGCGAGGAGGGCGGCCGCGGCGTGCGCTGCGGCACGTCGGTGGCCGACATGACGGCGGGCATGTACGCGGCCTTCGGCATCATGCTGGCGCTGCGCGTGAAGGAAAAGACCGGACGCGGCCAGGCCATCGACGTGTCCATGCTCGAGGGGCAGATGTCCCTTCTCGGCACCATGATCGGCGGCTATCTCGCCGATGGCGAGATGCCCGCGCCCATGGGCACCGCCTACAAGGCGCTGCTGCCGTACCAGACCTTCCAGACCAAGACGCGCGATCTGGCGCTGGCGGTGGGGAGCGAGAAGCTCTGGCAGGTGTTCTGCCCCGCCATCGGGCGCCCGGAGCTCGCGAACGATCCTCGCTACCGGAAGAATGCCGACCGGGCCCGGAACCGCGCCACGCTCATTCCGCTGCTCGCGGAGGTGTTCCTGACGAAGACCTACGAGGAGTGGGAGGCCATCTTTCTTCCCCAGGGCATCCCCTTCGGCGCCATCAACAATATCGACCAGGTGGTGAACCATCCGCAGGTGAAGGCGCGCGGCGCCCTCGTCGAGATGAACCATCCCCGCGCGGGGAAAGTCCGCATGGTGGGCGCTCCCGTCCGCCTGTCGGAGACCCCGGGCTCGGTGCGCACGCCCTCGCCCATGCTGGGCGAGCACACCTCCGAGGTCCTGCGCGATCTGCTGGGACTGAGCGCGGCGGAGGTCGCCGCGCTGCGCGGAGCGGGCGTCATCGGCGGCCGCTGACCGCGCGTCCCGCCCGATCGCTCGGACGGGACACGCGGTCCCGCTCGCCGCCTTACTTCTTCAGCATCTCGGCGCGCGCCTGCTTGGCGCGCTCGGCGCCGATCGCCGTCTTCACGTCCTTCTCTTCCTCGGGCGGCGGCAGCACCGCCGGCATCCCGAGCGAGGCGATCCACAGCTCGCGGGCCCACCCCTTGGTGTGGTAGAGGTGCTCGTCCTCCTCGTCCTCCACCTCATCGTGCGCGGCCTTGAGGGCCTTGGCCTCCTCGCCCTTGAGCTTCTTCGCCAGCTGGCCCATCAGCTCCCAGTTGAGATGATCCTTCGTCTCGGCGAGCGCGATGCACTCGGCGGCCACCATCTGGGCCGCGTCCGCATTCCCGGCCTCGAGAGCCATCTGCATGGCCTTCACCAGGGACTCGCCGATGTGGCGGACCACCAGGCGACCGGGAGTCTCCGTCTCGGTGTCGAGGCCGAAGGTTTCGAACAAGCCTTCCACGATCTCCACGTGGTGCTCGGTCTGCTCGAGGTACTTCTCCCATTCCTCCTTGAGGTCCTCGTTCACCGCGCAGCGTACGGCGGTCTCGTAGATCTGCACGCCGCCCTGCTCGGTCTCGAGAGCCTGATACATCAGCTCCGCGATCTGTTCCTTGTTCATGTCCTGCCTCCTGGTCCGATTCAAATTCGACTCCGGCTTCGAGGAGAGCAAGGCGCGTGCCTGTCACGGCACAACCCTTGCTACGTCCTCATATGTCAGCGACGCAGTCAAACTCGACCTCGGGAGGGTCATCATGGGTGTCATTGGTTGGATCGTCTTCGGTCTCGTGGTGGGAATCATCGCCAAGCTCGTCGTACCCGGTCGGGATCCGGGGGGAATGATCTTGACCATCGTGCTCGGCATCGTCGGCGCCTTGGTTGGCGGCTATCTGGGGCGCATGCTCGGCCTCTATGGCCCGAATGATCCGGTAGGCTTTCTCATGGCCCTCGGCGGCTCCATCCTGCTCCTCGTGGTGTACCGGATGGTCGCGGGCGGTCCGCGGCCGGCGCGAATGTGAGCGTTCGGCGCTCATGACGGTGAAGGCGCGTCGGATGGGGGCGAAGCTACCGGGTAACAGCTCCCGACGACGCGCCCCGCCGGAGACGGCCCCCACCAACGCCGATCCCGCCGCGAGCAACGTGGAGAAGATCGCGCGGCTCGAGGCCGAGCAGCTCCACCGCCGGTCGTTCTTCGAGCGCGCGGGCGATCGCGCGGTGGCGATCGCGGGCCGCGGGTGGGTGGCATGTCTCCACCTCGTGTGGTTCGTGGGCTGGATCGCGGTGAACACGGGGAAGGTATCCGGCCTGGCTCCCTTCGACCCCTATCCGTTCAACTTCCTCACCATGGTGGTGTCGCTGGAGGCCATCTTCGTCACCCTCGCCGTGCTCAACAACCAGAACCGCATGACGTATCTGGCCGACAAGCGCGCGCATCTCGATCTTCAGATAAATCTCCTCGCCGAGCAGGAATCGACGGCGACGCTCCGGCTGCTCCAGCGAGTGGCCAGGAAGGTGGGCGTGCCTACGGACGAGGTGGACGAGGCGGAGGCCTTCGTCCAGGAGACGGATGTGGCCGACCTCGTGACCGAGATGGACGAGACGCTGCCCGGGCCGGTAACCGCCCCGAAATCCGCCGCCGGCTCCCCCGCCGACGGCCAGTTGACAAGAGGCAAGCGCCGAGGATAATCAGCGCACCGTCCCGACCGAGCCCTCGTGCCGAGGAGGCCGTCCATGATCCTTCGACGCGTTTTCGCTCCGGCTCTGATCGCGCTGCTTGTTCTGGCCGTTCCATTCTCGCGAGCCGACGCGGCTCCCGAAGGTCAGCTCGTCTGGGGCGTGCACATCACCCTGGCCCCCACCTGGTTCGACCCCGCCGAAACGCCGGGCATGATCACGCCCTTCATGGTGCTCTACGCGCTGCACGACGCCATGGTGAAGCCCATGCCGGCGGGGCCCCAGACGGCGAGCCTGGCCGAGTCGTGGTCGGTGGCCAAGGACGGGCTCTCGTACGAGTTCGTCCTCCGCAAGAACGCCCGCTTCCACGACGGCTCGCCGGTCACCGCCGAGGACGTGAAGTTTTCCTTCGAGCGCTACAAGGGCACCGGGAGCAAGGGCTTCAAGGATCGCGTGGCCGCGGTGGAGACGCCGGATCCGGGGCGCGTGCGCTTCCGGCTCAAGCAGCCCTGGCCCGACTTCATCACCTTCTACTCGAGCGCCACCGGCGCGGGCTGGATCGTGCCGAAGAAATACGTGGAGCGGGTGGGAGAAGACGGCTTCAAGAAGGCGCCGATCGGCGCCGGGCCCTACAAGTTCGTCTCCTTCACCCCCGGCGTGGAGCTGGTGCTGGAGGCGTTCGAGCAATACTGGCGGAAATCGCCGAGCGTGAAGCGGCTGGTCCTGCGCGTCATCCCCGACGAGTCGACCCGGCTGGCCGCGCTCAAGCGCGGCGAGGTGGACCTGGCCTACTCCATTCGCGGCGAGCTGGCGGAGGAGCTCCAGCGCACCCCGGGCCTCGCGCTCAAGCCCGCCGTCATCCAGGGAACGTTCTGGCTCTATTTCCCCGACCAGTGGGATCCCAGGTCGCCCTGGCATGACCGCCGCGTGCGCCAGGCGGCGAGCCTCGCCGTGGATCGCCCCTCCATCAACCAGGCCCTGACCCTGGGCCACTCGAGACTCACCAACAGCATCATCCCCAGCATGTTCGACTTCTTCTGGGCGCCGCCCGCTCCGGTGCACTCGGCGTCGCGGGCCAAGGCGCTACTCGCCGAGGCGGGACATCCCAATGGCTTCGACGCCGGAGATTTCTACTGCGACGGATCCTACGGCAACCTCGCCGAGGCCGTGCTCAACAACCTCCAGGCCATCGGCATTCGCGCGAAGCTCCGGCCGCTGGAGCGCGCGGCCTTCTTCAGTGGTTACTCGGACAAGAAGTTCAGGGGCGGGCTCGTCCAGGCCTCGAGCGGCGCCTTCGGCAATGCCGCCACCCGGCTGGAGGCCTTCGTGGTCACCGGCGGAGCCTATGTTTACGGGACCTATGCGGACCTCGACGGGCTCTTCCAGGAGCAGGCGGCGGAGCTGGACCGCAAGCGCCGGGAAGCGATGCTCCACAAGATCCAGCAGCTCCTCCACGAGCGTGTCGTCTATGCCCCCATCTGGGAGCTGGCCTTCCTCAACGGGGTGGGGGCGCGCGTGGGCGAGTCCGGCCTGGGCCTCATCCCCGGCCACGCCTACTCGGCGCCCTACGAGGACGTGACGCTCAAGGGGAAGTGAGGCGCGCCTAGGCGCCCCAGCGCACGCGCGGCGCTCCCGGCACGATGGCGAGGTGGATGGGGTTCACCCCCGGCACCTCGCCGGCGAGCGCGTGGATGGCCTCTTCCGCCTGCTCGATGGGGAAGGACTTCGTGTGCAGGCGGTCGAACGGATAGCGGCCCGACGCGATGATGTCGACGGCGCGAAAGGTCTCTTCCACCGGCATGCTCAGCACGCCGCGGAGCGTCAGCTCTTTGTAGATGAGGTCGTCCGCGCTGAGCTCGCGGGTGAGCCTTTGCCCCTTGAGGCCCGCCACCACGATGCGACCCTTGCGCACCGCGATGGCGATGGCGTGGAGCAGCGACTGCGGCGCGTAGGGCGTGGTGTCCACCACCACCTCGGCGCCACCGCCGGTGGCCTCGCGCACCTGCGCCACCACATCGCCCGCCTCCACGTTGATCGCGACGTCCGCGCCCAGCTCCTGGGCCAGCGCGAGCTTGCCGGCGTCGCGGGCGAGGCCGGTGATCACCACCTGGCGGGCGCCCGCCTCCTTGGCCGCGATCACGCAGCAGAGCCCGCGCTGCCCCGCGCCCAGGATGACGACGCGATCCGCCGCCGTCGTCTTCGGGATGGAGGCGGCCCAGGAGAGCCCCGCCGCCAGCGGATTGAACATCACCGCCACCTCGGCCGAGGTGCGCTCGCCGGTCTTCTTGACCACGGACAGCGGGGAGAGGTACATGTGCTCGGCGTAACCGCCCCAGAGCTGGGGCGGCTTCTCGATGGTGGTGTAGCCGTAGGTGCCCCCGCGCGTCTTGCAGGCGATGGGCTCCCAGCGCGCGCAGGCCTCGCAGCGGCCGCAGCCATAGCCGGAGCGCACGGCCACGCGGTCGCCCTCGGTGACGCTCCAGCGCTGCTTCGCCCGGGCGCCGATCTCCTCGATGCGCCCCAGCGGCTCATGGCCCGGCACCACCGGGAAGGACGTGTAGTCCTCGTGCGGGGGCTGCGCGCCGTCGTATTGCTCGTAGTCGCTGCCGCAGATCCCGCAAGCCTCGATGCGCAGCAGCGCGTCGTCCGGCCCGATGGCGGGACGCGGGAACTCGCGCAGCTCGAGGGTCTTGGGCTTCAGCAGCACCGCCGCCTTCACCGGGGTCGTCATCGCCGCCTCCTTGCGCTCAGTCGCTGTCGCCGGGCTTCGCCCGCAAACGCTTCACGTCGGCGCGCCGCTTCTTCCCCGCCAGGCGCCGATGGCGGGCACCCGGCCGGGGCGCCGTCTTCACGCGCGGCGTGGGCGGCGTGAGCGCGGCCCGCACCAGCGCGGCGACACGGGCGCGCGCCTCGTCCAGGTTGCGCACCTGATTCCGCGTCGCCTGGCTGGTGATCACCAGCCGACCCTCGGCGTCCAGCCGATGCCGGGCGAGCTCGAGCAGGCGCGCCCGGGCCGCATCGCTCAGTCCCTCCACCGCCCCCAGATCCACGCGCAGGTCGATCTTGGTGGAGACCTTGTTCACGTTCTGCCCGCCCGGTCCCGAGGCGCGCACGGCGTGGCTGCGCAGCGCCGAAGCCGGCACGCGCACGGTGGCGGTCACGTGGATCGCCTCGGCCATTCGGCCTCCGCGCCCGCCCTCAGCAGCCGCAGCCGCCGGAGATCGGGCCCGCGGGGAGCACGCGATCAGGCTCCCAGCCCCAGGGCCGCGGACCCCAGTCCGGCGTGAACACGCGGCCCCGCTTCACGGTCACGAAGGGCACGAAGGCCTTGGCGACCCGAAGGCTCGCCCCCACCACGTCCTTCACCACCCAGTCGCCGTCCCGCAGCTCCAGCACCGAGATGTCGGCTTGCCGCCCGACGGCGAGAGTGCCGAGCCGTCCCTGGGCGCCGATGGCCTTCGCGGGATTCGCGGTGCTCATGGTCACCACCTGCGCCAGCGTGAAGCCCAGCCCCAGGAAGCGCGTCATGATCTCGGCCATGCTGTGCACGGTGTGAACGCGTCCCGGCACGGTGAGGTCGGTGCTGATGCAATGGGGCAGGAGCCCCTGGTCGATACAGCGCCGGCCCACGTCGAAGGAGAAGTTCATTCGCCCATGCGCGGTATCGAGCCAGACGCCGCGGTCCGCCGCCTCGCGCGCTTCCGGCACGAGCTTGCCGTTGCCGTCGAGCACGCCGCCCGGGTTCGCGGTGAAGAAGTGAGTGAGGATATCCCCTTTCTCGAGCAGGGGGAGCAGGGAGCGGATGACCGCCGGGTCATAGCGCTTCTCGGTATCTCCGATATGCACCATCAGCGGAATCCCGCTCTCCTTGGCCGCGCGCTTGGCGAGCTTGGGCATCTCCATGCCCATGATCTCGAGCGCGGGAGAGACCATGCGTGCCTTGATTCCCTGGATGAGCCCCTTGTACTGGGCGCACGTCTTCAGCGTGTCGTCGAGATTGATGCTCGACTCCGCGATGATGTCGGGCATGGTCGCGAGCCCGGTCTGGCAGATGTGGAGGAACGGGATGACCTCGGTGTGGCAGGCGGGGAGGATATGCCTGGGAAAGGCGGCGAAGGTCGCCGCCCCCGCGCTGCCCGCATCCACGAGGGTGGTGACGCCGGAATAGACGCCGCCGAGGTCCGGATTCACCCCGGTGCGGCTGATGCCCTCGAAGACGTGCGCATGGAGATCGATGAGCCCGGGCACGACGAGCTTGCCGCCGACCTCGACGACACGCGCGGCCTCGCCGGCGGCAATGGCGGGAGCGATGCGGGCAATCTTTCCGTCCTGCACGGCCACGTCGTTGAGCCCGTCCAGTCCGGCCGACGGGTCGACGACGCGGCCTCCCTTGAGCACGAGATCGAACATGGATTTCCTCCCCTACTGGCTCGGGTTGCTCTTATAGCATGGATGGCCTGGCATGGGCTTTGCCTCCCTGGCAGATAGCGACCCATTCTCTCGAAGGAGGCGCGCCATGGGGCTGGATCCGGTCTGCGGAATGGAAGTGTCCCCGGTCACGGCGGAAGCGCAAAGCGAGTACAAGGGCGTGACGTTTTACTTCTGCAGCGATACGTGCAAGGAGGAGTTCGACACCGATCCTCAGCGCTATCTCGACGAGACCGATCTGGACGAGGCGCGAGCGATCCAGGAGAGCCGGGACCGGTCGGCGTAGTCGTTCAGCACCGGATCACCTGGACCCGGTAAGATCGCCCGAAAGGCAGAGATCTGTCCTCCGATGGCCGGGCATAGGTGAAGCGAAGGGTCACCGTTCCGGAGCGCCGGGCGAGAAAGATGAACTTTTGCTCCTCGACGGCGCCTGGCCCCTCTCCCGCGCGTACCGCCGAGCGGGCGACCGCAGGCTCGCGCCGCAAGAGCTGGACGGTCTCATCCCCGCCATCGATCTGCCACGCGTGACCGGTTCCGGAGGGACCACTCACCACCACCTGGAAGGTGCTGCCCTCCGACACGGTGAGATCCCGGTCGCTACCGGCCACCGGAAGCGAAGAGCAACCGGCGGTCAGCGAGAGCAGGCCCAGCAGGGCGAGGTGCACGCGTCTCATCGGATTCGCCGACGATAGCATCTTTCAACCGCGTCCGGATAGACGGGAACGGCGCCTCCGGGGGCGCCGTTCGCGAACCGTGGAGCGCGTGCGAGCTAGCGCGCGACGATCCTTCGATGCGCCACGAATGCTGCCACCAGCAGCCCGGCGCCCAGCAGCACGAGCGTGCTGGGTTGGGGCACCACGGACAGCGCATTCGGGCGCTGCACGAGCAGGAACGGCTGGTTGGGGCACACGACCCCGACGCATACACCGCTGCCCACCCCATTGTTGTCCGACAACCCGAAGTTCATAGTGTCCACGCCGCCGGCGAGCAGGGTCCCGCCAAAGAAATCGAGAAAGTCCCGGCCTCCCAGCTCGTCCGCCGCCGTGCTGCCGAACGCGATCGACGTCCGCGGGATCCCGGATCCCTGCGCGAAGCTGAGCCCGTCGGTGTCATTGGAGGACGTGAAGCCGGGCGGCGCGAAGGCGGGCGCGGGGTCGTCGGTGTCGTCGGCAAATCCTGCCGGGTCGAGCAGCTCCTGGGCGAAGGAAGTCCAGTGGGTACCGCTGGAGTTGGTGATGATCTTGACCACGGTGTATTGCACGGTGTTCTCGAGACCGGTGATCTGTACGATGCCGGGGCCAGTTCCGGTCCAGGTCTCGCGCAGCGTGATGGTGTTCGTGCCGGCGTCGAAGGAGAACCCGAAGCTGCTGATGCCCACGTTGTTCGGATGAAGCGAGCTGACGGGGACGGCGTTCGCCGCTCCGACGGCGGCCAGAAGAAAGGCGCCGGACCCGATCGCCGTCCTGATTGAAAGTCGCATCGTTTCCTCCTCGTCACAGAGGCTGTGTTTCTGTAATTCTTTAGTCATAGGCACACTTCATGCCCGCGAGAACAGGGCGTAGTTTTCTAACCACTTGCAAAATATGACTCTTCTGGTGAGTCGACCTTCCGCCAAGAAGTCCGACACTCAAGCTGGCGAGTGCGGCCGGCGGGCCCCCGTCTCGCAGGGGCCAGGCAAGCGGCTGTCGACGTAAAACGATCGAGGAATAAAGTATTTGCAGAAGATGTAAAGTTTTACCTACACCCTGACCTCCGTAAATCAGGGCCGGGGCCACAATTGTAGAAAAAATTGGATGTGGATTCCAGACTTAAATAGCTGATTTAATTCAATAATACAGGGTGGTATCGGGTTTGCTCTAGAGGGGTGCATGGATGATCCCCAGGCGAGGAGACCAGCAGCAACCCCGGGTTCCGGAGCGGCCGGGCCGGGGCGCACCAAGCGCCTCACTCTCGATCTTCCGGAGGCCCTGCATCGCGCCATCAAGGTAAGCGCCGCCCAGGACGGCGTGACGATGGCGGAGAAGCTGCGGGCCCTCCTCCTGAAGCACTACGGGCTGGATCTCTAACCCCGGTATCAGGCTGGTGTATCGTACCCCCATGATGGGGGTACCCCGGTGACGGTCCGAGCCCGCAGCCTCGTGCTCGCGACGGCCGTCGGGCTCATCTATATCCTGACCGGCAAGCTCGGCCTGGATTACGCCTATCTGCATGCCAGCGCGACGCCGGTCTGGCCTCCGGCCGGCATCGCACTGGCCGCCTTCCTGATCAGGGGCGTTGGCCTCTGGCCCGTGATCTTCGTGGGGGCCTTCCTCATCAATATCAGCACGGCGGGCTCGGTGGCGACATCGCTTGCCATCGCGCTGGGCAATACGCTCGAGGCCGTGCTCGGCGCGGTTCTGGTGAATCGGTATGCGGGCGGGCGGAATGCGCTCGACCGCGTCCGGTACATCTTCCTTTTCGCCGTGCTCGCGGGCTTTCTCAGCACCGCCGTCAGCGCCACCATCGGAGTGACCAGTCTGGCGCTGGGGGGCTTCGCGCGCTGGAGCGA
>DASRWT010000045.1:0-14177 GCA_035654455.1 Candidatus Nitrosocosmicus sp. | reverse complement strand
GGGTTTGGTGGAGCTCTTCGTCAACGTGCATGCGGTGGACGGCGTGGAGCCGGGGGCCTACCACTACGATCGGGCGGGCCATGGCCTGGAGCTCATCCGCCGGGGCGACTTCCGCCGCGAGTCGGGCTTTCTCTGCCTGGGGCAGATGCTGGGCGGCGCCTCCAGCGCCACCGTGTTCTTCCTCGCGGATCTCGGCGAGATTCTCCCGCGCTGGGGCAATCGCGGCTACCGGGTCGCCAACCTGGAGGCCGGGCTCATCGGCGGGCGGCTGTATCTGGGCGCCTACGCCCAGGGCTTCGGCGCCACCGGGCTCACCTACTACGACCGCGCGGTGGTGGAGTTCTTCTCCCCCGCGTCCGCGGGGCTCGACGCGCTCTTCGTGACCGCCCTGGGCCGCTCCGCTTCCGCCCAGGGGAGCGCGGCCTCCAGCCCCTCCGGTTTGCTCCGCCCCCGCGTCATCTGCTAACGTGGGTGGGTCATGCCACCTTTCGGGACAGGGAGCCCTCGATGAAGAAGTATCAGCTCATGGCGCCGGGCCCCACGCCGGTGCCGTCGAACGTGCTGCTGGCCATGGCCCAGCCGATGATTCACCACCGCACGCCCGCGTACGATGCGCTCTTCGCCGAGGTGCGCGCCGGGCTCAAGCGGCTGTTCCAGACCACCCAGGACGTGCTGCCCTTCGCCTCCTCCGGCACCGGCGCCATGGAGGGCGCGGTGGCCAATACGCTCTCCGCCGGGGACACCGTCCTCCTCCTGCGAGCGGGCAAGTTCGCCGAGCGCTGGGAGGAGATCTGCCGGGCCTTCGGCGTGACCGTGGTGCCGCTGTCCGCGCCCTTCGGCGATACCGTGCCCGCCGCCGCCTTCGCCGAGGCGCTGCGCCGGCATCCCGAAGCCAGGGCCGTGCTCATGCAGCACAGCGAGTCTTCCACCGGCGTCCTCCATGACGTGCGGGGCATTGCCGCCGCCACGCGCCACAGCCAGGCCATCCTCATCGTGGACGCGGTGTCGAGCCTCGGGATCGCCGATCTCCAGATGGACGCCTGGGGCGTGGACGTGGTGGTGTCGGGCTCCCAGAAGGGGCTGATGCTGCCGCCGGGGCTTTCCCTCTGCGCGGTGTCCCAGAAGGCGTGGGGACACGTCCGGACTTCCCGGCTCCCGAAGTACTACTTCGACTTCACCGCCGAGGCCAAGTCGGTGGCGAAGGGCGAGGCGCACTTCACGCCTGCCGTCTCCATCATGGTGGGATTGCGCGAGGTCCTTCGCATGCTCGAGGCCGAGGGCCTCGCCAATACGTTCCGGCGGCACGACCGGCTCGCCCGCGCCACGCGCGCCGGCGTGGAGGCGCTGGGGCTCGAGATCTTCGCCAAGGCCACGCCGAGCCCGGCGCTGACGCCGGTGGTGGCGCCGGCGGGCATCGACAGCGAGAAGATTCTCGCGACCTATTCCACCTCCCACAACATCACCATCGCGGGCGGGCAGGGGGAGATGAAGGGCAGGGTGTTCCGGCTGGGCCACATGGGCTATGTGGCCGAGTTCGACGTCATCAGCGCGCTGGCCGCGCTGGAGCAGGTGCTCCAGGAGCTGGGCCACGCGGTGGACTTCGGCGCCTCCGTGAGCGCCGCCCAGAAGATCTTCGCCGAGCGGGGCTAGGCACGCATGCGTCTCTTCCTCCTCCGTCACGCGCAGACCGTCTGGAACCAGGAGCGCCGGTACCAGGGCTGGACGGACTCGCCCCTCACCGATCTCGGCCGCAGCCAGGCCGAGGCGGCGGCCAAGGCGCTCGGCGCCGAGCCGCTGGTGGCGGTGTACGCGAGCACGCTCATCCGCGCCCGCGACACCGCGGCGGCCATCGCGGCGCCCCACGGGCTGCCGGTGCACGAGGACCCGGACTTCCGTGAGATGGCCTTCGGCGCCTGGGAGGGCCTCACGCTGGACGAGGCGCGGGCCAAGGATCCCGAGGGCTCTCGCGTGTGGGCGGAGACGCCGGACCTCTTCACCGCGCCCGGCGGGGAGACCCTCGCCGACGTGCGGGTGCGCGTGCTGGCGGCGCTGGGCCGGCTCCGCGCCGCGCACGAGGGCAAGAGCGTTTGCCTGGTGGCGCATGGCCTCTCGGCCCGCGTCATCATCCTGGAGGCGCTGGATCTCCCGCTCTCGCGGGCATGGTCCATTCACCTCGCCTCCACCGGCATCTCGGAGCTCGAGTTCCGACCCGACTGGACGGCCCTGCACCGGATGAACACGCTGGTGCACCTCGACGCCGTGCCCGTCCCCCGCTGAGGGGCCGGCCCGCCCCATGGAGCGCCGGCCGTCCACGTCGCAGTTGCCCAAGGGCGTCAAGATCTATCTGCCCGACGAGGCCGCCACCAAGCGCGTGGTGGAGGAGCGCCTGCTGGGCGTCTTTCGGCGCTGGGGCTATCGCGAGGTGGTCACCCCCACCTACGAGTACTTCGACGTGCTCTCCAAGGGGACGGACCACGAGCTGCAGGAAGGCATGTTCAAGATGGTGGACCGGGAGAGCGGCCGCCTGCTCGCGCTGCGCGCGGACATCACGCCCCAGATCGCCCGCATCGTGGCCACGCGCCTGCGGGACGAGCCCAAGCCGCTCCGGCTCGGCTATGTCACCAACGTCTTCCGCTTCGACGAGCCGCAGGTGGGCCGCTACCGCGAGTTCTACCAGGCGGGCGTGGAGCTGGTGGGGCTGCCCAATCCCGAGGGCGACGCCGAGATGATCGCCATGACGGTGGAGGGGCTGCGCGCGCTGGGCCTGGCGGAGTTCCAGATCGACGTGGGCCAGACGGGATTCTTCCGCGGCATTCTCGAGGATCTCGGCGCGGACGCCGAGACGGCGCGCGGGTTGCGCTCCGCGCTGGCGCGCAAGGACGTCTCCTCGCTGGAGCGCCGCGTGGCCGACCTGGGCGCCCCCGCCGCGGTGACCGAGCTGCTCCTGGCGCTCCCCGCCCTCTACGGCCGGGGCGACGTGCTCGACCGCGCGGAGGCGCTGGTGAAGAACGCGCGCTCGGAGGCGGCGCTGGCCAACCTCGCCGAGGTGTACCGGCTCCTCCGCCTCTACGGGCTCGCCGACAGCGTGCTGCTGGACCTGGGCGAGGTGCGCGGCTTCGATTACTACTCGGGCGTCCACTTCGAGGCCTACGTGTCCGGGCTGGGCGCGCCCCTGGTGGGCGGCGGCCGCTACGACCAGATGCTGGCGCACTTCGGCTACGACTGCCCGGCCACCGGCTTCGCGTTCGAGGTGGGCCGCGCGCTCCTCGCGCTGGAGTCGCAGGGCACCGGCCCCGCGCTGGTGGGTCCCGACTTCTTCATCATCGATTTCACCCCCGACAAGACGCGAGCCCTTGCGCTCGCCCGGCGCTACCGTGATCTCGGCGCGGCGGTGGCCCGCGACATCATCATCCGCGGACTCGAGGATTCCCTCGCGTACGCGCGCCAGCAGCGGGCCCGCTGGGTGCTGGCCATCGGCGGGCCGGATCGTCAGCCGGACGAAGTGCGGGTGCTGGATCTGCAGGGAGGCGGCGAGCGGATCATCGCGGTGGCCGAGCTCCTCGCCGATCCGGAGCGCTATTTCCCGGGACTCAGGAGCGGTGGACATGCCTAACATCGTGATCGTGGGCGCGCAGTGGGGCGACGAGGCCAAGGGCAAGCTGGTGGACGTCCTGGCCCCGCACGTGGACGCGGTGGTGCGCTATCAGGGCGGTAACAATGCCGGGCACACCGTCATCGTGGGCCGCGAGAAGTTCGTCTTCCAGTCGCTGCCCTCGGGCATCCTCCGCCCGGGCTGCCGGTGCGTGATCGGCTGCGGCGTGGTGGTGGATCCCGCGTCCATGATCGAGGAGATGGAGGCGCTGGTGCAGCGGGGGGTGGCGCTGGACGGCAACCTCTACATCTCGAAGAACGCGCACCTGATCATGCCGTATCACCCCGCGCTGGACCGCGCCTCGGAGTCCAAGGCCGGCAGGCGGCGCATCGGCACCACCGGCAAGGGGGTGGGGCCCGCCTATGCGGACAAGGCCGCCCGCATCGGCATTCGCATGGCCGACCTCCTCGATCCGCGGCTCTTCCGCGAGAAGCTCGAGTACAACGTGACCCAGAAGAACCGCATTCTCCGCGAGATCTACGACGCCGAGACGTTCTCGGTGGAGGGAATCCTCGGGCCGTACCTCCGCTTCGCGGGCTGGCTGGCGCCCTACATCACCGACACCGCGCTGCTGCTCTCGCAGTGGATCGACGCCGGGCGCTCGGTCCTCTTCGAGGGCGCGCAGGGGACCATGCTCGATCTGGACCACGGGACCTATCCGTTCATCACCTCGTCGAGCACCACCGCGGGCGGCGCCTGCACCGGCAGCGGCATTCCCCCCACCAAGATCAATGGCTGCATGGGCATCTCCAAGGCCTACTGCACGCGGGTGGGCGAAGGACCCTTCCCCACCGAGCTGCAAGGGGAAACCGCCGATCTCCTCCGCGCGCGCGGTAACGAGTACGGCGCGGTCACCGGCCGTCCCCGCCGCTGCGGCTGGGCGGACGCGGTCGGCCTCCGCTACGCGGTGCGCATCAACGGCATGGACACCCTCGCCGTGACGAAGCTCGATGTCCTGGACGCCTGCGAGACGGTGAAGATCTGCACCGGCTATCGCTACCAGGGCGACATCCTCACCGAGTTCCCGGAGGAGGAGCGCATCTGGCACGAGGCCGAGCCCGTGTACGAGGAGCTGTCGGGCTGGCAGACGTCCACCCAGGGGCTGCGCGAGTATCACGAGCTGCCCACCAAGGCCCGCGAGTACCTCGAGCGGCTCTCCGACCTGATCGGCGTGTCGTTCGGGGTGGTCTCCACCGGTCCCGAGCGCGACGAGACCATCCTGATGCCGGACTCGCCGCTCATGCGCTGGTATCCGGGGCTGCGAGGCTCGATTCCCCCGCGCTGAGGTGGCCCGCCGCACCGACGGCAGCGCGCGCCCGCCGAGCGCGGTGTGGAGCACGGCGGCCGGGCTCTGCGCCTTGCTGGTGGGAATCGGGCTTGGCCGCTTCGCCTACACGCCGCTCATCCCCGCGCTGATCGCGGCGGGGTGGTTCAGCCCCGCCCACACCGCGTATTTCGGCGCCGCCAATCTCGCCGGCTACCTCGTGGGCGCGATGGGCGCGCTCTGGCTCGCCGCGCGCCTGCCCGTCGGCCACGTGCTGCGCGCCATGATGCTGATCGCCACCGCCGCCTTCTTCGCCTGCGCGACGCCGATGTCCTTTCTCTGGTTCTTCGGGTGGCGCTTCCTGGCCGGCCTCACCGGCGGCATGCTCATGGTCCTCGCGCCTCCCACCGTGCTGCCGTACGTGCCCGCCGCGCGCCGCGGGCTGGCCGGCGGGCTCGTCTTCACCGGCGTGGCCCTCGGCATCGCCGCGTCGGGCACCCTGGTTCCTCTGTTCCTGCGTGAGGGTCTGGTGGCCACCTGGTTCGGCCTGGGCGCGATCGCGCTCGTGCTCACGGCCGTCACGTGGCGCGCCTGGCCTCCGGCGGCCGCACCGGATGTCATGACGCGCGTGGTTGGCTCGCCCGCGCGCACCGCCGGCCTCAGCCTCGCGCTGGTGCTGCTGTTCGTCGAGTATGGCCTCAACGCGGCCGGCCTCGTGCCGCACATGGTGTTCCTGGTGGACTTCGTCGCGCGCGACCTGGGCCGCGGCCTCGCCAGCGGGGCCTGGTACTGGGTGGTGTTCGGCGTGGGCGCGCTGGTGGGTCCGGTGGCCTCGGGCGCGGCGGGGGACCGCATGGGCTTCGGCCCCGCGCTTCGCCTCTCGCTGCTCGTCCAGGCGGTGGCAGTGGGCGTGCTCGCCTTCACCGCGAGCGCGCCCGCGCTGGCCGTCTCGAGCTTCGTCATCGGCGCCTTCGTGCCCGGCTGCACCACTTTGGTGCTGGGCCGCGTGCGGGAGCTCCTGCCGGATGATGCGGCCGGCCAGAGGGCGGCATGGAGCCGGGCCACCGTGGCCTTCTCGGTGGGCCTGGCCGTCGCGGCCTATGGCTTCTCGTACATCTTCTCGCGCGCGGGCGGCTACGCGGTGCTCTTCGCGCTGGGCGGCGGCGTGCTGCTCGTCGCCTTCATGCTCGATCTCGCGGCAGCCCTGCGGTCGCCCACACCGCCGCGGCCGGGAGCAGCGCCAGCAGCGCGAAGGGCAGGCTGAAGCCACCGGAGGCCGAGAAGAGCGCGCCGATGGCGGGCGCGCCCAGAATGACCACCAGCGATCCCACCGTGCTCACCACGCCGAGCACGGCGCCGGTGGCATTCGGCCGCACGCGGCTCACCAGCACCAGCATGCCCGGATAGGAGAGCGAGGCGGTGATCCCCACGAGAATGACGGCGCCGGCCGCCACGGCCGCCGGCCGTCCGGGCCAGGCCAGGAGCAGCAGCGCCAGCGCGCTGCCGGCCAGCATCCAGCGGATCAGCGCGCGGGCCCCCACGACGCCGCGCGCGATCAGGAGGCCGCCGATGGGCCGGCCCACCATCCCCAGGAGCGCGGTCTGGGCGCCGAACATGCCGGCCAGGGTCAGCGCCAGGCCGAACTCCTCCACGAAGTACACCGCCACCCACGTGCCGAGCACCACGGTGAGGCCGAAGGTGGCGCCGTTCACGAGGCCGAGCCGCCATGACGCCGGGTCCGTGAAGACCGACCGCATGGAAACCGATCCGCTCCGCCTCGGCGTCGCGCGGGCCCAGCGCAGCCAGAGGCCCAGCGCCACCGCGAGCGGCACCGCGCAGAGGGCGAGGGCCCGCCGCCAGCCCACGAGGCCGGCGACGAACGGCAGCGTGAAGATCGCGGTGCCGATGCCGAGCTGCATGCAACCCCCCAGCAGCCCCTGGGCGAGCGCGTTGCGAGGGCCGCTCCAGTGCGCATTGGCATAGTGGCCGGCGGCGATGAAGGAGGCGCTGACCCCCACGCCGGAGAAGAGGCGCACGGCGAGCAGGGCGGCATAGTCCGGCGCGGCCGCCATCCCCAGGGTGGAGAGCAGCAGGATGACGATCGAGCCCGCGGTCGTCCAGCGCGCGCCCAGCCAGTCGGTGAGCCGCCCCGCCGGGATGGCGAGGAGCCCGCCGCCGAGGAAGGTGACGGTGGAGAGCAAGCCCGCCTGCGCCGGGGTGATGGCGAGATCGCGCATGATGAGCGGCAGGAGCGGCGCGTGATTGATGAGGATGAGGGTCTGGGCGGCGGCGATCAGGCACGGCAGGAACAGGGAGGGCTCGTCCCGGCGCTCGGATCCCGTCGGCCCGCTCACGTCGGGCAAATATAGCGCAGATTCGCGACCTTGACGCACTGCCGCACGGCGGCTACTCTGGGCGCACTGGAGGGGTCCCCGTGAAGTGTCCGCGTTGTCAGACGGCGAATCGGGCGGACGCGCGCTTCTGCGAGGAGTGCGGCGCCCGGATGGACCAGTCGTGCCCCGCCTGCGGCAATCCGGTCGGCGCAGGCAAGAAATTCTGCGGGCACTGCGGCACCGCCCTCACCCAGAAGACCGTTGACCGCAACGCCGCGCCCGGAGCCTACACGCCGAAGCATCTGGCCGAGAAGATCCTCACCACGCGGGCCGACCTCGCCGGCGAGCGCAAGCAGGTGACGGTGCTCTTCGCCGACCTCAAGGGCTCGATGGAGCTGCTGGCCGACCGCGACCCCGAGGAGGCGCGCCGGCTCCTCGATCCGGTGCTCGAGCGGATGATGGAGGCGGTGCACCGCTACGAGGGCACCGTGAATCAGGTCATGGGGGACGGGATCATGGCGCTCTTCGGCGCGCCGCTCGCCCACGAGGACCACGCGGTGCGCGCCTGCTACACCGCCATCCGCATGCAGGAGACGGTGGGCGCCTACGCGGCCGACCTCCTCCACAATCAAGGCATCGACGTGCAGATCCGCGTGGGGCTCAACTCGGGCGAGGTGGTGGTGCGCTCGATCGGCAGCGATCTGCACATGGACTACACCGCGGTGGGCCAGACCACGCATCTGGCCGCCCGCATGGAGCAGCTCGCCCGCCCCGGCACGAGCCTCATCACCGCGCATACCCTGCGCCTGGCCGAGGGCTTCATCGAGGTGAAGTCGCATGGCCCGGTGCCCGTGAAGGGAATGACCGAGCCGGTGGAGATCTTCGAGGTGGTGGGCGCGGGGCAGGTGCGCTCGCGCATTCAGGCCTCGGCCGCGCGCGGGCTCTCGCCCTTCGTGGGCCGCGACAGTGAGATCGACCGCCTGCGCCAGGCCCTGGAGCGCGCCCGGGCCGGGCACGGCCAGGTGGTGGCGCTGGTCGGCGAGCCCGGGGTCGGCAAGTCGCGCCTCTTCTGGGAATTCACCCACTCGCTGCGGGCCGAGGGCTGGCTCACGGGCGAGGCGGCGGCGGTATCCTACGGCAAGCTCACGCCCTACCTGCCGGTGGTGAGCTTTCTGAAGACCTATTTCCAGATCGACGAGCGCGATGACGCGCGCCGCATCCGCGAGAAGGTGACGGGCAAGCTCCTCACCCTCGACGAGACGCTGCGGCCCACGCAGTCCGCGTTTCTCACCTTGCTCGACGTGCCCCCCGACGATCCGGAGTGGCCGGGCCCGGACTCGCCGCATCGGCGCCAGCGCATCCTCGACGCGCTCAAGCGCCTCCTCCTGCGCGAGAGCCAGGTCCAGCCGTTCCTGCTCATGTTCGAGGACCTCCACTGGATCGACTCCGAGACCCAGGCCTTTCTCGACAGCCTCGTGGAAAGCCTGCCCAGCGCCCAGATCCTCCTGCTGGTCGGGTACCGGCCCGAGTACCAGCACGGCTGGTCGAGCCGCAGCCACTATACCCAGCTCCGCCTCGACCCGCTCCCGCCCGCCACCGCCGACGAGCTGCTGCGCGGGATCCTGGGCGAGCACGAGAGCCTCCCGCCGGTGAAGCACCTCCTCGTCGAGCGCACCGAGGGCAATCCGTTCTTCCTGGAGGAATGCGTGCGGACGCTCGTCGAGACCCAGGTGCTGGCCGGGGAGCGCGGCGGGTTCCGCCTCGTCAAGCCGCTCACCACCATCTCGGTGCCCGCCACCGTGCAGGCCGTCATCGCCTCCCGCATCGACCGCCTCGGGCCGGAGGAGAAGCGGCTCCTGCAGGCCGCCGCCGTCATCGGGAAGGACGTGCCCTTCACCCTGCTCGCCGCCACGGTGGAGATGCCCGAGGAGACGCTGCGCTCCCGGCTCACGCGGCTCCAGCACGCCGAGTTCCTCTTCGAGACCGGCCTCTTCCCCGATCTCGAATACAGCTTCACGCACGCGCTCACGCACGGGGTGGCCTACGGGAGCTTGCTCCAGGAGCGCCGGAAGATTCTGCACGCGCGCATCCTCACCAACGTCGAGGAGCTCTACCCGGAGCGGTGTGCCGAGCAGCCCGAGGTGCTGGCCGATCATGCCTTCCGCGGCGAGGTGTGGTCGAAAGCGGTGGCCTATCTCCGCCAGGCCGGGTCCAAGGCCGCCTCGCGCTCCGCCAACCGCGAGGCGGTGGCGCTGCTCGAGCAGGCGATGACCGCGCTGCAGAACCTCCCGGAAGGGCGCGAGACCTCCGAGCTGGCCATCGACGTGCGACTGGAGCTGCGGCCGCCACTGCTCCAGCTGGGGGAGCTGCAGAAGGCGCTCGCGCTCTCGCAGCAGGCCGAGAACATGGCCAAGCTCATCGGCGACGAGCGGCGGCTGGCGCGGGTGTACACGTACCTGGTCAACTACCACTACCTCAAGGGTGAGCCCGACGCCGCCATCGCCTACGGCGAGCGCTGTCTGGCCATCGGCGAGGCCGCCCAGGACGTGGCGCTGCAGTCCCTCGCGCGCGGCTACATGGGCTACTCGTATCACGCCCAGGGCCGGTATCGGGAAGCGGAGACGGTGCTGCTGCAGAATGTCGAGCGGCTCGAGGAGGTGCGCGCCAAGGACGGCGGCGCCGCCACCCTGGTGTCCTACGCTTCCTCCACCGGCTGGCTCGCCTTCGCGCTCGCGGAGGTCGGCGAGTTCGATCTGGCCGCCTCGTATGCGCTCATGGGCCAGCGTGCCGCGGAGAGCGAGCGCCACGCCTACGCGCAGGCCATCGCCTGGACGCTGGGGGGGCTGGTGGCGCTGCGACGCGGCCACATGGAGAAAGCCCACTATCTCCTCGAGCGCAGCCTGGAGGCCTGCCGGGACGGGCAGCTCACGGTCTGGCGGCCCCTTCCCTCCTCCCTGCTCGGTCTCACCCGCGCGCGCCTGGGCCGCCCCGAGGATGCCCTGCCGCTGCTGGAAGACGGCGTGCGCCTCACCGAGGAGCTGGGGGTCAAGGCCTACCTGGCATCCTGGACCGTGAACCTGGCCGGCGGGCTGCTGGCGGCGGGGAATACCGGGCGCGCGCGCGAGACGGCGCAGCGGGCGCTGGATCTCGCGCTGGCGCACAAGGAGCGCGGGCACCAGGCCTATGCGCTACGCCTCCTCGGCGAGATCGCCGCCCGGGTCGAGCCGAGCGACCTGGGGCTGGCCGAGAAGGACCTCACGCAGGCGCGCGCCATCGCGGAGGAGCTCGGCATGCGCCCGCTCCTGGGCCGCATCCACCTCTCGCTGGGCGAGATGTTCCGCCTCGGGGGCGACCACGCCAAGGCCGAGGGGCACATCTTCCACGCCATCAATCTCTTCCGCGAGATGGACATGCGCCACTGGCTCGAGGAGGCCGCGGGTCAGCTCAAGGCGCTCGGCCATCTGCTGGTGATAGCCCACTACAATCTCGGTCTCTATGACTTCCTCAAGGGTCGCTTCGCGGAGGATCAGGAGGTGACGGTGATCCTCGATCGCCGCAAGGGCGAACGCCGGCGGCGCGGGAGTCCGGCCGGGTCCGAGCGGCGCGGCAGCGACCGCCGTACCCCCGAGATGAGCGACGGCGCGCTCCGGCTGCAGGGCTTCGTGGTCATTCCCCCCGACCGGACCGGCCGCCGCTGACGACCCGCGCGCATGCAATCCTTCCACTTCGTGGTCGCGATTCTGTACGGCTTATGGCTCGGCTCGTGGCTGCCCAGCTACGGGATGGGCGCCGCATGGACCTTCGCGGGGGCGCTGGGGCTCACGCTCATGTCCATGGTGATCGAGGGGATGCGCTCGCCCCCGGAGGTGCGCAACGCCTTCGGGATGCCGCGGGGACTTTTCAGCTACCTCTATCTCGGTACTGTCTTCGCGATCTCGGCGGCCGCCATTCTCTCCGCCGCCTACTTCGGCCGGGAGGCATGAGCGCTACTTCTCCACGTCGTTCGGGTATGCCATGACCTTCCCGCACACCGGACAGCGAACGGGCGCGGGCTTGTCCTCGGTGGCGCCCGTCGTCGGAAGGAGCATCTGACCGCCGCCGCCGCACTCCAGGGTGGCGATCTTCGTCCGCAAGTCCAGGTGGATCAGCTTGATGGGCATCGAGGCGCGAGCGTAGCAGCCCTCGCCCGCAGTTGTCTCTCAGGGAACGTACGGAGCCCGATGCCTCGACGCCTGGAAATGGGTCCATCCCCGCCAAGGCTTGAGGTTGAGCACACAAGCGGCACATGAGGGTAAAATGGATGCCGCGCGCGACGTAAGTCCTTGACGAGCCGTTAGCTCAGTTGGCAGAGCACCTGACTTTTAATCAGGGGGTCGGTGGTTCGATCCCACCACGGCTCACCAGACTTTCCCAAGACTCATCCAAACAATTCACGCCCGATTCGGACTCCAAGTGGGCGGGGCGCCATGCCGCTTCGGTCACTGGGGCCGGTCAAGGGCCTCGCGCACCTTCAGGGCGAAGGCCAGCGGCGTGAACGGCTTCTCGAGAAAACTCGTTCCCGGCTCGAGTACCCCGTGGCGAACGATCGCATCGTCAGTGTAGCCGGACATGAAGAGCACCTTTGTCTCCGGCCGCGCGCCGGCAATCTTGGACGCGAGGGCGCGACCGCTCATCCCGGGCATCACGACGTCCGTCAGCAGGAGCCCGATGATTCCCGCGTGCCGTTCCGCGATCAAGAGAGCGTCGGCGGGGACGGCGGCTTCGAGCACCGTGTACCCGAGCTCCTCGAGCACCTCCCGTGCGATGGCGCGAACCTCGTGCTCGTCCTCCACGAGGAGCACGGTTTCCGTCCCTCTCGGCAGGGCGGGCAGAGCCGACACTGACGTCAGCTCCGGAGGCGCGTTCGTCCACGGGAGGTAGATCCTGAACGTGGTGCCGAGCCCGAGCTCGCTGTAGACCCGGACGTGGCCCCCACTCTGCGTCACGATGCCGTAGACGGTAGCGAGGCCGAGGCCGGTGCCCTTGCCCGGTTCCTTCGTGGTGAAGAATGGCTCGAAGATCCGCGCCTGGACTGCGCGGTCCATGCCGGCGCCGGTGTCGCTCACGGCGAGCATCACGTAGGGGCCGGGGGTGCCGCCCACGCGGAGGGCCGCCGAGTCGGCGCTGAGCGCGACATTCGCCGTCGCGATGGTAAGGCGGCCGCCCTCCGGCATGGCGTCGCGCGCGTTCACCGCGAGGTTCACGATCACCTGCTCGAGCTGAACGGGGTCCACTCGCACCCGTCCGCAGTCCACTCCGGGCACGAAGGTGAGCTCGATATCCTCGCCGATCAGCCGTTTGAGGAGATTCGTCGATTCGCCGACCAGCGCATTCAGATCGATCACTCGCGGCTGGAGCACTTGCTTGCGGCTGAACGCCAGCAGCTGCCGGGTGAGCGCCGCCGCGCGGTTCGCTGTCTTGCCGATGAGCTCCAGGTCGCGCCGCAACGGGTCGGCCGGGGCCAGTCGATTGAGGCTGAGCTGGCTCCGGCCGGTGATGACGGTGAGGAGGTTGTTGAAATCGTGCGCGACCCCGCCCGCGAGCTGGCCAATCCCCTCCATGCGCTGGGCATGCAGCAGGTCCCCCTCGAGCTGCTTGCGCGCCGTGACGTCCTGGAGGACCGCAATGAAGTACTCGGCCTTGTCCGCTGGATCCCGGGTGAGGGAGACCGTCATGTCAACCCAGACCACCGACCCGTTCTTGTGGATAAATCGCTTTTCTCGCGACAGGGTCCGGATCTCGCCGGCGAGGAACTTCCGGATCGCCTCATGCTCGAGGGACAGCTCGTCGGGATGCGTGACGTCGAGGAAGGTCCTGGCCAGCAGCTCCTCACGCGTGTACCCCAGGATATCGCAGCACCGCTGGTTGACCCGCAGCCACCGCCCATCCAGGGCGTTGTGGGCAAACCCGACCGCCGCCTGCTCGAACGTTCCCCGGAAGCGCTCCTCTGACTCGCGCAGCGCCAAGACGCTCTCGTGCATCTCGTCCTTCGCCAGCCTCTGTGCGGTGATGTCCAGATGCATGACCACGGCCCCGCCCAGCCCGTCACCCGCGAGGGGCGTCACCGTCAACAGGAACCAGTGCGGCTCCATCGGCGACCCGGTCGAATACTCGATCGAAAAGGTCTCCTCCACCCTCCCCAGCACGGCACGGATGCCCGCGGCCACCTGACGAGCCGCGGCGGAGACATCACCGCGCGCCCCGTCACACACCTGGAGGTAGTTGACGCCGATCGCATGGCCGGGGTCCTGGCTCACCTTCGGGCCGGCGCAACGTCGCCACCGCTCGTTCACCGACAGAATGCGGCCTTCGGTGTCGAGCACGGCGATGTGCGCGGGCAGCGCATTGAGGATGGCGGCTTGCTTGACCGCCTCGCGATGACGCAACTGCTCCTGGGGACGCCGCAACAGGAACGTTCGGCCGTCACGGCCCGCCACCGTGTCGACCTCGCCGCCCGTGAGCTCCTCCAAGCGCTGCTCGGTGGTGACCAGGGTCTCGATCAACGCCGACAGCTCTCCATTCGCGTCCTCGGGCGCTGGAGATGACTTCGGGCTCACGCGGCGGCGGGACTCAGTCCCAGCGCTTCCAGCACCGGCTGAGTCTGGCTGAGGGTGCCGACGATTCGCCGCACGGGCAGCGGCGCGAGGGCGATGAGCGTCGGCGTCAAGAGAATGTGGTCGGCCAGGGCCCGGCCCGGCTCCCGAAACACATCCACCACTTCGATCCGATGCCGCCCCGGGAGGTGGGCCCGGCACAGTGCGGTGAGGTTGGCCACCGCCTGGGCGGAGTTCGGGACGCCTTCAGCGACATAGAGCCTGAAGCGGAACATGGCGGGCCGGCTCATGAAGGAATCACTTCCGGCCGGCCCGGGGCGCGTCTGCCCCGCGCA